>DASZJQ010000031.1:0-5782 GCA_035947875.1 Acidimicrobiales bacterium
GCCCATGTACCGGAGCCAGTGTCGCCCATGTACCGGAGCCGCGTCCGGAAAGTGTCGCCCGTGTACCGGAGCCAAGGTGTCGCCTATCTACCGAGACTCCACATCCCACCTGCCACTTCTCTGGAGCGGATGACGGGATTCGAACCCGCGACCCTCACCTTGGCAAGGTGATGCTCTACCACTGAGCCACATCCGCGTGAATAGATCAGATTAGCCGCGCCACCCCTGGCAAGAGAACTCGTCAAATCTCACTTGGGCGAACGTATGCAGGGGAGGTACTTGGCCGTACTTCAAAAGACCCAATCCCCCGCACGACCCATTCGGTCCCACCCCGGTTTCGCGCCGATCTCTACCCGGTGGCTCCCTGGGCGTCGAGAGCACAGCCCACCAGCTCACCCAGGGCATCGTCGACATAGAGGGTCAGGTCGTCGAGCTCGGGGAGGAGCTTGCGGCAGCCCATTAAACCGAAGTGGAGCTGGTCCAGGTAGGAGAGGATGGTGACGTTGAGCCCGATGCCTTCGGCAATAGGTCCCACGGGATACATGGCGGCCACCCGGCTCCCTGCGCAGAACAGGGGGAAGCCCGGTCCCTTCAGTCCCGAGATCGTCACGTTGGCCGGCGGGCGCACCCGGTCGAACAGGCGGGTGCCGGCCACTGTGCGCGCCAGACGGGTGGTCACGGCCGGCAGGGCCATTTGCGCCAGGTCACCAATGAGCCGACCGCGATGGAGCCGCTCGTGTTCTTTGGCCACGCCCGACCCGGCGGAAATGGCCAACAGGCGATCGACCGGGTCGTCGCGATCGGTTGCCAATGACACCAGCATGGCCGAGATCTGGTTGCCTAGCGCCTCCCCCTCCCCTTCGGGTCGCGTGCTGACCGGCACCATCGCCACCAATGAGTTGTCCGGGGACTCGGCGCGCGCGTCGAGCAGACGGCGCAGGCCGCCCGCGACTCCGGCCAGGATCACGTCGTTGACCGTGCAGCCAAAGACACCACGGACCAACTTGGCGTCGTCCAGCGGCACGCAGAGGGAAGAGAAGCGCTTGCGGTTGGAGACCGCTCCGTTGAACGACGTCCGGGACGCCGAGAAGAAGGCAGGCGGCGGCTGGTCACCCCGGTTCAGCAGCGCACGGTTGTGCGTGCCCAAGTCGGCCACGGTCTCGACGCCGGCCTGCACGGTGCTCAACGTCACGCCGGGCTGATGGGAGAGGGACGCCGCGGCGTGGCGCAGCAGCTGGGTGCTGTTGGGCAGCGGGGCGGGATCCCATCGCTCGGTGGGCAACGACACCATCCGGGCTCGGGGATTGAGATCGAGGAAGGCAGCCAGGATGGACGCCCCGCTGACGCCATCGAGGATGGCATGATGCACCTTGGCGATCAGCGCCGTGCGTTCGCCGGCCAGACCTTCGACCAGATACATCTCCCACAAGGGACGGTCCGGGTCGAGCCGACGGCTCATGACCGAGGCGACGAAGGCGTCGAGCTCCCGCGGTCCACCCGGTGAGGGCAGGCTCGCTCGCGAGAGGTGATCGTCCAACTCGAAGTCCGGGTCGTCCACCCAGACCGGGTGGTGCAGTCCGAACGGGACGCGCATGGCCCGTTGCCGGAGGGGGCCGACCATGTGCAGGCGCTGGCTTATGACCCGACGGACCTGGGCGTAGCGGGTCGACGGCGAGAAGAGCGACCGGGTGCCCTCGGGGGGGTCGAGCACCATGACCGCCCCGACATGCATCGGCGTGGTCGACGTCTCGAGCGACAGGAACGCGGCGTCCATTCCTTCCAGCGGTTCCATCACGGCACCTTCATGTTCCGGTGTGGCCGAAGCCACCGCTCCCCCGGCTGGCCCCGCCCAATCCCTCGTGCGTCACCATGGCGAAGCTCGCCTCCTCGACCGCCATGATCACCAGCTGGGCGATCCGGTCGCCCCGGGTCACCGCGTAGTCGTGCGCCGGATCGTGGTTGATCAGGATCACCTGCAGTTCCCCCCGGTACCCGGCATCGATGAGCCCCGGTGTGTTGAGGCAGGTGATGCCGTGGCGCAGCGCCAGCCCGCTCCGAGGCAGGACGAAACCGGCGTACCCGGCGGGGACGGCCACCGCCACGCCGGTCGGCACCAGCACCCGGCCGCCCCGGGCCGGCACCACCACGTCGTGGCGGGCCAGCAGATCCGCGCCGGCGTCGCCGGGCCGGGCATAGGCGGGGACACCGAGATCCGGATCGAGCTGGTGGAGCGGGACGCGCAGCATCGTTGGACACTACAAGGCGAGGCCGCCGGACTCCCGGCCGGGCCCGATCAAGGGCATTGGTAGCATGCCCGCCCATGTTGGCCTGGATCGATCTTGAGATGACCGGACTCGACCCGGCCCGCCACACCATCGTGGAAATTGCCTGTCTCGTCACCGATGACGACCTGGCCATCGTGGCCGAGGGTCCCGACATGATCGTGCATGCCACGCCCGAACAGTTGAACGAGATGGACGAGTACGTCACCGCCATGCACACCCGATCGGGCCTGCTCGCGGCCATCACGGCGTCCACCTTGACCCTGCAAGAGGCGGGCACCATGACGCTCGACTTCTTGAAGCTCCACCTGCCCGAACCGTCGACGGTTCCCCTGGCCGGGAACTCCATCGGCACGGACCGGCGCTTCCTGGCCGCCCACCTGCCCGAGGTGGAGGACTTCCTCAACTACCGCTCCATCGATGTCTCCACCATCAAGGAGCTCTGCCGGCGCTGGCATCCCGAGATCCTCAAGAACGCACCGATCAAGAAGGGTGGCCATCGCGCCCTCCAGGACATCAGGGAGAGCGTGGCGGAGCTGGCGTACTACCGGACCACGCTCTTCGTCCCTGCCGCGCCGAGTGAGGAAGGAACCGCGTGACCGAAGTCCGTGAGCCAAAGAACCGTGAGCCCAAGAAGAACGACTCGCCGACGGTCAGCATCGCCGAGGCGAATGCCACCCTGACCGCACCGGGACAGATCTTCGAGATGGAAGAGCTCACGATCCGGGGCGTGCCCACCCGCACCTGGAAGAACGCACCACCGTCGTTGCGCGCCGTTCTCGACCTGTCCCTGCAGCACGGCGACGCCACCTTCCTGGTCTACGAGGATGAGCGCACCACCTTCGCCGAGCACTACCGCATCGCCTGCAGCCTGGCCCATCGCCTGCAGCATGCCTTCGGGGTCGAGCCGGGCGACCGGGTCGCCATCGTCATGCGAAATCTGCCCGAGTGGGTCATGGCGTTCTGGGCCGCCACCCTGGCCGGCGCCATCGTGGTCCCCCTCAACGCCTGGTGGTCGGCCGAGGAGCTGCACTACGGCCTGGAGGACTCCGGCTCCAAGGTCGCCTTCGTCGACCAGGAGCGAGCGGCGCGCCTGCGTCCCGTCCTGGGCGACCTGGATGGATTCACCACCCTCATCGTGGCCGACGAGCACCGGTCGTCATCGGCGGGCACGCCGCCTGACGTGATCCCGGCAGCCGAAGGGTCGACGTCCTTCAGCGAATGGCCCTTTGCCCTGGCGCTGGGCGAGATCGATGGGAACGCCTCGCCCCCCGACCTCACCCTCGACCCGGAGGACGACGCCACCATCTTCTACACCTCGGGCACCACCGGACGGCCCAAGGGTGCGGTGGGCACCCACCGCAACATCTGCACCAATCTGATGAACCTCTACTTCCTCAACACGCGGGGGCAGCTCCGCTTCGGGAGCGGGCTGTCCGACACCTCGGCCACCCGGACCCAGCCGTCCTACCTTCTCTCCGTCCCGCTCTTCCATGCCACCGGGTGCCACGCCGTCATGGTCACCAACCTGGCCATCGGGGGCAAGATCGTGATGATGCACCACTTCGATCCGGAGCGGGCCCTGGAGCTGATCGAGCGCGAGAGGATCGTCACCTTCGGTGGGGTGCCGGCCATGGTGATGCAGGTCCTGGACTCCCCCAAATTCGTCCAGTCGGACACCTCGTCTGTCCGGGGCGTCTCCTATGGCGGCGCCCCGGCTCCGCCGGACCTGGTCCGCCGCATCCGGGCGGCCTGGCCCATCGGGCAGCCCTCCAACGGGTACGGCCTGACCGAGACCTCGTCGGTGACCTCCATGAACTCGGGCGGGGACTACATCGCCAAGCCCGAGAGCGTGGGACCGCCCGTGCCGGTGACCGACGTGGCGATCGTGCCGGAGGACTACCCCGGGGCCGAACCCGACGAGACCCTCCCCCGCGGACCCGACGTACGGGGCGAGCTCTGGGTCAAGGGACCCCAGGTCGTGCGCGGCTACTGGCACCGGCCGGACGCGACGGCGCAGACGTTCACGCAGGGGTGGCTCCACACCGGCGACGTGGCCCGGCTCGATGACGAGAATTTCATCTACATCGTCGACCGGGCCAAGGACATGATCATTCGCGGTGGCGAGAACGTGTACTCGGTCCAGGTGGAGGCGGCCCTCTTCGAACACCCGGCCGTGGCCGACTGCGCCGTCATCGGCGTGCCCGAACCGACCCTCGGCGAGGAGGTCGGTGCCGTGATCGTGCTGCGACCGGGGCACAAGGTGACGGCCGAGGAGCTCAGCCTCCATGTGCGCCAGCGACTGGCCGGCTTCATGGTGCCCACCCATATCTGGTTCCGCCAAGAGCCCCTCCCCCGCAACCCGGCCGGCAAGGTGCTCAAGCGCACGCTGCGCGACGAGCTGGTGGGACCGCCGCCGCCCTGAGCCCCAGCCCACGGCCTGAGCCCGGCCGCGTACCGCCGCCGACGGCCGACGCTCAGATCAGCCGCGGCGCTTCGGCGTAGGGATCGCGCCCGGTCAACCCGAGCAACCGATCGAGGAGCGGGGCACCGTCGGGCACCACCACCGCCGGCCCGAAGACGCCCAGGCCGCGCCACTCCTCGGCGTTGGGGCTCACCTCCTCCCAGAGACCGGTCACCAGATCGGGGGGCAGCGCAAGATCGCTCCCGATCAACCGGGCGATCTCGTGGGCCCGTACGCCCCGGAAGAAATTGATCTGCCAGAGGTATTCCCGGATGGTGAAGTCCCCGAACGAGAGATGGGCGACCTGCTCCAGATCGGTCACCCGCGCCGACGCGTCACAGGCCGCGGCCACAATGGCGTCGAAGCGGGACACCGGGTCATCGCCCAAGAGGTCGCCGTCGAACTTGGCGGAGCCGGCCTCGTCCATGGTCCGACCGGCCAGCATGTCGGGCACCCAGGCGTCGTCATAGGCGTGGTAGTTGATGACCTGGCGCAGCGTCGGCACCCCGGCACCGCCCCGGACGGCGAAATCGGGCGGCATGGTCCTGTCCCACTGGTCCGGACTGATGTGGGCCACCACCCCGGCCAGGGTCCGGTCGGCCAGGGCAAACACTTCGGGTTCGTTCATCTCCCCATGGTGGCATCGCGCTGTGACATCCCGCCCCGGCGACATCCCCGCCCGGTGGCTTCCCAGCGCTGTGACATTCCTCCCAGGCGAGATCCGCGCCCAGCGACATTCCGCCCTGCGACATTCCCGCCCCGTGCGTGACATCTCCCGGCGCGACAACGCCGGCCCGGAGGCCGGCATGGTCGCAACGTCGGTTGGACCTTGCTTGAAGGTCGATTGGCAGGACGGGCGCGCCCGCCCGGGACTCAGCGGTTGGGCTGGGGGGTGACCCGCAGATAGGGCTTGAGCGCCTTCCACCCCTTGGGGAACTTCGCCTTGGCGTCGTCGTCGCTGACGGCGGGGACGATGATCACGTCCTCACCGTCGGTCCAGTTGACCGGGGTGGCGACCGAGTAGTCGGCCGTGAGC
>DASZJQ010000032.1:0-2177 GCA_035947875.1 Acidimicrobiales bacterium
CGGTTCGTCCCCGCTGGCCACGGCCGCCTCCACCCGTTCGATCAACCGGGCCGAACACGACGAGGTCTCGAGCAACGGCGCCACATCGACGGCCAGCACCCGGGCCACTTCGGCGAAGATGCCGGCCAACTCGCCTTCGCCACCGGCCACCGGGATCCCGGCATCGCCGGCTTCCGCCAGATCGGCGTGCAGCGGAATGGAGCCGATGAGCGGCACGCCGAGGGAATGGGCCAGGCGGGCGCCGCCACCCGAACCGAAGAGAGCGTAGGTGGTCCCGTGCTCACAGGTGAAGTCGCTCATGTTCTCGATGACCCCAGCCACCCGGAGATACCCCTTGCGCGCCATGTCGGCCGCTCGGGCCGCCACTTTCTGGGCGGCCAGGGGCGGAGTGGTGACGACCAGCATCTCGGTCCGGGGCAGCAGTCGTGCCAGCCCCATTTGGACGTCGCCCGTGCCGGGCGGCAGGTCGATGAGCAGGTAGTCGATGTCGCCCCAGTGGGCATCCTGGAGGAATTGCTGCACGGCCCGGTTGAGCACCAGGCCGCGCCACATGATCGCCTGCTCCTCGTCGGCCAGGAACCCCATCGACAGGACGCGTACGACGCCGCGACCCACCGGCTTCTCGAGCGGGATCATCTTGCCGCCCCGAGCTTCGACACCACCCACGCCGCTTTCCATACCGAGCAGGCGCGGGACGGAGAAACCCCAGATATCGGCGTCGAGGATGCCGACGGTCAGGCCGCGCTGGGCCAGCGCCACGGCCAGGTTCACCGTGATCGACGACTTGCCTACTCCCCCCTTGCCCGAGGCGATGGCTAGGACACGCGCGGTCGGAGGGATGGCCGTGTCCGGCGCGTCCTCCCGCGCCTTCCAGCGAGCACGCGCCATGACGGCGGCCTTCTCGTCGGCGTCCATGGTGGCGATGCGGATCTCCATCGAGCGCACCCAGTCCAACGCCTCGATCTGGCCCCGCACATCCTGCTCGATCTGCGACCGCAGCGGGCAGGCCGCGATGGTCAGCGCGATGTCCACCACGACGTCGTCGCCCGTGACGGCGATGGCGCGCACCATGCCCAGATCGACGATGGTGTCGCCCAACTCGGGGTCGATGACCGCACGCAGGCACTCACGCACGGCCTCTTCCCGGCTGAGCACGGCTGGAGCCGGCGGCGGGGCAGGCGGCGAAGGGGGGTCCAACCCGGGGGTCATCCCAGTATTGTACCTGCGTGGAGGCGAATTCCGTCCACCAGGGCCAGGCGTGGTCAACCCCTCTCGCACCCCGGTAACATGGTGACGTTCCCGGGGCGCGGTGCTCATCGGGTAGGCCTGCGCCGCCAGGGCGCGTAACAAGGAGGCTCCTGTGACGACCATGACCACCTCGGTCAATATTGGCAAGAAGCCGGACCCGGTGACGCTGAGCGACATCGCCGCCACCAAGGTGGCCGAGTTGCTGGCCCAGGAGGAGGGCGAGGCCCTCGCCCTCCGCGTCGCGGTGAAGCCCGGTGGATGCTCGGGCTACAGCTACGAGATGTTCTTCGACTCCGAGACGCTGGCCGACGACGTCGTGCGTGAGTTCGGCGCCGTCAAGGTCGTGGTCGACGCGGCCAGCGCCGAGCTGCTCACCGGCTCGACGCTCGACTACAGCGACGGATTGCAGGGAGCGGGATTCCACATTGTGAATCCCAACGCCACCCGTACCTGCGGGTGCGGGTCCTCCTTCAGCTGAGCGACCTCAGCTGAGCGACCACGTGGCGGCGCCCGCCGTCACCTTTGCCTTGAACGGCGCCACGGTCACCGTCGCTGACGACGGCGCGTCGCTGCTCGATGCCCTACGTGAAGATCTGGGCTGCCGCTCGGTCAAGGACGGGTGCAGCCCCCAGGGCCAGTGCGGTTGTTGCACCGTCTGGGTGAATGGTTCGGCCCGCGTCGCCTGCGTGACGCCGCTGCGACGGGTGTCCGGACGGTCCGTGACGACGGTCGAGGGGCTGGACCCGGACCTCAAGGATCGCTGGGTCGACGCCTTCGTGGCCACCGGCGCCAGCCAGTGCGGGTTCTGCACCCCGGGCATCCTGCTCCGCTTGGCCGCGCTCGAGAACGGCGACCGGCCTCCCACCCGCCCGGCCGTCGAGTTGGCCTTGTTGGCCCACCTGTGCCGGTGCACCGGGTGGCAGTCGATT
>DASZJQ010000033.1:0-8288 GCA_035947875.1 Acidimicrobiales bacterium
TTCAGCTCGTCCGAGGCGCTCGGCATGGGCATGTCGATCTCCGGTAAGGGCAGCGCGCCGGAGACGGCTTCGTTCACCCTGGGGCCCGACGTCAAGGTGCTCACCGAGGACGGCAGCGGCGAAGTGGCGGCCGGCTCCGACGAGATCGGGATCCTGGCGCTGGGGGGCCGCAACCCCCTCGGCTACTACAAAGATACGGAGAAGTCCGACCGTACCTTCAAGACCATCGACGGCGTGCGCTACTCCATCCCCGGCGACTTCGCACAGGTCCGGGCCGACGGGTCCATCCACCTGCTCGGGCGCGGCTCGGTCTGCATCAACTCGGGCGGCGAGAAGATCTTCCCCGAGGAGGTCGAGGAGTCGCTCAAGACGCACGACGCCGTGCGCGACGCCGTCGTGGTCGGGATCCCGCACGAGATCTTCGGCGAGCAGGTCGTGGCGGTGGTCGAGCTCGACCCCGACGTCCCGGCCCCGACCGAAACCGAGCTCATCGACCACGTCAAGGCCCGTCTGGCTTCCTACAAGGCGCCTCGTCGCGTGCGCTTCGTCGACACCATCGGCCGGGCCCCGAACGGCAAGGTCGACTACAAGCGCCACCGCGACGAGTCGATCGCCGAGCTCGGAGCGGGTGCTGATGCAGGAGCGGATTCAGGTGCCGGAGCAGGAGCAGGAGCAGTCACCTAGCTCCGTGTACACCGCCCCGGTCGACGCCACCCTCGGTGAGGCGGAGTGGCGCCCCTTCGTCGAAGCCAACCCCTTCGGTCATCTGGTCGCCCCCGGTTGCGCCCGCGACGTGCCCGTTGTCGTTCCCACGCAATTCGTGCTCGACGGGGACACGGTGTGGCTGCACCTGGTGCGGGCGAATCCGGTCTTCGCGGCCCTGGCCGAGAACCCACGGGTCGTCTTGAGCGTGGCGGCGGACTGGGCCTTCATCCCATCGGCGTGGAAAGCGGTCGATGGTGAGGATCCCCTCCTGGGCATCCCCACCACCTACTACGGCGCGGTGCAGATGATCGGCGACGCCACCGTCTTGAGTGAGCGGGAGTCGCCGGGCGTCGTGGCGGCCGTCCTACGCCGCCAGCTCGAGACCTTCCAATCCGGCGTCGCGGTAGCCGACCCGGCCCAGGCGCACCAGAACAAACTCCGGGCCATTTTGGGTATCAGTATCGCCATCGACAAGGTGTTGGCCAAGTTCAAGTTCGGCGGCAACGTCGATACCGCCCATCGTCTGGCCGTCGTCGATCACCTGCTGAGCCGCCAGGCTCCTGGCGATGCCGCCGCAGCTGGGCACGTACGGCGGCGGCTCCAGGCCGACGGGCAAGAGATCGAGGCCTGACCGCGAGGCCTGCGGCGTGAAGTGACGGACGGCCAAGCTACCGGCGCCAGCCTTACGACGCGGGGCGGTATGTGCAGACCTGTACCCCGGTGCCGGCCGTGACGGCGTTGACGAGCTGCATGGGCCGGGCCGCGCCGTCCTCCGGGAAGAGCCGCTTGCCGCCACCGAGCAGGATCGGTTCGATCAGCAGGGTGAGCTCGTCGACCAATCCCTGGGAGAGCAGGGTTTTCACCAGGGTGCCGCTGCCCCAGATCAACAAGTCGCCACCGTCCTGGCCGCGTAGCTCGGCGATGTCGGCGACGGCGTTCTCGGGCGACAGCAAGGTCGTGTTGTTCCAAGTCAGGTCGTCCTGCGTCAGCGTCCGTGACGCCACGTATTTCTTGATCGCATTCATCTGGTCGGCGTAGGGGTCGCCGGCCCGTTCCGGCCACGCCGCCGCCATCCCCTGCCACGTGCGCCGGCCGAAGAGCAGGGCCTCGGCTGAGCTCATCCCCTCGCTGACCGCCGACCCCATGATCTCGGGGTCGAAGTACGGCATCGACCAACCACCATGGGCGAAACCCCCGTCGGTGTCCTCCTCGGCGCCGCCCGGTGCCTGCACCACGCCGTCCAGGCTCATGAACTGGTTGACCACCACTCGCATCGCTCTCTCCTCCGTCTCGGGCTCTGATCGTTAGACGGGACCAGCCTCGCGAATTCATCGGGGCTTCTGCCTGGCGAGCTTCGCCCCCGTGCTGCGGCGTGTCCGAGGAAGCCAGGCTCGGGCAAGCGCCGACACCTTGACCCCGCACACCTTGCCCGCCACGGGACTAGTGCCGCGATCGGCAACGTTCGCCCGGTCCCGGTGGAGTACGAACCGCTCCCGGGCCGTCGGTCGGCTCGGCCTTCCCGCTCCTTCATCGAGCCCAATCCCGTGGGTGCAGATCGAACGTTAAGCGCAGGAGGTCGAAGGTGGGCATACCGAGCTCTGAAGGGCCCGGGTGCGACATCGCTCCCGACGTCACTGGGTGGGTACACGTCTTCGTGTATGCGTCTGGGGAACCGACGGTCGGCAATGATCGAAGGGTGATGATCGAAACTCGCCGGGCCGACTCGGACGACCTCAGGCCAGCCAGTGAAGTTCTTGGCGAAGCGTTCGCCGACTACCCCTGGACGAGGTGGACGGTTGACCCTGACGATCACCAGGCGCGAATCACTCGACTCCAATTTCTGGCTCTTGAGAACCTGGGCATGGCTTTCGGCGAGGTGTGGCTGAGCAGTCTCGACAGCAGGGTCCAGTCAGTCGCAGTGTGGATGGACAGCGCCGTTCGGGTCCCCTCGTCGGTTCATCACGCCATGGATGCTGCTGTTGCGCACCTGGAAGGGTCCCGCCACGATGCGTCGCTCGCAGCAGCGCGAGAGATCGAGAGTTGGCGGCCGATCCAACGCCACTTCACTCTCGCCGTCCTCGGCACTGCGCCGGCGAGGCAACGAGAGGGCCTGGGCGGTCGGACGTTGGTGCCGGGCCTGGCCGCTGCCGACCGAGAAGGTGCCGGGTCATTCCTCGAGACGTCGTCGGTGTCGAACCTCGCCTTCTATTCGACCTTCGGCTTCGAGGTAATCGGCCACAGGCGTCTTCGGGGCGGTGGCCCTGATGTCTGGGCGATGTTCCGCAAGCCCTTGCCCGACAGCGGCAGGTCTCCTGCCGCCTAACCGAACATCCGCCCAGCGCCAGCGACGAACGCCCCGGCCGATCCGGGATCGGCGCAAGAATTGGCGATCTACTTTTCTTGGCTACTCGATGGGTGACCGTCAATACAGCGCAAACGTCTCCGGTCGCGGCACTAGGTCCCGGAGCCCCCGATACTGCCGGAGCCTTCGACGACGTGGGCCAAGCTGGCCAACGTCGCGGCCATCTCCCCCTTGGCATGTGCCCCGTCATGCACACCCACGGACCGGCCCAATGCCCGCATCCAGCGCTTGCGGTGGTCGCTCCACGACTCGGTGACCTGACAGCCGCCCTCGATGTCCTTGAACTCGTACCGCCAGTTGGCGATGGCCGCCGGGCCCATCGAGATGGCGATCTCGAAGACTTTTCCCGGCGCGCATTCGACCACCGTGGCCGTGGTCTTCCACCGGCGGAATCCGTTCTTGTTGGAACCCGAGAAGATGGCTCCGGGTGCCGGCCCCGTGGCGCCCTTGATCCACTTGCCACCGACATTCTCCGGCGAGAATTCGCCCATGCGCGGAAGGTCGGAGACCAGCTCCCACACCGTCTTGGCCGGCGCGGCGATGTCACGGGTCTCGGCCACTGGATACGTCATGGGCTTGCACGATAGCTGGCCCGAGCAGCCCGAATGGTGGCCCGAGCAGCCCGATAGCTGGCCCGATCGGCGCCCAGCCTTGACGCATGGGGCCGCCGATGCCAATTTCATGGGTGCACTCGGCGACAGGTGTCGCCATCACGATCGGGGTCTCCATGGCCGTCACTACCGGAAGAACGCTCGCCCAGGGTCAGCAAGACCTGATCTCGCTCAGCCCTCCCGTCTTCGACAACATCGAGGATGAGCGACAGCACCGCAAGCAACGACTGGCCGGCGCCCTGCGCCTCTTTGGTCGCTTCGGTTTCTCAGAGGGAGTGGCCGGCCACATCACCGCCCGTGACCCCGAACGGCTCGACCACTTCTGGGTCAACCCGTTCGGGATGAGCTTCCGCCACGTCAAGGTGTCCGACCTGATTCTGGTCAACCACGAGGGCGAGGTGGTCGAGGGGAACCGTCCGGTCAACCCGGCCGCCTTCGCCATCCACTCGGCTGTTCATGCGGCCCGACCCGACGTCGTGGCGGCGGCACACGCCCATTCCATTTACGGCAAGGCCTGGTCCTCGCTCGGGCGCCAACTCGACCCGATTACTCAAGATGCCTGTGTCTTCTTCGAGGACCACACCGTCTGTAGCGAGGGCGGTGGGGCCATCGTGCTCGAAGAGGCGGCCGCCAAGGCGCTGGCCGCCAGCCTGGGTCCGCACAAGGCCACCATCCATCGCAACCACGGCCTGTTCACCGTGGGACAGACCGTCGACGAGGCGGCCTGGTGGTTCATCACCATGGAGCGCTCCTGCCAGGCGCAACTCCTGGCCGAAGCGGCCGGTACGCCTCTCCTGATCGACGACGAGGGAGCGCGCTACACCCGTGACCGCACCGGGTACCCGATGGCCGGGTGGTTCTCCTTCAAGCCATTGTGGGACGAGATCGTGCTCAGCGATCCCGATCTCTTCGGCTGACGCCGGCCCGCTGCCCCGTGCCAACCTGGGGCCATGGACCTCAGGGAGCTCCTGCATATCAAGGGCGTCGAAGAAGAGTGTGACCTCCGCTCCACGGTGGGCTTCATGGCCCTGCACGGTGGGTCCCAGGACCGGGGCACCGATCAGATAGCCCGCCGGGCCGCCGCGTTGTGCGGCGCGTCCTACTACGCCATCGTCCAGCCCCCGTGGCTCCGGGTGCACCTCACGTCGCGCCTGCATGACCCGGAGCACTCGACGACCTTCCGCCGATTCCTGGCCCACGTCCGCGTGGCCATCTCGGTGCACGGTTTCGGCCGGGACAGCTTCGCCCTGTGGGTCGATCCCGCCCGTGGCCTGGTCATCGACGCGTACGGGCCCGCCGTGCGCGACGGCCAGAAGGACCCGCTGACCGGCATCATCGTGGGCGGCCTGCATGCCGGGTTGGTGGCCCAGGCCCGCACGCTCCTGAGCGCTCGGTGCCCGGGTTTCCACGTGGCCGACGAGCGGCTACGGCTCGGCTTCCATCCGAAGAACCCGGTGAACCTCCCGCCGGAGAAGGGCGTGCAGATTGAGCTGCCACCGGGCCTACGGGGCATCGGGGCCTACGGGGAGCGCCTGACCCCGGACGAGGCCGCCGTCCCGAGTGGGCTGATCACCGCCCTCGTCGAGCTGGCGAGGGCCGCCGCGCAGACGGGCACGACCACCGGCTCGGCGCCCACCTGAGCCCGACGGCACCAGCCGCAGGCCTGCACCAGACCTGATTGCGACAGGAATAAGAACCTGTTCTAATCTCGCCCAATGGAAGCCAACCTCGCCGACCTGTTCGAGGCCGCTGTCGACGCCTACCCCGAGCGCGAGAATCTGGTGGCCAACGGGGAGCGTCGCACCTACGCCGAGATGGAAGCCCGGGCCAACCGGCTGGCCCACCACCTGGCGGCCCAGGGCATCGGTCCGGGCGACCACGTCGGTATCTACGCCTACAACAGCGTCGAGTGGGTGGAGACCGCCTGGGCCGTCTTCAAGCTGCGGGCCGTCTGGATCAACATCAACTACCGGTACGTCAAAGAGGAGCTGCGCTACCTCCTGACCAACGCCGACCTCAAGGCCCTCGTGCACCAGCGCGAGTTCTCCCCCCTGGTGGGCGCCCTGCTGCCCGATCTGCCCCAACTCCGCCACATCGTGATCATCGAGGACGGGACCGACGCCCCGAGCTCCACCCCCGAAGCCCGCAACTACGAGGATGCACTCGCCGCCCAGTCGCCCGAACGTGACTTCGGCCCCCGCTCGGGCGACGACCTCTACATCCTCTACACGGGTGGGACCACCGGCATGCCCAAGGGTGTGGTCTGGCGTCACGAGGACGTCTTTTATGCGCTGGGGGGCGGCACCGACCCCGTCACCAACACGCGGATCGAGGATCCGGGGACCATCGCAGCCAGCGGCGCCGCCGGGTCCGGGGTGCACCTCCCGGTGGCGCCTCTCATGCACGGGGCCACCCAGTGGGCCGTGATGGGTCGCAGCTTCGTCGGCTCGAAAATCGTCCTGATGGCCAAATTCGACCCCCACGACGTGTGGGATCTGGTGGAGAAGGAAGGGGTCAACTCGGTCATGATCACCGGGGACGCCATGGGCAAACCGTTGATCGAATCCCTCGATGACGTCGGGACCACCCACGACCTCTCCTCCCTCGTCGCCGTGGTCTCCTCCGCCGCGCTGTTCAGCGCGCCGGTCAAGGACCAGTTCTTCGAGCGCCTGCCCAACCTCGTGATCACCGATGCCATCGGGTCTTCGGAAGGCGGCAACAACGGGATGACCGTCGTCACGCCGGGAAATACCGCCATGAAGAGCGGCCCGACCGTGCACCTGCTCGGCCAGACCGTCGTCTTCGACGAGGACCTCAATCCGGTCGAGCCGGGCTCGGGTGTGATCGGCAAGATCGCCCGCTCGGGCGACATCCCGCAGGGTTACTACAACGACCCCAAGAAGACCGCGGAGGTCTTCATCACGGTGCGGGGCACGCGTTATGTCATGCCGGGTGACTTCGCCACCGTCGAATCCGATGGTTCGATCACCCTGCTCGGGCGCGGCTCGATCGTCATCAACTCGGGCGGCGAGAAGATCTTCCCCGAAGAGGTGGAGTCCGCCGTGCGCTCGCACCCCGACGTGATGGACGCCATCGTGTGCGGCGCTCCGGACGAACGCTGGGGCCAGACCGTGGCGGCCATCATCCAGCCCCGGGTCGGCCACGAGGCGCCCTCGCTCGAGAGCATCCAGGAGCACTGCCGCACCTCCATCGCGGGCTACAAACTGCCGCGCCGGCTCCACGTGGTGGACGTGGTCGAGCGCTCGCCCAGCGGGAAGCCGGACTACACCTGGGCCACCGCCATCGTGACTGCGGCCGATGCCGCCACCAGTGCCACTTGAACTGACCGACCTTCTCGCCGGTCGGGCCCTCGGTGGCGGCCCTCACTCCGATCTTCCTCTGGCCGCCCTCACCATGGAATTGCAGCGTGGCGTCATGGGCGACCTGGCCACCTTTCCCGAATTGGCCGTTGCGGCCGAGGGGCGCCGCGTTGTGCCCGCTGCCGCCCGATTGCTCACGGCCTTCCGCCGGCACCATCTCCCCGTCATGCACTGCACGGCCCAGTTCCGGGCCGATCGGGCCGGCACCGTCGCCAATACGCCACTCCACAGCGCCGTGCTGCGGCGCCCCGAGCACCTGCTGGAGAAGACGCCGGCCGTCGAGCTGGTGCCCGGGCTGGGGGTGGAGGCCACCGATCACGTGTCCGCCCGCCGTCACGGCGTGTCCCCGTTCACCGGGACCACGCTCCATACCACCTTGGAGCATCTCGGCGTCCGGGTGCTGGTGGTGACCGGCGTCTCGGTCAACGTGGGGATCATCGGGCTCTGCATCGAGGCCGTGAACCTCGGCTACCAGGTGGTGGTCGCATCCGACGCCGTGGTGGGAGTGCCCCTCGACTATGCCGATGCGGCGATGGAGCATACCCTCGCGCTGGTGGCCAGGGTGAACACGGTCGACGAGATTGTCGATGCCCTCGACATCCTCACGCGATGATGCTGTCATGCCATCGGGCCGACTGCTCCTCCTGACCGGGTCGCCCGGCTGCGGCAAGACGACCATCGCCCCCCTGGTGGCGGACCACGCGCCGCTCTCCGCCTGTCTGGACCTGGACTGGTTCTTCGCCAAGCTTCGCCAGGGCGCCATCGAGCCGTGGCGGGAGGAAGCGCACCAGCAGAATCGTGTGGTCCTGTCCGCCGCCGCCTCGGCCGTGGCCACCTTCTCCGCCGGGGGCTACTTCACGGTGGCCGAGGGCATCCTCTTTCCCACCATGGTCGACCTCTTCGTCACGGCCTGTGAACCGCTCGGGATCGATCTCCATTACGCCGTCCTGCGTGCCCCGCTCCCCGTCGTGCTCTCGCGGGTGCAGTCTCGCACCATCGAGCCCGAGCACCGGGGGGCGTTGGCGGACGAGTCGGTGGTCGATGACCTCTGGACCCAGTTCGAGCGGCACGGTGTGGCGGCGCGCCACTGCGTGGACGCGGGCGACCAGTCACCCGACGTCATCGCCGACGAGATCTACCGGCGTTGGGAGACCGGCCAGTTCCGGCTCCTCGCTGACTGAGTCACCCCGGGTCACCACGGGTCATCCCGGGTCACCACGGGTCATCCCG
>DASZJQ010000034.1:0-10402 GCA_035947875.1 Acidimicrobiales bacterium
CGCCCAAACGCTCAGGCGGGCCCTTCGGAGACCGACTTCCAGCGAGTCTCGATGGTGTCCTGACCCTGCCCCACCGCCATCGGGTGGGCCCGGCCGTCCTCGGCCAGGGCGCGCAGGTGGGCCCAGAGCGAGAACCGGGCCACCGGGAGCTGGGCCTCGGTGACGTCGTCGTAGACCGAAGGAAGGAGGTCGTCGATGCCGGCCTCACCCAGGGAGGACAGGGCTTCGGCCACGCGCTCGTGGCGCCCCCGGCGGTGGGCGATGAGCGCGTCGATGACCGGGACGACCGGCGTCATCAGACGGCCGTGTCCCGGAGCCAATGTCTGCACGGCGGGCGTGAGGTCGCGCACCTTGGCCAGGCTGGCGAGGTACTGGCCGAGATCCCCATCGGGCGGGCGGATCACTACCGTCGAGCCGTGCATGACGTGGTCGCCGGTCAACAACGTGCCGCTCTCCCGCAGGAGCCAGCACAGATGATCCGAGGCATGCCCCGGCGTGTGCACCGCCTCCAGCGTGATTCTCTCGCCGGCACCGTCATCCAGGCGGCCGCCATCACTACCCTCGCCACCAGCAAGACGCAACGTCCAGCCATCGCCCACACAACGGTCGGGGGCGAACCCCTCCGCCTGCCCGAAGCCAATGACCTCCGCCCCGGTCTGCTCGGCCAGCGCGGCGGCGCCCGGAGCATGGTCGGGGTGGGTGTGGGTGACCAGGACCCACCGGATCTGCCCCAGGGTCGACGCCGCCGCCACGATGGCGCCCCGATGCGTGGCGTCGTCGGGACCCGGATCGACCACGGCGAGGTTCGAGCGTCCGCATCCGGCGCCCAATAGATAGGTGTTGGTGCCCGGACCGGTCATGAGCCCGGGGTTGGGCGCCGTGAGGCGGTGCAGACCGGTCGCCAGTTCGTCCAGTCGGCCCGGCACCGGTGCCGGGCCGACGCCGAGATCCGGCACACCGGGGATCACGAAGTGGGGTCCTCCTGGTTCGCCGCCAGGGAGACGGCGCGCACGGCTTCGTTGAAGTTCCCCGGGACCTCGGACACCGCGGAGACCTCGACCGGGCCGTTCTCGTCGTACCCGTCGTCCCCGGGTAGGACGATCCGTACCCCGTTGCCGTCCGCCACCACCCGCGGTTCGATCGTCGGCACCGCGCCCGAGGCCAGGGCGGCCGCCTCGAGCAGATCGCCGGCGCTGGTGAATCGGCTGATGGCCTGCAGGTTGCGGATGGTCGGGAAGATCAACTCGAAGTCGCCGGCCCGGTGGGCCGCCAGGGCGCGGCGGGGAGAAATCCAGGTCTCGGCGATGGTCTCGCCCGCATCGTGGGCCGCGTGCTGGCCGGGCGGGGCGGGGGCCACGAAGAAGCGAGTGTCGAAGCGACGGGGAGCACCGCGGGGCGTGATCCAGTGGGCGAAGTAGTGGACGTCGCCGACCATGAGCCGCAACCCCTCCTCGCGGCAGAGATCGAGGAACCGGCGGGTGCCGGCGTTGACCGCAGCCCGCTCCGACACGAATCGAGCCTCCTCCTCCGGGTCCCCGGCCAGCAGGGCCGGTCCGCCCGGCCGCTCGGCCAACAGCAACCCGGCCTCTTCGAAGGTCTCGCGCAGGACGGCCACCCAGTAGGCCAGGCCGCCGGTGCCCACCCCGAGCAGGGCACTGGCCTCCGCGTCGGTCCGCCCGAAGGAGGCGGCCTCGGCGGCCGGACCGGCGTCGGCCGGGTCGACCGAACCGCCTGGAAACACATAGGCACCGCCGACAAAATCCGAACGCAGGTTGCGGCGGACCATCAGCACTTCGAGCCGGTCGTCCTCACTGGTGGCCTCCGGGGCGTCGCGCACCAACATGACGGTGGCGGCCGGCCGGATCACCACGGCATCCGCCACGGTGTCGGCAGCGTCGGCAGCGGCATCGGCATCGGCTGCCACGGCGTCGGCCGAGGCGTCGGCGTGAGAATCGGCGGGAGGAGAGGGCACGCTGGCGAGGCTACCGGTCGAGCGGACGCACGGCCCAAGCGGCTCAGCCGGCGTCGAAATGTCGCCGGGGCCCTGGTCTACGCTGATTCTCCCCATGAGCCTCGAGGCCCCAGAGCAGGCGGCGGTGACTGTCGCGCACCCGATCCCCCGCCGCTACGTGGCCCTGGGTCTCATCGTTGTGGTCATCGTCCTTCTCGGCGCTCTCCTCGTCCTGCGCCAGGTCACCGGTCACCCGAACAACACGGCGGCGGTCGAGACCTTTACCCCGGCGCCGGCCTCGATCATGGCCTCCCTGGCGCACATCCCCGCCACCACGACTGACGCGGTGGGGGCCACGCCGGTGGCCGCGGCCGGCCCGATCACGCCCTTGACGGCAACCGGGAGTCCCGTCCTCTGGCAGGCCGCGGGCGCCGACGGGGTGACCCGGCCGGTCGTGTTCTTCTACGGCGCCGAGTTCGCGCCGTACGCGGCGGCACAACGATGGCCTGTCATCGTGGCCCTGTCACGCTTCGGGACCTTCGGTACGGTCGGCCTGATGCAGTCCAGCGAGTCGGTGGCCTTTGCCAACACGTCCACCTTCACCTTCTGGCACACCACCTACACCAGCAAGTGGATCACCCTGCAGACGGTGGAGCGCTACAGCTCGTTGAACCCCACCGGGGCCCAGTACACGGCGCTGCAAACCCCCACCCCCCGCCAGGCGGCGGCGGTGTCGACCTATGACGCCGCCGGGGCGACGTTCCCCTTGCTCGATATCGCCAACCGCTATGTGCTGGCCGGCTCCAGCTTCTCCCCGGCGGTGCTGGCCAGTCAGAACCAATCGCAGATCGTCGGCGACCTCGCCATTCCCACCAGCCCCATCACCCAGGCCATCGTGGCGTCAGCCAACGAGATCACCGCCACCATCTGCGCGGTGGACGGACAGCAACCGGCCGCCGTCTGCCATGCCCGCGGCGTCACCGCCGCCCGGGCCAAGCTGAGAATTACCCCGAGCCGCTGATGATCAGCGAGTTGGCTGGTAACTAGCTGGCTCGTCGGTCGAGCACGACCTTGCGCTCGACCTCGTTCAGTCCACCCCAGATCCCGTGCGGCTCACGAATGCGGATGGCGTATTCGAGACACTCCCCGCGGACGTGGCACTCGTGGCAGATCTCCTTGGCCCGGATCTCACGGGTGGACTTCTCTTCCTTCCGCTCCGCGTGCGAGGGCGGGAAGAACGCCCACGACTGCGGTCCTCGACAAGCCGCCTTGGCCTGCCACATGTCTGTTCCTTGGCGCATGTAACCCCCCGAGGTGGGAACTCCATATCCCCCCACGAGGCCAAGTTACCGCCGGAATTCCCGGTGTTCAAGGCCTGTGAGCAGGAAAGTTGCATTTCCGGCGGTCCCGGCGGCTCTGGCTCCAACTACGATCGGGGGGACATGGACGTTGTGAGCTTCTGTGCGCAAAGCCATGTTCTGATCGTGGCTGGCAAGGGCGGCGTGGGGAAAACCACCATGGCCGCTGCCATCGCCCGCATGGCCTCGACCACCGGCCGCTCGGTGCTGATTGTCGAGCTTGAGGGCAAGTCCGGCATCACCGAGGCGTTCGGGCTCGCCGAGGACCTCGGCTACGACGAGGTGGAGCTCCAGGCCGAAGACGCACCGCGACAGGGGTGGATCCGGGCTCGCCGCATCACCCCCGACGACGCCCTGGTCGAATACCTCCAGGACCACGGCCTGCGCCGCGTCTCGAAGCGCCTGGTCTCCTCGGGGGTGGTGGACGTGGTCTCGACGGCGATCCCCGGCATCCGAGACGTGCTGGTGCTGGGCAAGATCAAGCAGCTGGAACGGGGGGAGGTGGCCGATCTGATCGTGGTCGACGCCCCGGCCACCGGCCACGCCATCACCTTCCTCACCTCGGCCTCCGGTCTGGTCAATGCGGCCCGGGGGGGGCCGTTGCGCAGCCAGGCGCAGGAGGTCGTCGAGCTGCTGGGCGATCCCACCCGGTGCCAGGTGATCCTGGTCACCCTGCCCGAGGAGATGCCGGTCAGCGAGACCATCGAATCGGCCTACACCCTGGAGGATCGGGCCGGCGTGCAGCTCGGGCCGGTCATCGTCAACGCCTGCGATCCGGTGCCCGAGGGGCTGGCGCGGACGGCCGAGGACGTCGCCGCGACCGCCGGGATCGCCATGGACTCCGGCCACCTCGAGGCCCTCGAAGCGGCTCGCCGCTTCCGGCTGGACCGCCATGCGCTCTCGGCCGAGCAGATCGAGCGGCTGGCCCGGGAGCTCCCTCTGCCGCACCTGCTCGTCCCGGCGCTGGCCGCCGACGCCATCGGCCCGGCCGAGACCGAGACCCTGGCCCACGCCCTGGCCGACGCGGTGGCCGAGCTCGACCAGGCATCAGACCAGGCATCAGACCAGCCATCCGACGCGGCCTCAGACCACCCACCGGACGACGCCCCACCGGACGCTACGCCAGACGCCGCACCACACCACGCCCCAGGCCCGGCGGACGCCCCGCCGGACCACGCCTCCGACCCGGCGGTCGGCGCCACGTGACCACCCTGCCCGAGATCGTCGAGCAACGGACGGTGATCGTGTGCTGCGGCTCGGGCGGTGTCGGCAAGACGACCGTCTCGGCCACGTTCGCCGTGGCGGCGGCCCGAGCCGGTCGGAAGTCCTGCGTGGTCACGGTCGACCCGGCCCGTCGGCTGGCCGATTCGCTGGGCGTGCAATCCCTGGCCAACACGCCGACCGAGGTCGAGGGGGACTGGCCCGGCCGTCTCCACGCCGTCATGCTCGATACGAAGGGCACCTTCGACGACCTCGTCCACCGCTACGCCCGCACGACCGACCAGGCCGAGTCGATCCAGGCCAACCGCCTCTACCAGAACCTGGCCGGCGCGCTCTCCGGCACCCAGGAGTACATGGCCATGGAGAAGCTCTACGAGCTGGTGGAGTCCGGGGAGTTCGATGTGGTGGTGGTCGACACGCCGCCGACCCGCAATGCGCTGGATCTGCTCGATGCCCCCCGGCGCCTCACCCGGTTCCTGGAGAACCGCCTCTTCCGGGCCCTCCTCGTTCCCACCCGGATGTCCCTGAGGGCGATCGGGGTGGCCACCCAGGCCCTCCTCCGGACCATCTCCAAGGTGGCGGGCGCCGAGATCGTGGAGGACGCGGTCGGGTTCTTCCAAGCGTTCGAAGGGATGGAGGAGGGCTTTCGGACCCGGGCCGGCGCCGTGCGGGAGCTCCTGGCCGACCCGGCCACCGCCTACGTGCTGGTGACCTCGGCCCGACCCGATGCGGTGGCCGAAGCCAGTTTCTTCGCCGAGAAGCTGGCCGAACGGGACGTGGTGCCGGCGGCCCTGGTGGTCAACCGCATCCATCCGCATTTCGGCCGGGTGGACGATCCCGGCTCACCGGTCCCGCTCGGTGACGCCCCCGACCCGCTGGCTGCGCTCGAGGCCAACCTGTTCGCGCTCAACCAGGTGTCCGAGCGTGAGGAGGACTCGTTCGCCGACCTGGCCGGCCGCCTGTCCCCGGCGCCCGTCGGTCGCATTCCGCTCTTCGGGCAGGACGTGCACGATCTCGAAGCACTCGAGCGCACGGCCGACCATCTCTTCGCCTCGTCGGTTCGTCCCTGAGCCAGCGCTGGCCTGAGCGGTTGGGGGCCTGAGCCGTCGGGGCCCTGAGGGGTCGCGGGCTATCGCACCCCGACCGCACTCCGATAGTCTCGCCCACGTGCAGACCATCCTGGTCGCCAGCGATGCGCCCACCCTCCGCCGGGAGGTGGAGGCCGTCATCAGCGGGCCTGACGTCACGGTCCATTCGGTCACCTCGGGACCCGAACTCATCGCCTTCGTGACGGAGGAATCCCCCGATCTGGTCATCGTGGACATGCAGATGGGCAACATGGGCGGCATGGCCGTCACCCTCGAGCTCAGGCTGCAGGAGTCCTATGACGCCCTGGACCACATCGCGGTCCTGATGCTGCTGGACCGACGCCCCGACGTCTTCTTGGCCCGTCGCTCGGGCGCCGAAGGCTGGCTGGTCAAGCCGCTCGACCCCCTCCGTCTGCGCCGGGCCGTGCTGGCGCTGCTCGACGACGGCACCTACTTCGACACCTCCTTTTCGCCCGTGCCCGTGCTGGTGGGTGCCGGACCCGAGCTCGCGGCGGGCAGCGAACCGGCAGGCTGATCCGGCACCGCGTGTCGACCAAGAAAGCATCGCCTCCTCCTTCCGCCGCATCCCGTAGGCCCCGTCGGCCCTGGCGCCGACCGGCCGAGGGCGACGCACGTCCGGCCGCCCGCACCAAGGCCCCCGACGCGGCGGCCGAACAGGAACGCATCATCCTCGACGCACTGGCCGATCTGCGGGTCATGGACGTGCGCGAGGTCATGACACCCCGGGTCGATGTGACCGCCCTGACCATTCCGGTGCAGGCCGACGACGTGGCCCGGGCCGTGCGCACGTCGGGGCACAGCTGCTTTCCCGTGGTCCACGGCGACCTCGACGACCTGATCGGGATCCTCTTCGTCAACGACATCTTCCGTGCCAGCCAGGTCGGCCCGTCCGCCCGGGATACCACCGACCCCAGCCCGCTCGAGATCTCCCGCAAGGTTCGCCAGCCCTACGTGGTCCCCGAATCCCTCGGCGTGCTCGAGGCCCTGGCCGACCTGCGGCAGCACCGGCGCGCCTTCGCCGTCGTGGTGGACGAGTACGGCGGCGTGGCCGGCGTCCTGACGATCAAGGACCTCCTCGAGCCCCTGGTCGGTGATTTGAACGACGAGTTCGACGAGGGGGACGAGGCCGCCATCGTCCGGGTGGACGGCACCCGCTGGCTGGTCGAAGGTCAGACCAATGTCGACGAGCTGCGCGAGCGTCTGGACATGGACGTGCCCGACGGTGAGTTCGTGACGCTGGGCGGTCTGCTCTTTGACCGTTTTGGCCACATCCCCTCCGAGGGCGAGCAGGTGCGCGTCGGCGACTGGGACCTCCGGGTGGTCGAGATGGACAAGCGCCGGGTGGCGCAGGTGGTGGCCACCTCGGTCCGCCCATCGAGCGATGCCCGTGACCCCGGGGAGTCGTCCCAAACAGAGGGCTAAGGTGGCAGGCCTGCTTCCTTCGGGAGGCGGACGGGCTGTGGCGCAGCTTGGTTAGCGCGCTGCGTTCGGGACGCAGAGGTCCCCGGTTCAAATCCGGGCAGCCCGACCAGAGACACTGGATACCCATTTCGGCCTCACATGGGTGTGTAGGTGAGCCTCACTACGCCGGTACTGAACCGAGTGACTTCGACCAGATTTAGGGCGGGTGCGCCGTCGATGCTCTCAAACATGTGTTGGCCTCGTCCTACCGCGACCGGGGTGACCAACAGGTGGAACTCATCGATCAGACCGTGCTCCATCAAGGTGACATCGAGCGGACCATTCCCGTACTTGATTACGTTTCCACTGGATTGGCGCTTGAGGTCAGCCACAAATGAGGCGACGTCTCCCTCAATGACCGTGGCATTCCACGTCGTCTCCTGAAGGGTTGTTGATGCCACGTATTTAGGGAGGCTGTTGATCCGCTCAATAAATTCTTGAAAGGTTCGGGAGTCGCCCCCGTTCATGCCAGGGTACGCCGCCGACAACCCCTCGTAGGTCAGACGCCCGAGCAGTAGGGCCTCCGCTCCAGAGAGCAACCGTGTGGCGTACTCGAAGTGCTCTTCATGGAGGTATGGAAATGCCCATTCGGGCGATCCAATCTCTCCACCGAGTGAGACATGAGTCGATTCGATCAACTTGCTCATGCAGATTCACTCCAGTGCTTTGCCCGAGATCGGGATGGCGAAAGGACGCTGTCGATCTGCCCGATCGCCAGGGCCATGCCCTCCTCCATGCCCATACCGAGCAACATCTCCATCTGTTCAACATCGACGAAGTGGGTCACGGTCGTCATGCGTGTCCCACTCCCGGCCGCTTCCAAAATCACGTAGGCGGACGTCGGTTTCACGCCAGGGACAGGTTCGCCATCATCGCCTGCGAGGCCATTCGCGAAGTCAATCCGACGGGGTCGGTCGATTGCGTCGATGCGCCACCATCCTCGGGGCGTCTCACCTTCGGGTCCGGTCATGAGGTACCGAGACTCGCCTCCGACGACGAAGTCATGCCGCGTGAATGTGGCAGGGAACATCGGTGGTCCCCACCATCGTTCAAGCATTCTTGGATCCTCCCAGACCTCCCAGACGTGTTCAGGAGTTGCGTCGAACTCGGCAACGATGGTCAACGTGAGTGACCCTGCGTCCTTATGCGTGCTGATCACGGTCATTTCGCTTCTCCCTCTGTCATGGCAAGAACGTTGGCGATTTGTTCGACTCGTTGCATCCAGAGCTGTTCAAAGGCGTCGAGAAGCGTCATCGCTCTGCGCAATGTCGCCCTGTCGGTGTGCACGATCTGTTCGCGACCGCGTCGTTCCTTTGTGACGAGCTCAGCCCGTTCCAGCACCGCCACATGCTTCTGCACCGCGGCGAAACTCATCTCGTAATGGCGCGAAAGGACCGATACGGACTCGCCGACTTGGATCGCCCGTCTGAGAATGTCGCGCCGCGTCCGGTCTGCCAACGCCTGGAAGATGCGGTCGACACCCTCATCCGTCAATGCAGAATCTACAACCATATGGTTGTAGATTAACGAAACGATGAAATGGACGCAAGTGACGCGCGCCCTGTCAGGTGCCGTTTGAAGGGCATGCAGAGGCAAACCAGACTTGACGTAGGGTCTACTCGTCGCCGGCTGCCGGAGGCCCGGTCGCAAAGGGGGTCGGCATGCGGGAGCGCACCAACGAAGTCGAGGTCGAGCGGGACGTCAAGGTCACGGCGTCGGATGGGACGGTGCTGCTGGCCGACGTCTACCACCCCGTGGGCATCGGCGACGCCCCCACCATCTTGGAGCGCACGCCGTACGGCAGGGTCAACTTCGCCTCGGCCATGGGCCCCGAGTTCGCCGCCCGCGGCTACCGGTACGTCCTGCAAGCGTGCCGGGGCACGGACGGGTCGGGTGGCACGCACAGCTACTTCGCCGAAGCGGGGGACGGGCGAGATACAGCGGACTGGATCGCCTCCCAGGCGTGGTTCAACGGCAGCATGGGCACGTTCGGCGCGAGCTACATGGGCTTCACCCAGTGGGCGCTGGCTTCCACCAAGCCGCCGCACCTCAAGGCCATGGCCGTCGCCCTGTCGACATCCGTGCGGGCCTATTCGTGGTACCCGGGAGGCTCACTGGCCCTGGAGGTGATCATCCCCTGGGACGCGGGCGCCACCCAGTTCAACAAGCAGGCCAACGCCGTCCCCACCACCGACATCTCCCCCGAGGGCATCGAGCGGCGCATGGCCGAGATGAAGGCGGGCTTCGACCACCTACCTCTCGGTGAGGTGATCCACCGGCTCACCGGCGTCGACCTGCAGCTCTACCGGGACCAGCTCGCTCACGGCGGCGCCGGGGATGCCTTTTGGGATCCGGTGAACTTCCGACCCCTGCTAGCGGAATGGACCGTGCCGACCCTGCTCGTCGACGGCTGGCACGATTACCCGCTGCCCGGCGTGGTGGAGGACTACGCCGTCCTGCGCGCCGCGCCCGCCCCCGTGCATCTGCGCATCGGCGCCGGCGGACACCTGGGCGGGGGCGGGGAGGGCGGCATGACCGACGGCCCACTGGACTGGTTCGACACCTGGTTGCTCGGCCGGGAGGGACTGCTCGGCCCCACCCCGGTCAAGGTCCACGTGCAGGGCCAAGGCGGGCACTGGCGCGACCTGGCGGACTGGCCCCCTCGCTCAGAGCCGACCCGCTGGTACCTCCAGACCGGGGGCCATCTCGCACCCATGCCGCCGGAAGCATCGTCGGAGCCTGACCGCTATCGCTACGACCCCGCCGACCCGACGCCGTCGATGGGCGGCATCGGCATGCTTACCGGGGGCACCGTTGACAACCGGCCTCTCGAGGCCCGTTCCGACGTGCTCGTCTACACCTCCGACGAGCTGGGCGAGGCGCTCGAGCTCGTCGGTCCGGTGGAGGCGGAGCTGCACGTGGGCTCGAGCCTGGACCACACGGACTTCTTCGTCCGGATCTGTGACGTGTCACCCGACGGCCGGTCCGTCAACGTGTGCGACGGACTGCGGCGTTTCGACCCGGCGTCCATTCGCCGGAACCCGGACGGGACGTTCACGGCGGCGGTGGCCCTGTGGCCCGTCGGTCACACCTTCGCCACCGGTCACCGCCTGCGGGTCCAGGTCTCCAGTGGCGCCCACCCGGTCTACGCCCGCAATCTCGGCACCGGTGAGCCGCCAGCCACGGCCACCACCCTGCGGGCCGCCGAGCAGGCCGTCTACCACGAGCCGGGCCGGCCGTCCTGGGTGACTCTCCCGCACTTCTCGGGCTGACGTCCCAAGCCACCTGGCGGGTCGACGAAT
>DASZJQ010000035.1:0-1558 GCA_035947875.1 Acidimicrobiales bacterium
GCACCGGAGCCTCGACGAGCATCGGCAAGAGCGCCACCGCCAGATCGGCGGCCGACTCCCACGGATGGGGCTCGTTTCCCGCCCGCAGGGAGACCGCCAGTGCGCTGATCCCCAGCTGGCTGGCGGTCAACGCCGCGCCCACCGTGCCCGAGTGGAGCACCGAGCGGCCCACGTTGACGCCGTGGTTGATGCCCGACATGACCAGGTCCGGCTTGGGCCCGACGGCACCCAGTGCGCCTGCGATCACCGAGAGCGCCGGGGATGCGTCGAGCCCGTAGGCCTCGACCGCCTCGGCGCCCTCGACGTACGCGCGTTGGTAGGTGATGGTGGTCCGGTCCGTCACCGAGCCCACGGCGGCGCCCGCCCCGCTGTAGTTGGAGCTGGGGGCCACCACGATGACCTCGTGCGGGGTCCCGGGCCCGTCGGTGCCGGCGCTCTCGGCCCAGGCGATGAGTGCCCTCGTCAGCGCCGCCAACCCCGGCGCCGTCACCCCGTCGTCGTTGGTGACGAGAATTCTCACGTCCCGTCACCCTACCGGCCCCCGCCCGGGGCGGCAGGGGCTGTCACGCGACGTTCGGGCCCCGGTCACCGGGCCTTCACGCCCGACGGGATCTGCCCCCTCACCCCCGTCCGGGCCCTGGTCTGCTTCAATTCACTCGCCATGCCCGCCCGCACGCCCAGGATCTCCGTGGCCTCGCCCACCGGGCAGCAGTGGCGCATCGGGCACGGTCGTCAGGAGGTCATCGTCTGCGAGGTGGGAGCCACGCTGCGGGCCTATTCGGTGGGCGGCACCCACGTCATCGACGGCTTCGGCGCCGACGAGTGGTCCCATTCGGGCCGTGGCCAGGTGCTCGCCCCGTGGCCCAACCGGCTCGCTGACGGTCGCTACGAGTTCAACGGGGTGCGGGCCCAGGCCGCCCTCGACGAGCCCGAGCGCCGCAACGCGATCCACGGCCTCGTGCGGTGGCTGCCGTGGACGCTCCAGACCCGGCACCAGAACCAACTCTCCCTCCGGCTCCAGCTCCACCCGTCGCCCGGCTACCCGTTCTCCCTCCTGCTCGAGCTCGAGTACCACGTCGGACGGGACGGGCTGACCGTGACGACGACGGCACAGTCGCTCGACGAGGGGGAGATCCCGTTCGGTCTCGGCTTCCACCCCTACCTGACCGCAGGGCCCGAGACCGTCGACGGCGCCATCCTGCACCTGCCGGCGCGCCACACGCTCGATGTCGACGACCGCGGGCTTCCGACCGGTGCGATGACGCCCGTCGAGGGCACCGAGCGCGACTTCAGCATGTCGCGCTTCATCGGGCCCGCCGTGCTCGACACGGCCTACACCACCCTGGAACGCGACGCCGACGGCAAGGCCCGGGCCACCCTCGACGCCCCCGCCGGGGCCGCCGGGGCCACGCTGTGGGTGGACCCCGGGTTCCCCTACCTGATGGTGTACACCGGCGACACACTGCAGGAAGTGCAACGGCGGCGGCACGCCGTCGCCATTGAGCCCATGACCTGTCCCCCCAACGCGCTGCGCACCGGCAAGGACGTCATCGACCTC
>DASZJQ010000036.1:0-10569 GCA_035947875.1 Acidimicrobiales bacterium
GAAGCGTTCGGCCAGCTCAGCGGTGGCGGCCAGCAGTGGCCGGAACCGTTCGGGAACGGAGGGGGATTGCACCCGACCACGCTACTTCGCAACGTAGCCTCTCCCTGTGTCGATGCGACGGATGACAGTCGCCCTCTGCACGCTGGCCCTCTCTGCCGCTTTGCTGCCCGGGGCGCTCCCCGGCGTGCCTCCCGCCGGCGCCGCCGTCTCCCCCGCCGCGCCCGGCCCCGCTCTGACGTTGGCGTCCCAGACGCAGTGGGTCACGCCGGCGGCGCCCTGGTTCTCGCTGGCCCTGGCCGTCGGATCACAGGCGGGGTCGGCGGCCGACCTCCACGTCAGCGTCACCATGTACGGCCGGATCACCGACGGGTCACAGTTCCAGCAGGCCGCCAACGGAGTCCCGCAGGAGGAGGTCCTCACCCGGGTGCCCGACGTTCCGGTGACCGCAACCGCGGCGGGCCTCACGGCGGCGACCTGTATCACCGTGCTGTACAACGACACGTCCGGCCCGCCCACGCCGGCGCCGGGCACCGCCGGGGTCTGCCCCTCGGGTGGGCCGACCGTCAACCTGCACTGCACGCTGGGCTCTGGCCCGTGTGACGACGTCTACCCGGTGTCCATCGCGCTGCTCCACGCCGACGACAGCACGCCGGTGGCTCGGTTCACCACCTTTCTCACCTACGAGGAGCCGGGGATCGCCCAGCCCCCGGCGACCGGCGGGCCGTTGCGCGTCAGCTGGATCGTGCCGGTGCAGAACCGGGTCAGTGGTCAGTCGCCGGCCGCGGCGGTGGCGCGCCAGAGCACCGAAGCACTGACCACCGAGCTCTCGGCCCACCGCAGTGTGCCCACCACCCTGGCGGTGAGCCCGACCACGGCGGCCGATCTGGCGACCAACGGCGGCAAGGCGGGCCAGACCGCACTCCGGCAGCTGGCCGATCTGACCCCGGCCTCCGGCCCCGACCAGCTGCTGGCGCCGTCGTTCACCCCCGTCGACCTGGCCGCGTTGTCCGCCGCCGGGCTGGCCGGCGAGATCCCGCTGCAGCTGGACCGGGGGACCCAGATCCTGCACGCCACCTCGCTCCAGCCCTCGGGCGGATCCTGGGTCGAGACCGGCGCCAATCTCTCCAATGCCGATGTGGGCAACCTCACCACCGGCCTGCAGGCCGCGGGCGCCAACCAACTGGTGGTCAGCGATGCCGCGCTGGCCCCGATCGACAACCCGACCGGCTCGACGTTCGCCCAACCCTTCACCCTCGCCCTGGCCCGCGGCGCGCACGTCAACGCGGTGGCATCCGACAGCCAGGTCGACGCCCGGTTCACCGCCAATCCACGGGACCCCACCCTGGCCGCCAACCAACTCCTGGCCAATCTCTCGTTCATCCACTTCGAGAACCAGTACGACCCGAATCAGCGCGGCGTGGTGCTCGTCCCCCCCACGGGCTGGCGCCCGTCGAGCGTCTTTGTCTCGACCTTCCTGGCCGGGTTGACCAACAGCCAGATCGTGAGCCCGGTCACCCTCGACCAGCTGTTCGCCCAGGTCCCGGCGGGTGGCAACCGGGCCCCGGCCTCTCGGCGCCTCCAGAGTGGGCCCGGGGTGGGCCGCGGCGGCATCACGGCCACGGCGGCCGCCCGGATCACGGCCGATCGGGCCGAGTTGAACTCGTTCAGCGCCGCCACCAGCGGGCACCCCACCCAGTTGACCGCGCTCTCCGATGCCTTGTTGCGCTCCGAGAGCGACGGCTTGAACGCGCCGGGGCGCGCCGTGGTGCTGACCGCCTACGGCCTCGGTTTCACCGCCACGCTCTCGTCCATCTCCTTGGCCGTGGAGCGCACCATCACCTTCACCTCGCGCACGGCCTCCATCCCCATCACCGTGCTCTCGGCCGCGCCCTTCGTGGTGCGGGTCGTCCTGACGCTCTCGAGCGACAAGTTCACCTTCCCCAACGGCGCCACCCGCACCATGGACCTCAACCACTCCACCACCTCGGTGCGCATCGCGGCGACGGCCCGCACCTCGGGCGACCGGCTCCCCGTCGATGTCACCCTGCGCACTCCCGACGGCGCGCTCACCATCTCGCGGACGGTCCTCACCGTGCACTCGACCGCACTCTCCATCGTGGGTGTCGCCCTGACCGTGCTGGCCGGCCTGGTCCTGTTGGCCTGGTGGGGCCGCACCTGGCGGCGGGGCCGGCGGCGTCGACCACGGGCGCATTGATGGTGACCACTCCTCGCCGGGCCCGGCGGCAGTCGCTGAGCACCGCCGCCGTCTATGTCGCCGCCGGGACCACCGTCTCGCGGCTCACCGGGCTGCTGCGCATCGTGGCGTTGGCCTGGGCCCTGGGGCAGTTCCACCTGCCCGATGCCTACAACCTGGCCAACACCACCCCCAACATGATCTACGACATCGTGCTGGGCGGCGTCCTCTCCGCCACCTTCATCCCCGTCTTCGTGGCCCAGCTGTCCAACCGCAGCGAGCGCGACGCCTTCCGTTCCATCTCGTCCATTCTCACCGTGTCGGGCGTCGTGCTGGTGGTCTCCACCGTGCTCGCCCTGGTGCTGGCCCCTCTCTTCATCACGGCGCTGACCGCCCTCGATACGTCGGCCCATCCCCACCAGGTCGCCCAGGTGATGGCCGAGCGCGCCGACGCCACCACCTTGCTCCGGTGGTTCGTCATCCAGATCGCCGCCTACGGCTTCTTCGCGCTGGCGGCCGCCCTCCTCAACACCCGCCGCCGCTTCGTGGCCGTCGCCTGGGCCCCCATCCTCAACAACCTGGTCTGCATCGGCATCCTCGTCTGGTTCGGCCTGTGGGCCGGGCACCAGGTCGGGCTGGTCACCGTCGAGCAGCACCAGTCGCAATTGGTCCTGCTCGGCCTGGGCACGTCGCTCGGCGTGGTGCTGCAGGGGCTGGCGCTGATCCCGAGCCTGCGCGCCGCCAACCTCGGCCTCATCCGGTGGCGCTGGGATCTGGGGGACAAGGCCCTGCACACGGTGATCAAGCTGAGCGGTTGGACGTTCGGCTTCGTGGTGGCCAATCAGATCGCGCTGTTCGTGGTCACCCTCCTGGCCGGGACCGCCTCGGGCACGGACCCCGTCTCGTCGTACACCTACGCCTACGCCTTCTTGCAGATGCCCTACGGGATCGTGGCCGTCACGATCATGTCGGTGGTCACGCCGGATCTGGCCGAGCAGTGGTCCACCGGCCACACGACGGCCTTCCTGGCCCGCCTCTCCACCGGCTGGCGCGCCATGTTGGCCCTGATGATCCCGGCCGCCGTCGCCATGCTGCTCCTGTCCAAGCCGGCGGTGGCGCTGCTCCTCGGCCACGGCAACAGCACGCCGGCCCAGACGGCCCCGACCGGCGAGGCGCTGGCCATGTTCGCCCTGGGCCTGCCCGGGTTCTGCTCCTTCCTCTACATCGTGCGGATCCTCCAATCGATGCAGCGCACCAAGGTGGCCTTCTACCTGTACCTGGTGGAGAACGGCCTCAACATCGCCCTGGCCGTCGTCCTGGTCCATTCCCTCGGCGTGCGCGGACTGGCCCTGTCCCTCTCGGTGGCCTACTCCGTCAGCGCCCTGGTGGGGGTGGGCGTGTTGCGCCGATGGTTCGGGCACCTCGGGACGCCCCACACGTGGGATCCCCTCCGGCGCGTCGGCCTGGCCACGGTGGCCATGGGCCTCGTCGTCCTCGTGGTCTCCAACCTCTCGGGTTCGACCAGCACCCTCGGCCTCCTGGGGCGGATCGCCGCCGCCGTCGTGGCCGGCAGCCTGACCTACGGCGCGGTCATCACCCTGCTCGGCCGGCGCCACGCGGCCCGGCTGCGCGCCTGATGGCGTGGCAGACTCCCCCTATGCCCGGCGTGCGGATCGTGACCGACAGCGCGTGTGATCTGACCGACGACTTGGTGACCAAGCACAACGTCATCGTGGTGCCGCTGACCATCCGCTTCGGCGAGGAGGAGCTCGAGGACCGCCGGCAGCTCTCGCCCGAGGACTTCTGGGACCGGTGTCGGGGCAAGGGGGATCTGCCGGCCACGGCCGCCCCCTCCCCCGGCTCGTTCGTGACGGCCTACCAGCAGGCGGCCGACGAAGGCGCCGAGGCCGTCCTCTGCCTCACCTTGTCCTCGGGGGTGTCGGGCACCTACGACTCGGCCAAGACGGCGTCGGAGTCGTTCACCACGGTGCCGGTGCGCGTCGTCGACACCCGTTCGCTGACCATGGGCCAGGGCCTCATCGTGATCGCCGCGGCCGAGGAAGCGGCGGCCGGCGCCGACCTCGACACCCTGGTCGCGTCCTCCCAGGACCGGATCGGCCGGGTCCGGGTCTACGGCGTGCTGGGTGGCCTCGACTTCCTCCAGCGCGGTGGCCGCATCGGCGGGGCCCAGGCGCTGCTGGGCTCGCTCCTCTCCATCAAGCCGGTGATCCAGGTCAAGGACGGCGTGGTGGCCGAGGAGTCCAAGCAGCGGACGCGCTCGCGGGCGCTGGCCTACCTGGCGGCCAAGGTGGCCGGCGACGCACCGCTGGAACGACTGGGCGTGGCTGACGGGGCCTGCGACGACATCGCCGCCGTGCTGACGCAGCTCGGCACCATCGAGGTGGACCATCCCCTGGTCTCGGTTCAGCTCGGGCCGGTCGTCGGCTCGCACACCGGCCCCAACACCGTGGGCGTCTGTTACATCGTTTCGGCCCGTCCGGCCGGGGCCGGCGAGTAATCTCACCGCTGTGGCTGATCAGAACCTCGACGACCAGTGGTCCTCCAAGGCCCTCGACACCATCGACACCGTGGTGGCCACGGTCAACGACAAGGCCGTCCGCCCGGCCATCGTGGCGGCGCGCGGCGTCGTGTTCGGGGTCATCATCGGCGTGGTGGCCGTGGTCATCGTGACCCTGCTGTGCGTCGGGTTCTTCCGGCTGCTGGTCGTCTACCTGCCCGGTCATCACGTGTGGGCCGCCTACCTCGGACTGGGCTTCCTGTTCTGCCTCGGTGGGGCCATCCTGTATTCGCGGCGCGGCTCCCCCGTTCCCGCCGGTGACTGAACGGCGCAAGGTCCTCATCATCGGTTCGGGCCCGGCCGGCCTGACCGCGGCCATCTACGCCGCCCGGGCCCAGCTCGAGCCCCTGGTCATCGAGGGCGAGCCCTCGTCCAACAGCGACCAGCCCGGTGGGCAACTGATGCTGACCACCGACGTGGAGAACTACCCCGGCTTCGTCGACGGCATCATGGGGCCCGACCTGATGCGCATCATGCGCGACCAGTCCATCCGCTTCGGGGCCGAGCTCCGCACCGCCAAGGTGAGCCGGGTCGACCTGGCCACCGGTCCGTTCACGGCCTGGGTCGGTGACCCGGCGGCCGACGAGCCCACCGTCGAGGCCGACGCGCTGATCATCGCCACCGGGGCCCGCTCGCTGATGCTGGGCTGCCCCAATGAGGACCGCCTGCTCGGCTACGGCGTCTCCACCTGCGCCACCTGTGACGGGTTCTTCTTCCGTGACCACCACATCGCCGTGGCCGGCGGCGGCGACTCGGCCCTCGAAGAAGCCCTGTTCCTGACCCGTTTCGCCACCAAGGTCACGGTGATCCACCGTCGCGACGAGTTGCGGGCCTCCAAGATCATGCAGGACCGGGCCTTTGCCAACCCCAAGATCGAGTTCGCGTGGAACACCGTGGTCACCGACGTGCTGGGCGACACCAAGGTGGCCGGACTGCGGACCCAGGACACCGTGACGGGTGCCACCTCCGAGCTCCCGGTCACCGGGCTCTTCGTGGCCATCGGCCACGAACCCAACAGCGCCCTGTTCAAGGGCCAGCTCGAGCTCCGTGAGAACGGGTACGTCCAGACCCGCGAGGGGACGTCGAAGACCAGCGTGGACGGGGTGTTCGCCTGTGGCGACGTGCAGGACGACTACTACCGCCAGGCCGTCACCTCCGCCGGGTCGGGCTGCATGGCGGCCATCGACGCCGAGCGCTGGCTGGAGGAACGCGGCGAATAGCGGCGCAGAGCATCGGGAACAAAAGGCCGGTCGACGTCGTTGCACCACTCTGACAAGGAGAGTTAATGAGCGAGAAGATTGTGACCCTGAGCGACGCTACCTTTGACGAACATGTCAAGGCTTCGGATGTCCCCGTATTGGTGGATTTCTGGGCTGAATGGTGTGGACCGTGCAAAATGATCTCCCCCGTGCTGGAGGAAATCGCCGAGGAGCAGGCGGGCAAGATTCAGATCGGGAAGCTGAACATCGACGACAACCTCGACGTGACGCGCCGCTTCGACGTGATGAGCATTCCGACCCTGATCCTGTTCAAGGACGGGGAGCCGGTGAGCCGCCTGATCGGGGCCAAGCCCAAGGGGCAGCTGCTCGAAGAGATCGCACAGTATCTGTAGCCCTGCCGCTGGCCGTCGGCGACCGCGGGGCCGCCGTCCGCGACATTCAGCAACGCTTGTCGGCCGTCGTGCCGGGGGGCGCGCCGATTGACGAGGAGGGTGTCTTCGGGCCCTCGACCCGGGCCGCGGTGGAGGCGTTCCAGCATCTCCGGGGCCTCCGGGTGGACGGCATCTGCGGTCAGCAGACCTGGAATACCCTGGTCGAGGCCGGTTTTCGCCTCGGTGACCGGTTCCTCTTCCGACGCACCCCCATGCTGCGCGGCGACGACGTGGCCGAATTGCAGCAGCGCCTGTGCAGCCTGGGGTTCGACACCGGCCGGGTGGACGGGATCTTCGGTGACGCCACGGCGAGTGCGCTGGCCGACTTCCAGGGCAACGCCGGGCTGCCGATCGACCCCATCGTGGGCGGCGCCACCTTGCGCGAGCTCATCCGCCTGGAGAGCCGCCACGAAGCACCCGAGTACGTCTCCACCGTCAGGGCCCGGGCCGAGCTCCGCCATGCCGCGCCCACCTTGACCGGCCGCCACGTGGCGGTGGGCGAAGGTGGCGGCTTGGGCAGTGTCACCGCCGCGCTGCGGCGACGGCTCCTCCCGAGCGGCACCGTGGTGACCGAGCTCCACCACCCCGACGACTCCGCCCAGGCGCTCCAGGCCAACGAGCTCTCGGTCGATGTCTACCTCGGCCTCCGGCTCGACCCGAGGGGGTCGAGCTGCAGCACCTCGTACTGGGCCGGCTACCGCGACCAGTCCCAGGGCGGGAAACTGCTGGCCGAACTGGTCCAGCGCGCCGTTCCCGGGGCGCTCGGCATCGAGGACGGGGGGGCTCGGGGCATGTCGCTCCCCATCCTGCGCGAGACGCGGATGCCTGCAGTACTGGTTGAGGTCGGACCGGCCAGCCGGGTGGTCGAACGGGCCGCGCTGCTGGCCGTAGCGCTCTCGGCCGCCCTCGGTGAGTGGGTCGACGCCTCCTGGGACTGAGGTGACGGCTACGCGTGGTAACCCTCGGCAAAGTGAACTGGGTAACAATCCACAACGTCATGCACAGGTTGTGGATGAAGCTGAACGGTGCCTTGACAGTTGCGTGAACAATCAGGCGCCGCTGTCACCGACCATGGCCCGGTAGATCCGCTCGAGGTCCTCGAGGGTGGCGAATTCGACGACGAGGCGGCCCCGCCGGTTCTGAATATCCACCTTGACCCGGGTATTCAGATAGGTCGAGAGAAGATCTTCCAGCTCGAGGACACCGGGCTCGGGCAGCTTCCGACCCGCCCCCTCCCGGCCCTTTCCAACGGTACTACCCTTGGTACTACCGTTGGCCTCGGCCTCATCCTCGACCGGGGGCGGCACCACACGCAGCTCGGTTTCGCCCCGCACGAGATCTTCCACCGCCCGGACGGTGAGGCCCTCGTCCACGATCTGCACCACCAGGTGATCCTGGAGGGCACGGTCCGGCGTGCCCAGCAGGGCCCGGGCGTGTCCGGCCGAGATCGTTCCTTCGGCCAGCGCCCGTTGAGCCCCCGCCGGCAGCTGCAGGAGGCGGAGGGTGTTGGTCACGGTGGCCCTCCCCTTCCCCATGCGGGTGGCCACCTGCTCATGCGTCAGTCCGAACTCATCGATGAGCTGTTGATAGGCCGCCGCCTCCTCGAGGGCGTTGAGGTCCTCGCGGTGAAGGTTCTCGACCAGCGCCTGCTCCAGGCTGACCGCGTCGCCGGCGTCGGGCTGGACCAGCACTCGGATCGTCTGGAGCCCGGCTCGACGGCAGGCTCGCCACCGCCGCTCCCCCGCGATCAGCTCGTAGCTCTCCTCCTCGCCCTCAACTTCTCGCACCAGCACCGGCTGGAGCAGGCCGACCTCCCGGATGGAGGCGGCCAACGACGACATGGACTCCTCGTCGAAATGACTGCGTGGTTGGAAGTCGTTGGGCTTGATGGCCGAGATGGACACCGTCCGCAAGGCCGAGTCCAACTCCCCGACCGTTTCGGTCGGAATGAGTGCGCTGAGCCCTTTACCGAGTCCGCTGCGCCGCGCCATTGCTCACCTCCTTCGCCAAGTCACGGTAGGCCACGGCCCCTCGTGACGTCGGATCGAACACTGTGATGGGTTGACCGAACGACGGTGCCTCCGAGAGTCGCACGGTGCGGGGGATGACGCTCTTGCACACCCGCCCGGAGAAGTGGGCCCGGACTTCCTTGGCCACGTCGACGGAGAGCCGGGTCCGGGCGTCGTACATCGTCAGGACGATGGTGGACACCTCGAGGCTTTCGTTCAGGTTCGACGAGACCAACTTGACGTTGCGCAGCAGCTGGCTCAGCCCCTCGAGGGCGTAGTACTCGCACTGGATGGGGACGAGGACCTCACCGGCCGCAGCCAGACCGTTGACGGTGATGAGGCCGAGCGAGGGGGGGCAGTCGATGAGGATGAAGTCGAAGTCGTTGACGACGCCGTCGATGGCCCGCTTCAGCTTCAACTCCCGGCTGAAGGCCGGCACCAGTTCGATCTCGATCCCGGCCAGGTCGATGGTGGCCGGGGCCACGAAGAGGTTCTTGACACTGGTGGGCTCGATGCAGTCCTCGAGGGGCGCCTCCCGCATGATGACGTCGTACATGGACAGCTCGAAGTTCCGGGCGTCGATGCCCAATCCGGTGGTGGCGTTGCCCTGTGGGTCCAGATCGATGACCAGGACCCGGTAGTCCATCTCGGCCAGGGCCGCACCCAGATTGACGGTGGTGGTGGTCTTTCCGACCCCACCCTTCTGGTTGGCCACCGCGATGACCCGGGGCAAGTCAAGGGTCACGGGCCGCTCGGCCGGCAGGAGCTCTTCCGTCTCGGTGCTGATGGAGGGCGACCTCCTACGGGCTTCGTTGGCCACCGCGTGCTTCGGCTCGGGGCTCGGCGCGGGAGTTGGCTCGGGGCTCGGCGGGGGGGTTGGCTCGGGGCTCGGCGCGGGCGCGGCGAGCTCCGGCCCCGCAGCGGACTCGACTGCAGCATGCGCCGGCGCTCGCGTCATGGCCGGTTCCGGCACGGGTTCCGGGTCTGGCGCTGGCTCTGGCCGGGGGGTCGGATCGGGAAGCGCTTCTGGTAGGGCGGTCGCTGGACCGGTCGACCACTGCCCCACCGCAGGCTCGGGTACCTCGGCGATGACGGGCTCTGGTTGAACAAGCGGCGGAGGCTGGATGACGGGCTCGGGCTGGGGTACCGGCTCCGGCTGGGGTTGTGGTTCGGGATCCGGTGCCGGCAAAGGTGGGGGAGTGGGACGGGCTTCGGCCTGCTCAATATCGAACGGAGCGGACGAGGGAATCACGGGTTGCCCGTCGATCAGCACCTTGGAGGGAGCGTCGGGACCATTCTGATCTACATGCGGCTCGCCGGAGCTCTGCTCCATGCCCTCTTGAGCGGGGGCTTGATCTGCGTTGGTTGCTCTGGCACCGCGATTTCGGCGGCGATGCCGCATCAGGTGGCTCTCCCGGATCGCCGCATCAAGTGGCTATCCTGACTTGCTCCTCCCTTCAGGTCAAGGGTTCTCACCTGTTTCACGTGAAACATTTCGAGCGGCCCAACGCCGTCGAGTATTCCGACCCTTCGGATCTGATCCTGGATCCGCGGACGGCTCGCCCGCTTCGACGACCGAGTCACCTCCTCCCGAGAAGCTCCAGGCGCCGGGCGGGTCACGCCCGGCCCCCGGCCTGCCGGGCGGCTCAGGGCGTCTCAGGGCGGCCACCTCCCGCATCCCGGCACCTGGCGCGGTGCAGCCAGCGGATGACGTTCCATTCCCCCGGGCTCCGGCAGCGGCAACGTAGGGCGGGGCGACGAGCACTTCATCCCTCGTGGGGAGCCCCGCTCCGATGGGGCGGGTGCGGGCGGATCCTCTCGGGAAAGGTGGCTTCCCAATGGGCGGGGGTGAGCAGGATCCTGGGAGGACACCCGGCTCCCATGGGGGAGGAGGGTGGAAAGCACTGGGCTTGCCTCTGATCACGTTGCCGCTCACGTTGCCGCGTGGGACATGTCGCCATGGACATACAGCCGTCGCAAATGAACCTCCGCGGGCCGGCGAATCAGGAGGCTCCCCGGACCATCGGCTTCAGGCAAAACGAGCCGCCCAGACCACTTCCTCCCCTCCCAGTCGGGTGACCGACTCTGTCGGCTCTCACCTTCCACCCGTCATACGAGGCCTGACGGACCGCACGGC
>DASZJQ010000037.1:0-9113 GCA_035947875.1 Acidimicrobiales bacterium
CCACGGCGCCACTGGTGAGGACGCCCGCTGCCACTCCGACGAGAGCGAGAAGGGGGGCAGCCACGCCAGAGAAAGGTCGTCCGGCAGGCACGCGGTGTGCGCAGTCGACATACTTGGGGCCGGATCGGCCAGCGAAAGGACCACGCGATGCGCAGCACCATGCAGGACGCCCCGCTCTTGATCACCGACATCCTCCGCTACGGGTTGGCGGTGCACGGGGACAGCCGGGTCATCACGGTCGAGGCCGAGGGTCACCGCTCAGCCACCTTCAGTGAGGTGGCCGCCCGGGCCGAGAAGCTGGCCCGCGCCCTGCAGCGACTGGGCATCGAGGACGGCGATCGGGTGGGCACGTTCTGCTGGAACAACCAGGGACACCTGGAGGCGTACCTGGCCATCCCGTGCATGGGGGCCGTGCTGCACACGCTCAACGTCAGGCTGCCGGCCGAGCAGTTGGCCTACGTGGTCAACCACGCCGAGGACCGGGTCATCATCGTCGATGCGTCGCTGATCCCCCTGCTGGCCGCCATCAAGGACGACCTCAAGACGGTCGAGACGTTCATCGTCGTGGGCGATGGCGATGCGTCGGCGCTGGGGGAGACCCTCTCCTACGAGGAGCTACTGGCGGCCGAGGAGCCGGGCTTCGAGTGGCCGGTGTTGGACGAGCGTTCCGCGGCAGCCATGTGTTACACCAGCGGCACCACGGGCAACCCCAAGGGGGTGGTGTACTCCCATCGCTCCACGTGGTTGCACACCCAGGCGTTGCAGTCGGCCTCCTCGGTCGGGGTGACAGAGAAGGACCGGATCCTCATCATCGTGCCCATGTTCCACGCCATGGCCTGGGGCACGCCCTACGGGGCGTGGCTGGCCGGGACGGACATGATCATGCCGCAGATGTTCTTGATGGGGGAGCCGCTGGGCAAGATCTTCAACGAGCTCCACCCCACCTTGGCCTGCGGGGTGCCGACCATCTGGAACGGCTTGCTGCATATCGAGTCGAAGGTGGACTTTTCGAGTGTGCGGGCGATCACGGCGGGTGGGGCCGCAGTGCCCCAGTCGCTCATCGAGCAGTTCGAGGAGCGGTTCGGCGCCACGATCATCCAGGGCTGGGGCATGACCGAGACGAGCCCATTGGCGGCGTTCGGCTTGCCGCCGGCCCGGCGCATCGAGGACCACGACGACATGTACTACAAGATCAAGGCCGGTCGGGTCGTGGCCGGCGTCGAGGTCCGGGTGGTGGCCGAGGACGGCACCGTGTTGCCCAGCGACGGCAAGGCCATCGGGGAGTTCGAGATCCGCGGGCCGTGGGTCACCGGCTCGTACTACAAGGACGAGGATCCCTCGAAGTTCCACGACGGGTGGTTGTGTACCGGTGACGTCGGCACGCTGGACCATCAGGGCTACATGACGATCTCGGACCGCACCAAGGACGTCATCAAGTCGGGCGGCGAGTGGATCTCCTCGGTCGAGTTGGAGAACGCGGTCATGGCCCACCCCGACGTCTTCGAGGCGGCCGTCATCGCCATCCCGGACCCCAAGTGGTCCGAGCGCCCCTTGGTCTGCGTGGTGCTGTCGCCGGGCAAGTCGCCGAGCGCCGAGGAGCTGCTGCAATTCCTGGTGGAGCGGGTGCCGCGCTGGTGGCTCCCTGACCAGTGGACCTTCATCGACGAGATCCCCAAGACCAGCGTCGGCAAGTTCGACAAGAAGGTCATGCGCGCCGCCTTCGCGCACGGGGACTACAGCGTGCAGACGGTCGCCCTGCCCAAGTGAGTGCCGCTGGGCGCGACAGCGGCGGTGGCGGTGTGGCGCTGAGGATGTGGCAGTGATGCTGGTGACGGTGCAGGTGCTGGTGACGGTGAACCAGTGAGTAGCACCGACGACGCTCTGGCCGAAGTAGCGGGCCGTCTCGAGGGAATGGCCGAGGAACTGACCGATATGGCGATCGACGCCCTGCGTCGGGCGACCTCGGGTGATCCCGATTCGGCCGAGGCCGGGGAGGCCATCGCCGTGGAACGTCGGATCGTCCGGGCTCGTCGTGCGGTGGAGAAGGCCGTGTCGGTGTTGGGTGAGGGTCGTGGGGGCGGCGCTGGGGGACTCGACGACGGAGCGTAGGGACGGCGCGCCCAATGGGCAGCGGCCTGGGTCACAGCTGGTGCTTGATTTGTCCGAGAATCATCCAACAAATCCTGTACATTTCTCCGATTCGGCCGACGGGATATTGCGCCTCTGACGTGGGCTTTTGGCTCCGATCCGGTGTCACAACCCCCTGATCCAATGGGACCCGTGGAACTCGAAGCACTCGAAGCAACCGAAGCACTCGAAGCAACCGGAGCACTCCAGGAACTAGAGGCACTCGAAGTGGCGGTGGATCGCCTGGCCCGGTGCGATCTGGCGATTTACGCCGACAGTGACTCGATCGAACGCCTCGAACGGGTCCGCTCCCGCCTCGGGGCCATTGTCACCGGAGCGGTGGCTGAGTTCGATGCCTCGGGGGCGTGGGCGCCCAGTGGTGCTCGGACCGCCGCCGCCTGGCTGCGCCGCCACTGCCGGCTCCCGAGCAACGAGGCCTCCCGGGAAGTGCGCCGGGGGCGCCAGTGTCGTGAGCTGCCCCACTTCGTAGCGGCCTGGTCGGCGGGTGAGATCGGGGCGGCCTGTGTGGACCTGGTGGCCTCGGTGCGCCGACCGTCGACCGAAGCAGCTCTGGCCCGAGACGAAGAGATGCTGGTGGACTACGCCAAGACGCTGGCCTTCGCCGAGTTCGTCCGGGTGCTGCGCTACTGGGAGCAGCACGCCGACCCTGACGGGGCCGAAGAGGACGCCATGGAGCAGCAAGCCCGCCGCGACGTGTACCTGGTGCCGAGCATGGGCGGCACCTTCTTGGGCAAGATGACCCTCGACCCCATATCGGGGGCCATCGTCTCTGGTGAGCTCCAACGCCGGGAGCGGGAGCTCTTCGAGGCCGACTGGGCCAAGGCCCGAGACGAGCTCGGGCGGGACCCTACGGTCGACGAGCTGGGCCGCACCTCGGCCCAACGCCGGGCCGATGCCCTGGTCGAAATGGCCACCCGCTCGGCCACGGCGCCGGCCGACGGGCGCCGGCCTGCCCCCCTCTTCAGTGTTCTCGTCGACTACCCGACCCTGTCGGGCCGCATCTGCCAGTTGGCCCAGGGGGCCACCGTGATCTCCCCGGGCACCTTGTTGCCGTGGCTGGACGAGGCCTACGTCGAGCGAGCCGTGTTCGCCCCGGGCCGACGGGTCGAGGTCGGCATCACCTCTCGCTTCTTCACCGGTGCCACCCGCCGGGCCATCGAGCTGCGGGACCAAGAGTGCCAGCACCCCTACTGCGACGAACCGGCCGAGCGCTGTCAGGCCGATCACATCGTCGAATTCTCCAAAGGTGGCCCGACCTCCCAGGAGAACGGTCAGCTCCTCTGCGGCTTCCACAATCGCCAACGCAACCAGCGGCCGCCCCCGGGCGACGGAGCCTGACGAATCGGCGCGCCTACCGGCCGACCATCCATGCCGAAACACCGCAGTCATGAGTCATTCGAAAGAGACGAGGTTGATCAGACGCCCGTGCACTCGTTGATGGCATCGATAAGTAGGCGCAACCGCGCGAAATGCCACTTGTCGAAGCGGAGGGCCAGGCGGGGGAGTTCGGGGTGATCGTTGCTGGAGCGCTCCGGTGGGAATGCCGCCGTGGATCGGATGGTGCCCCGGGCGACGATGTCGCCGAAGCGGCGGTTGAGGTCGGCCAACTCGGCCTTGCTGGGCGCGACCAGTACCCGGAGGACCAACAGGTCACCCACCCACCGGCACGAGTGGTAGTTGCGGTAGAAGTGCGCGATTTCTCGGGCCGCCTCTTCGACGGACGTGGTCACCTTGAACAGGGCGAGGTCTTCGGCCGACACCCAGCCGGACGCGATCGCCTGCTCCTGCACGAAGCGCATCCAGCCCTGCCAGTACGTGCCGCCCGGAGTCTCCATCAGCACCACGGGCGCCGGTTCGGCCTTGCCCGTCTGCAGCAACGTGAGGAGCTCGAAGCATTCATCCTGCGTGCCGAATCCGCCGGGCAGGATCGCATAGGCATGCGACTCTTTGATCAACATCAATTTGCGGGTGAAGAAGTACCGCATCTCCACCAGCTTCGGGTCCTGGGCGATGAAGGGGTTGGCCCCTTCTTCATGGGGGAGCCGGATGTTGACGCCGAAGGAATGGTCCCGCCCCGCCCCTTCGAGTCCCGCCGCCATGATGCCGGGACCGGCACCGGTGACCACCATCCAGTCCTCCTGGGCCAGTTTGGTGGCCAGGTCGCGGGCGAGGAGATACACCGGATCCTCGGGCTGGGTCCGGGCCGAGCCGAACATGGTCATCTTCCGTATGGCGCGGTAGGGCCGGAAGACCCGGAAGGCCTCCGACATCTCGGCCAGGGCCGCACTGGCGATCTTCAGGTCACCGACCGACGTCCCCTCCCGGGCCAGATCGCCCAGCGTGCCGATCATCGCCAGCAGTTCCCGGGACTGGGCCGGCGACAGCGTGCGCCCACCGGCCACGGCCTCGAAGGCTCTCGAGTACGCCGCCTTCTCGGCTTCCCTCTCCGCCTCGCTCTCCGCTTCGATGCCCTCGGGGCCCCGGTCGGCGGGCTCGTTCTGCACCGCGTCGGTCGTCACGTGCTCGATGCGGTTCCCGCCATGGCGTATAGCGTCGAGCGCCGCACCAGCGGACGACCCAGGGGCGCCACCAGGGCCTCGAGCTCCTCGACTCCCATGCGCTGCCCGTGTTTCGCCCCGGCGGCGCGGGAGATGTTCTCGTCCATCAGGGTGCCCCCCAGGTCGTTGGCCCCGGCCTGCAGCAATTGCCGAGAGCCCTCGACGCCCATCTTCACCCAGCTCACCTGGATGTTGTCGATGTCCCCGTGGTAGGCGATGCGCGCCACCGAATGCATCAGGAGCGTCTCACGGAAGGTCGGGCCGCGCCGGGCCTTGCGTTGCAGGTAGATCGGCGTCGCCATGTGGACGAAGGGGAGCGGCACGAATTCGGTGAACCCGCCGGTCTCGCGCTGCAGGTCCCGGGTACGCACGATGTGGCGGGCCCAGTGCACCGGCTGCTCCACCGAGCCGAACATGATGGTGATGTTGGACCGCAGGCCCACCGAGTGCGCCGTGCGGTGCGCCTCCAGCCATTGCTCGGTGTTGATCTTGTCCGGGCAGATGAGGGCGCGGATGTCGTCGTCGAGGATCTCGGCCGCCGTGCCGGGCAGCGTCTTGAGACCGGCTTCCTTCAGGCGGACCAGGTACTCGGCCAGGGGCACCTCGGACCGGCGGGCCCCCTCGGTCACCTCGAGGGCGGTGAAGCCGTGGATGTGGATCCGCTCGGACGCCGCCCGGACGGCGCCCAGTACATGGACGTAGTAGTCGCCGTCGAAGTTCGGGTGGATGCCACCCTGCAGGCAGACCTCGGTGGCCCCCTCGGCCTCGGCCTCGGCGACGCGGCGGGTGATCTCATCGAGCTCGAGCAGGTAGGGCGCGCCGCGCAGGTTCAGCGAGAGCGGCCCCTTGGAGAAGGCACAGAACCGGCACTTGAAGGTGCACACATTGGTGTAGTTGATGTTGCGGTTCTGCACGAAGGTGATGGCATCGCCCACCACCTGCCGGCGCAGGTCGTCGGCCACCTCGGCCACCATGGGGACCTCGGGCCCGCGGGCCGAGAACAGGGTGACGATCTCGTCGACGCCGACTTCCTGGCCGAGAGCCACACCGTCGAGCACCTCGGCCACGGGTCCACCCCGACGGCGGCCGCCGGCCTTCGGCGGGGGGCCGGACCCGTCGAGCAGCCATGGCGGCGCCACCTCGCCCCCCGAGCACCAGTCCGCGTCGCGGGCCAGGCCTTCGGCATCAGCCACGTCGAGCACCGGGAAACGCAGGCCGGCGTCCAACCACGTCTCGGGCGCGTGGGCAAACGACGGGTACACGGTGAGCCGGGCCGCCAGGACATGGCCGGCCGACTCGGTGGCCCCGCGCAGGATGTCCAACGCCGGCCAGGCCCGCTCGGGATTCACGTGATCGGCGGTGACGGGGGAGACGCCACCCCAATCGTCGATGCCGGCGTGCAGCAGCGGAGCCAGGTCGTCGGAGAGGTTCGGCGGCGCCTGGATGTGGATCTCGGGCGGCAACACCAGCCGAGCCACTGCGATGGCCCAGTGCAGGTCGGCCGGCGGGCACGGTTCGGCCCGGGCCATGGACGTCCCGGCCTTGGGCAGGAAGTTCTGCACGATGACTTCCTGGACGTGGCCGAAGCGGGCGTGCGACGCGGCGATGGCCCGCAGGGCCGCCACCTGGCCGGCCCGGTCGTCGCCGATGCCGACCAGGATGCCGGTGGTGAACGGGATGTGCAGCTCGCCGGCGGCATCGAGGGTGGCCAGGCGGCGGACCGGGTCCTTGTCGGGGGCGCTGCGGTGGGCCTCAAGGTCGGTGGCCAGGGACTCGACCATCATCCCCTGGCTGGCCGAGACCGGGCGCAGCTGCGCCAGCTCATCGGGGTAGAGGGCGCCGGCATTGGCGTGCGGGAGGAGGCCGGTCTCCTCCAGGACGAGGCGACAGGCGTGGGCGAGGTACTCCACCGTCGAGGCGAACCCGTTGTCGTCGAGCCACTGGCGGGCCAGCGGGTACCGCAGCTCGGGGCGCTCGCCCAGGGTGAAGAGCGCCTCGTGGCACCCTGCCGCCTGGCCGGCCCGGGCGATGGTCAGGACCTCCTCGGGCAGCAGATAGGGCGAGGTCACACGGGCCGGGGCCTTGGCGAACGTGCAGTACCCGCAGCGGTCGCGGCACAGCATGGTGAGCGGGATGAAGACCTTGGGCGAATAGGTGACCCGCCGGCCGTAGGCCTCGTCGCGCACGGCGCGCGCCAGCGCCGTGAGCTCGGGCAGCGGCGTGTGGAGGAGGTCGGCGTCGGAGAGCATCAGGCCAATCTAGGGGGCTGGGCCGAAAGCGGCGCCGTCCACCAGCCAGATGACCTGGACGGCGCTGACCCGGGCCGCTGGCAGGTCCACCCCTTGGCGCAGTTGGTCGATCGCCTCGCGCTTGGAGTCGCCGGCCACGGTGAAGACGGCACAGCGGGCGGCGTTGATGGCCGGGAGGGTGAGCGTCAGGCGCGGGTGGGCGTTGCGGCCGTTCGGATCGAGCGTGGCCGCCACGAGTTGATCGGGCCCGGCATCGAGCTCGGGCACCCCCGGGAACAGGGAGGCGGTGTGGCCGTCGGGGCCGACGCCGAGATGGATGAGATCGATACCCGGGCCCGCCAGCAGACGCTCGATCGTGGCGTGATACTCGGCCGCGCACTGCTCCGCCGGGCCCGCCGTCGGCATGGGCGTGAAGGAGCCGACCGGCCCCACCCGGCTCAACAGGGTTCTCTGGACCAGGCGTTGATTGGCGTCGGGGTCGTCGGCCGGCACCATGCGCTCGTCGCCCATGTAGATGTCGACCAGCTTCCAGTCCACCGTGGGCGCGGCTCCCGCCCGCGTGCCCGTTCCGGGTCCCGTTCCCGCCGCCAGGTGCTCGTAACACGCTTGTGCGGTTGGGCCGCCCGACAGCACGAGGGAGAAGCGCTCACCGGGGCGGGCGGCGAAGGCCGCCACGACGACGGCCGTGAAGGCGGCGGGGACGTTGGCCACCGGGGCCGTGGGTGCGGTCATGGGGGTGTCATGGAGTCGTCATGGAGCAGTCATGGGGCGGGCCGCTTCTCTTCTCGCGCTTCTTCGCCGTTGCTCGGTCTTCAGCCCGCGGTGGGCGTGCCCGTCTCGAGACCCTGTTGGCCCGATTCCAGCGTCACGGCATGGCCGCCGAACTGGTTGCGCAGGGCGGACAGCATCTTGAGTTGGTACGAGTCCGGCTCCTGGGAGGCGAAGCGGGTGAACAACGACGTGGCGATCACCGGCGCCGAGACGCCGCGGTCGATGGCCTCCTGGGCCGTCCAGCGGCCCTCGCCCGAATCGGCCACCACGCCCTTGATGTCGTCGAAGCCGCCCCCGGGCCGCAGGGCCCGCTCGGCCAACTCCAGGAGCCAGCTGCGTACCACCGAGCCGTAGCGCCAGATGGAGGCGATCTCGTGCAGGTCGAGGTCGAACTCGCTGGCCTTGCCCATGATCTCGAAGCCCTCGGCGTAGGCCTGCATGAGCCCGTACTCAATACCGTTATGCACCATCTTGACGAAGTGGCCGGCGCCGACCGGGCCCACGTGCGCATAACCGTCCTTGGGCGCCAGCGTCAGGAGGGCGGACTCGACCACCGCTACCGACTCCTTGGCGCCGCCCACCATCAGGCAGTAGCCCTCGGTGAGGCCCCACACGCCGCCCGACGTCCCGGCGTCGACCAGGCCGACCCCGGTCTTGGCGATCTTGTCGGAGAGGGCGATCCACTCCTTGTAGTTCGAGTTGCCGCCGTCGACGATGACGTCGCCCTTGGAGAACAGTCCGGCCAACTCCTCCACGGCGTAGTCCGTCACATGGCCGGCCGGGAGCATCACCCAGGCCGCCTTCGGAGATGTCAGCTTGCCGGCCAGATCCTCCAGGGAGGTGGCGGTCTCGGCGCCCTGGGCCGCCGCCGCCTTGAGCGCCTCCTCCTGCAGGTCGTAGGCCACCACCTCGTGCCCGCCCTTGAGCAGCCGTTCGACCATGTTGGCGCCCATCTTCCCCAGGCCGATCATGCCGATCCTCATGGTTGTTCCTTCCCTTCCTTGGCGGTGCAGTGGGTGGTGTGTGTGTGCCTGTGCGGATGGTGCTGCGTCCTTCGCTCATTCGCTCAACTACTCGGTCGCTCGGTCGCTCAGTCGCTCGGTCGCCCATTCGCTCAACCGAACGTGGCGGCCTTGTCGCTGAGTGACTGCAGCAGCTCGTCGAAAGACTTGCCGAATGAACCGACGCCCTCGTCCTCCAGCGTCTGCTCCACGTCGGTCATGTCGATGCCGGCGGCGGCCAATTGGGCCAGGACGCCGGTGGCCTCGTCCGGATCGGCGTCCACCGTGCGGGCCACGGTGCCGTGGTTGTCGAAGGCGGCGATGGTTCCCTCCGGCATGGTGTTCACCGTGGCCGGTCCGATGAGCGAGTTCACGTACAACAGATC
>DASZJQ010000038.1:0-2551 GCA_035947875.1 Acidimicrobiales bacterium
CGATCCCATTGCCGATCACCGTCAGCTGACCGAACTCATGGGCGTCATGTTGCAGAAGGGCGGCGTCTACCCGATGCTGCCGCCCCGGCACGTCCTCGACCTCTTCTCCCGCTTCTATGCGGCGCCACTGGCCACCGACGAATTACTGGGCCTGGTCTCCCTGCGGGGCGTCGCCACCACACCGTGGCGGCACCTTTCCGGTGGGGAGCAACAACGGCTCTCGCTCGCCTTGGCCCTCATCGGGCGGCCTCGGGTGGCCTTCCTCGATGAACCGACGGCCGGCGTCGACCCCGAAGGCCGCCTGGCCATCAGGGCCGTGGTGACCGACCTGCGCACCCAGGGCGTGTGCGTGGTGCTCACGACCCACGAGCTGCTTGAAGCCGAGAAGATGGCCGACCGCATCGTCATCGTCTCTTCGGGCCGGGTCGTCCTGGCCGGGACGCCGACCGAGCTCTCGGGCGGTGCGGGATCGAACCGTGTCTCCTTCGGCGCGCCACCTGGCTTGGACACGGGCGCGCTGGCCCTCCAACTCGGCCAGGGTGTCTCGGTGCAGGAGACGGCGCCGGGTCGCTACCGGATCGAGGGGGCGTCGGGGCCAGCCGCCACCGCCACCCTGGCCACCTGGCTGGCGGCGCGCGATGCCACCCTCTCCGATCTGGTGACCGGCCGCACGCTCGAAGACGTCTATTTCGATGCCGTCGGTGCGGCGGCCTTGCAACAGACCGAGTCGAGCACCGACGACCCCGACGACGGCGAGGAGGACGGCTCACCGGGCCGTGGTCCGCGCCACGGCGGCCGACGCCGGGGCCGCCGGGGTCCGCGATGAGGGCATTGCTGGCCCAGACCCGGGCCGAGGTGTTTATGACCCTGCGGCGGGGCGAGACCCTCCTCTTGACCGTCGGTATCCCGGTCCTCTTCCTGGTGTTCTTCTCCACCGTCGATGTGGTGTCGACGCCGACGGCCAAGTCGGTGGACTTTTTCGTCCCCGGCATCCTGGCCCTGGCCGTGATGTCGACCGCCATGGTGTCGCTCGGCATCGCCACCGGATTCGAACGGGGCTACGGCGTGCTCAAGCGGCTCGGTTCGACCCCGCTGGGCCGGCCGCGCCTGCTGGGGGCCAAGATCATCACGATCCTGGCGGTGGAGATCGTCCAGGCCGCCATCGTGATTCCCGTCGGGCTGCTGCTCGGATGGAACCCGGGCGGGAGCGGATCGTGCTTCCTCAGCGCCGTTGGGATCGTGCTGCTGGCCACGGTGGGCTTCGCCGGCATCGGCCTGCTCATGGCGGGCGTGCTGAAGGCGGAGGTGAACCTGGCCGCGGCCAATGGGCTGTATCTCGTGTTCCTGCTCCTGGGGGGCATGATCGTCCCGATCACCAAGCTGCCCAGTGGCTTGGCATCGGTGGCCAAGCTCCTGCCGCCCGAGGCCCTCTCGGCCGGGCTGCACGCGTCGCTCGGTGCCGGCTCGGCCGTGCCCCCGCTCAGTTGGGCCGTCCTGGCCGTGTGGGCGGTAGCCGCCCCCCTGGCGGCGGCGCTTACGTTCCGGTGGGAATGAGCGCCCGCTCGTCGGCCGTGAAGCCGGCGGCGGTGAGCTGGTCGCCCACCACGATCTTGTTGATGGTCCCGTCGGCGTTGACGAAGACGGCGTTGGGATCGCCCCGGAAGTAGAAGGCCCCGCTGGTGATGTTCAGGCTCGGGTCGTAGGCCACCGGGAACGACACACCGGTGCTGTGGATGAACCCCTTGGCGCTGGCGGTGGTGTCCTCGCTGTCCACGCCGATGACCTTGACGTGAGCGAGCGCTCCGGCCCGCGACTGTTGTGTGCGCACGGCGGAGGCCAGGCGTGGCAGCTCGGTGTGGCAGGCCACGCACCAGTTGCCGAAGAAGAGCACCACGCCGGGCGTCCCGTGCCCGATGCTGTCGGAGGAGACGACCGCCTGGCCCGACCCGTTGAGGTCGATGCCGCTGAAGGCGGGAAGCGGGCCGCCCTCGTGGGGGGCACCGGACGACTTGGCGTTGGTGCCCACCGAGGTGAAGAGGCCGATGCCCAGCGCGGTGGCTACGACCAGGCCGAGCAGCAAGAAGATCTTGCGGGGCTTGCGGGGGGTGGGGGCCCCGGGGGCGGGCTCCGGAGCATCGGCCGTCATGGGGCCCACAATTTAGTGAACGTGATTCATGATCAACACGTCACCGGCCATGGCCACGAACAGCACGGTCAGGTAGGTGATGGAGTAGCTGAAGACCCGCATGGCCTCGCGCCCGGTGGCCCGGTCGCTCCGCGCCAGGCGCCACAGCCGCGTCGTCATGAACAAGAACCCGGCGCCGAGCACGGCGGCGGCGACGGTGTAGATGGCCCCGAGATGGGCCACGGGACCAAAGAGGAGGGAGACGGCGACCAGCGCCACGGTGTAGAGGACGATCTCGCGCGTGGTGCGCTTCATGGAGGCGACGACGGGCAGCATGGGCACGTCGGCCGCGGCGTAGTCCTCCTTGTAGCGCACGGCCAGCGACCAGAAGTGCGGCGGGGTCCAGATGAAGATGATGGCGAAGAG
>DASZJQ010000039.1:0-1963 GCA_035947875.1 Acidimicrobiales bacterium
GGCGGCATACGCAGTCTGTCCGAAGTTGCCGGTGAGTCCCGCGCCCGAGGTGGTGTTGATGACGCGTCCGATCACCTTCTCGCCCGACTTGGCGCGGTCGCGCCAGTGCCGGGCGGCATGGTGTGAGCAGCACCAGGTCCCTCGGAGATGGACGCGGATGACGGCGTCGAAGTCGCTTGCGTCGAGATTCCAGATGGCACCGTCGCGCACAATGCCGGCGTTATTGACAAGGATGTCGAGTCGGCCCCATTCGTCGATGGCGCGCTGGACCAGAGCCCCAGCTTGCTCATGGTCGGCGACGTCGCCGTAGTCGGACACCGCCGTGCCGCCGCGGTCCGCAATGAGCTGCACCGTGAGATCGGCGTCGCGGCCGCTGCCTTCGCCGTGAACGGTGGAGCCCAGGTCGTTGACCACCACCCGCGCTCCGTGCTTGGCCAGTTCCAGTGCATGCGCTCGGCCTATTCCGTGCCCCGCGCCCGTCACGATGGCCACCTTTTCGTCCAACAGCCCCACGCGATCCTCCTTCAGGGAAGCGAAGCAACAACGGGTTGGATGGCACGGTCAAGCGAGTCAGAACACCCCTCTGCGGGCGCAGCTCGCTTGGTCCTCAACTCCTTTGACCCCGCAAGGGGAAAACAATATACATTATTGAATCAGCTGAAACAGCAAGTCGTAGGAGGGAAAGTGGAGAGTTGGCTCGGGCAGTATTGCCTCAACGTCACCGACCTCGAACGTTCCGTTGCCTTCTACACCGCTCTCGGCCTGACCTGCACGAGCCGCACTGAGATCGAGCAGGCATGGGAAGCGATCGTGGAGAATCCCGCCGGCGGGTCGAAGTTTCAGCTGGCCCAACAGAAAGAACAGACCGAGCGGCTCGATTTGGGCACAGCGTTCTGGAAGCTCTACGTGAACACGCGCGACGTGGCGACGGTCTTCGAGCGGGCCGTCGCACAGGGGGCATCGGTCGACACCCCACCCGCGCGTCTCGATCGTTGGCCCGTGACCGTCGGCTTTGTGCGCGACCCCGACGGGTACCTGGTGGAGCTCGTGGAACGCGAACCCTGGCCGGACGACTCTCCGACGAACGGACCGTGGCTCGGCCAATACTGCATCAACGTCACCGACATCGAGCGCTCCATATCGTTCTTCGAAGCGCTCGGCCTCACCTGCACCAGTCGGACGGAGATAGAGCACGCCCACGAGGCCATCCTCGAGAGTCCGGGGAAGGGATCCAAGGTGCAATTGGCCCAGCAGCTGGGTTCCCACGACCCGGTCCGGATGGGTTCGATGTGGAAGCTCTACGTGAACACGGACGACTGTGTCGCCCTCCACTCGGCTGCCGTCGCCGTTGGCGCGAAGTCCGTCCTGGACCCGATTCGTCTCGACCGGTGGCCCACCACGGTGGCGTTCGTCAATGCTCCGGACGACTACCTAGTGGAGTTTGTGCAGCGTCACACGGATTGACCAGCGTCAATACAGCCGAAACGGCCGCGCGAAGGTTAAACGTATTTACACGGCGGCAGTCGGGTGACCGAAAGCTGCGTTAGCTACCGAGTGCCGTCACCTGCTGGGGTGTGAGCGTGACCACGTTCTTCGGGTTGCAGTTCCAGATGCTCTGCGTCGGCTGCGTCATGGCCTTCTGGTAGACGAAGCCGCTCGGCTTGGCCTGAAGAAGGGCGAAGCAGGGCGACGGCTGAGGATTTTCGTTGGACAGGGCCAGCTTTGCCACCGGCGCCTCGATGCCGCCGGCCGACCAGTTCTTTGTTGCCGCCGCGTTGTTCAGGACGCACGAGACCGTGAGATTGGCACCGCATGCCGAAGCGGACTTGGCCCACAGGAGCCAGGCCTCGGCTCCTTCCTCGTCGTCGAAGTCGACGGTGTCACCCTTGGCGTACTTGTGCATCACCTGGAGCAACTGCTCGGTCGAGGGGCTCTGCGAGGCCATCTCGAGCGGCCACCAGCT
>DASZJQ010000040.1:0-59438 GCA_035947875.1 Acidimicrobiales bacterium
TGTCGGACTTTTCCAAAAGACGAAGATTGTCTGCCTGTCAGATTGCGATTCTCAGCAGATCTGCAGTTCCGGTTGCACGCTCCGGTGGTGACATCGGCGCGTCGTGACGGGTCGGCGTCAAGAGTGAGAAACGGGAGGCGACGGTGCGGTCGCTCAGGGCGTTCAGGCTCGACACGTCAGGGGCCGTCCGCCGTTGTAATCGATCATGTCAGCCAGGGCGGCGACGACGTCGATGGGGCCACCCCGCGCCGTGCCGGAAAGCTCCGCGTACGCCCGGTGGAGGTTGCCGACGATGCGCTCACGATCGAGGAGTTCCGAGAATTGTCCGAGGTGGGTCTCCATGGCCACCTCGAGGGGGCCGAGGCCGGCTTCGATTCCCTTCCGCGCTGTTGACATGACGAAGCGCAGGTAGTCGAGCACCTCGTCGATGAGCTCGGGACCACCGACCGGACCATGGCCGGGCACGATCGTCTGGGCTCCGAGCGGCCGGACGACGGTCTCCAGCACGTCGATGGCCCCCTCCACCGAGCCCATGAGCACGAACGGGGTGCCCAAATTGAACAAGAGATCGCCACAGAACAGGACCGACCTCTCCGGAAGCCAGACCAGCGAATCGTTCGTGGTGTGTGCCGCCCCACCGACATGGCGGACCTCGCACGCCATCGAGTCGACCCACACCGTAACCGCGTCCGTGTAAGTGAGAAATGGTGGTGCGAGCTTCACGGCTCCCCAGTCGACGTCATTCCAGATGCCCCGATTGGCCGGAAGGCCCGTGGCCAGCAGTTCCTCTCGGCACAACTCGTGAGCGACGATCGTGGCTCCCGAGAAGAGGAAATTTCCATGGGTGTGGTCGCCGTGATGATGGGTGTTGACCAGTGTCCGCACGGGCTGGTCGCTGACTTCGGCGATGGTGTCGAGGTAGGCGAGGGTGCGCCTCTCGGTTGCGCAGGCGTCGATACTGGTGACCCCGGTGTCACTGACCAGGAACCCGGTGTTGTTGATGTACCAGCTCCCATCGGGCTGGATGTAGGCGTAGACCCGATCGCTCACCTCCTCCAGCTGGGGCTCACCAGGGGTGGACAGGTCATGGTTGTTCCAGCTCATCGGATGCTCCGGTCGTTCGCCGTGGTGCCCGAGGCAGCCCTCGTCGCGCCCGTCCTCCGTCGGAAGGGGACGAGAGCATTGAATCTCGATGTGAGGCCGGGACTGACGGACACGAGCGGACGACAGCGAGAGGGAGGGGTAGGAGGAATAGTCACTGTGGCGACGTATGGCGTTGGAGCGCGAATTCGGCGAGCGCGTCGAGCTGTTCGTCGGTGCCGACGCTGATCAGGACGTCTCCAGCGGTGATGGCATCCTCGGGCGAAGGATTGGTCAGGAAGCTGCCGTCGGGACGCCGGATGGCGAGAACCAATGCTCCAGTGCGATCGCGAAGGTGGGCCGAGCGAAGTGTGTTGCCCGCGAGATTCGAATCGGCGGAGACGGTCAGCTCTCCCAACCGAAATTTCAGCGTGCCGTCGTGCATGACCACGTCGACGAAATCCACCACGTGGGGCTGAGTCACGAATGACGCCATCCGGTATCCGCCCAGCTGCTGAGGGTTCACCACGCGGTCCGCGCCGGCGCGCTCCAGCTTCGGCTCCGAGGACTCGCTTCGGGCCCGGGCGATGATTTGGAGATCAGGTCGCATCGACTTGCTGGCCACCGTCACGTAGAGATTGTCAGCGTCGGAATCGAGCGCCGCCACCAGCGTCGTGGCCCGGTCGATGCCCGCCCGACGAAGAGTCTCGTCGTCGGTCACATCGCCGCACACCGACGAGTGGGAGATGTGGTCAAGCCGATCTGGATTGCGGTCGATGATGACGATGTCCACACCGGAATTCGTGAGGAACTCGGCCACTTCGCGACCGACGCGGCCCCATCCACACACGATCACATGCCTGTCCATTCGATCGATGCTCCGTTCCATCTTTCGCCTCCTCATGAGGTCTCGGACGTGGCCCTCGAGGAGAAGCTCGAACACCGCCGAAAAGGCGTACAGAGCCGTACCCACACCCAGGAGGATCAGGACAATCGTGAAGGCCTTGCCGTTGGCATCGAGGTGATGTGGTGAATTGGCGCCAACGGTGGTCACGGTGGAGACCGTTTGATAGGCCGCGTCAAGGAAATCGAAACCGAGGACCAGATACCCCACCGTTCCCGCCACGAGCACAAAGGCCAAGGCTCCGATGCCGATCCACACCCTTTGGAAGGGGTCCCTCATCGAATCCATTATTGCTGGCCGCCAGTGGCCATACCGAACCGCCTTCACGGGCGCGGTGGCGCGCCTCCCAACCGCTGAATTCCGATGAATTCCTCGGAATCGCCGATGAGTTCTGGCAGACCGCGTCGTCACCACTGGTATGACGGATATAAGAGGACAGAGCGCGATCCCAGTGGATCAATTCGCCCGTCCTCCGGTACCTTGTTCGAAGATGCCGGCTGATGTCGCGATTCGCACTGAGGCGTTGGTACGTGACTTCGATGGCGTGCGGGCGGTCGACGGGGTTGACCTTCAGATCCCGGCCGGAGAGATCTACGGATTTTTGGGGCCGAACGGTGCAGGCAAGTCGACGACGGTCCGTATGTTGTGCACGCTGATGGCGCCTTCGGGGGGACGAGCTGTGGTGGCCGGCTACGACGTGGCTGACCAGCCCGGAGAGGTCCGCCTGCGGATCGGGGTGGCGCTCCAGGAGGCGGCACTCGATCCGAACCAGACCGGGACCGAACTCCTGCAGCTCCAGGGCCGCCTCTACGGGCTGAATCGCCGGGAGATTCGGCAAAGGGTGGACGACCTGGCGGAGCTGATCAATCTGGGCGACTTCCTCGATCGCCTGATCGGGACCTACTCGGGAGGGATGAAGCGACGGCTCGATCTGGCCGCCGCGTTGATTCACAACCCCGAGATCGTGTTCCTTGACGAACCCACCACGGGACTGGACCCTGTAAGTCGGGTCCAGGTGTGGGCCGAGGTACGGCGACTCAATGCCGAGCTCAACATGACCATCTTCTTGACCACGCAGTACCTCGAGGAGGCTGACGAGCTGGCCCACCGAGTCGGGATCATCGACAACGGCCGAATCGTCGCCGAGGGTACGCCAACCGAGTTGAAACGGTCAGTTGGCTCCGACGTCATCATCGCTCGAGTGGAGGGCGACGCAGCCAGCGTGAGTTCCCTGCTCGAACAGGTGCCCGGCGTGCAGAGCGTCGACGTGCACGGGAACGAGCTGGTCATCGCCACGGGCATTGGATCGGCAACGATCAGCCCCGTCGCGGTGGCCCTCGCCGGGACGGACGTCGTCGTGCGTGACCTGACGCTCCGGACGCCAACGCTGGACGACGTGTTTCTCGATCTCACCGGCACACACATCGAACGGACAAACGCCCAGGAGGACCGGGTATGACCACGACGACCGGTACCTTCGATCCTTCCCCCAGCGGAGTGATCCACGCCCGTCCGGCTGGAGCCCTCCGTGACCTGGCCTCGATCGCCGGACGCGCGCTTCGTGCCGTGCCACGTGACATTTCGGTCGTCATCCCACCGGTCTTCATCGCGCTGTTCTTCTTCGTGGTCAATATCGCCACGCTGAAAAATGTCACCTCGTCGATCCCGAACTTCAACTACACATCCTTCGAAATGGCCACCGCGGTCCTCCTCGGCGTGACCGGAGTATCACGTGCCCCCGCCCTCGTCCTTGATATCCAGAGCAAGTACTTTGATCGGCTGCTCCTCACTCCGGTTCGCCGAACCGCCATTCTCGTGGGCCATATGGCGGCCGACGTTGCCGTGGCCGCAGTCTTGACGATTCCGATCCTGATCCTCGGTTCCATTCTTGGAGTGCGGTTCCATGCCGGGCCCATCGGTGTGGTCGGATTCATCCTCCTTGCATCGCTTTGGAGCTTGGCGTTCGCCGGCTTCGCCTATGCCATCGCGCTCAAGACCGGCAATCCGGCGGCGGTGAATTCCACGTTTCTCCTCTTCTTCCCCTTTTTGTTCCTCACGACCTCGTATGTGCCGCGCAGCGAGTTGTCCGGGTGGCTGAACACGGTCGCCGGGTTCAATCCCGTCACCTACCTGCTCGGCGGCCTGCGCTCGCTCGAGGTGGGGGGTGGCGGGCAATGGGCTCCGCTGGGAGAAGCACTGTTGGCGGTGGCGGTCGTGGGGCTCATCAGCATGACCTTGTGCTTTGCTGCCCTTCGGGGAAGGGTCAAGCGTGGATGAGCGCCACCACTCGTCAGTTGAGGGCGGCGAGAAGGCTCTGGGCCCGGGCGCGCAAAGCACGGGCGGACTCGGCGGAGATATCGGGGCTGCCGGCCATTTCTTCCAGGATGGCCGCCGCTTCGTCGTGGCAGCCGAGTCCGGCGAGACCATCGGCTGACGCCAGCCGATCGGCCAGCGGAAGTCCGGGAATGGCAACGCGCAGGCGGGTCACCTTGAGCAGGCTGCTTCGATCGGCTCGGCGCCGGAAGCTGTGGTCGAGGTTGGCCAGCATCCGGGCCAGGATGGCCCGTGGTCCGACCGGGTCCAGCATGTCGACCCGGAGATCGACTTCCGGTCCTACCGAAGCATGGAGGAGCCGAAGACAGGCGGCGTGATCAAGACGGTTGCCGCCGGAGAAGGCGTCGATGAGCAGGTCGGGGCAACTGGGATCCCTCACCAGGAAGTGACCGGGCATTCCCACGCCCTCCAGGGTGACGCCGCAGCGACGCCCGATCTCGATGAGGAGCACCGACAGTGAGATCGGTATGCCCAGCCGACGATCGAGTATCTGATGGAGATAGGAATTGCGCGGGTCGTCGTATGACTGGTGGTCGCCTTTGAGGTGCAGAGTCTCGAACAGCAACCGGCACACCCGCTCGGTGTCGGCCGTCCCGATTTGCGCCGCCACGTCGTCGAGGCGGGAGAGCTCGGCCGGCACGTCGAGATTGGGGTCGGCGACGGCGGCGATTACGAGGGCGGCCTCGTCGAGGGGGAGGTTCCTCTCGGGGCGTTCCATGAGCTCCCGCCATCTCGCCAACCAGTCCATCCGATCGACTGTATAGGCCGGAAAAGGATGGCCGAAATCCCCTATCCAAGGTCTCAATCCTGCTCTCGATCTGGCTCGAGGAAGGATCCTTCGAGTGATCCCACACCCAACCGGTGGACCGCTTCGGGCCGCCGTTGTCAACCTTGACACTCCGAGTGGGGGAGTGGCAGTTTTCACAGGGCGCGATCGGGGAGGGTCATGACTACTCAACTTCTGTACTACGGCGCGCTCGGGGTGGTGACCACCGTTGTCGCGTTCGTCTTCAATCGGCGCCTTTTTGTCGGAGGTGCGGTTGGTCGGGTGTCGTTGCTCGAAGTCGTGTTGTACGTGGTCGGCCTCGCCTCCCTGGGCCTCGGTTGGTACTTCAACGTCCGCTACACCCACCTCTACGGTCCCAAGGCGAGCTACGTCAATTACACCAAGTCACTCTTTTCGAATTGGGCGTCGGATTCGGCGGCTCAGGACTACATCATCGTCAACCTCGTCCTGTTGCCCCTGTGGACAATTGTCGACGGACGAAGGCGTGGGCTGAAGATCCCATGGATCTTTTTTGTGATGAGCCTCTTCACCAGCCTCGCCTTCTCGATGGCCATGTTTCTGGCCTTCGTGGAGCGACAGATTCGCTACAACCGCGCTGAAGTTTCGGCGTCCAATACGGCGTAACCGCAGTTGTACCCAGGAATGAACGTGACGCCTGGGCCGCCGTGGCATCCCGCGCCGCACAGGTAGAGACCGTCAATCGCAATGGGGTTGTCCGACCAACCTCGGGGACCCGGTCGGAAGGGCCCCATGAATTCCGGCTGCAGCAGCCCGTGAGTGAAGTCACCACCGGCGCACCCGAACATCAATTCGTAGGTGTAGGCGGGGTAGTTGAATTGACGCTCAATGAGGTCGGGAAAGTTCGGCGCCATCCTGGCGATCTTCGTCACGATCCGTTGGGCCATGTCGTCGCGCAATCGCGCTTGCTCGGCACGATTGGCGCCTATCGGAAAGTAGAAGGCGAACCCGCTCGCCGCATGCTTGCCAGGGGGGGCCAGATCCGGGTCATCGAGCGTCGGGATCTGCAGGTTGAACGACGGCGACTCGGGAACGAACCCACGTACGCAACCTTCGAAGTCGAGCTGCATCTGTTCGGCCGTGTCGAAGAAGGTCACATTCCGGCGGAGCCCACCCTGATTGAGGACCTCATTGGGGCCAACGAACTCGGGCAGGCCGTTGAGTGCGAAATGGATCTGAAAATATGCGGCCCGGTGATCGATGGCATCAACCCGCTGGGCGAATGCCTCCGGCACGTCATCGCGATCAAGCAACCGAGTAAAGGTGGTCGTGGGGTCGAGATTTGAGACCACGACCGGCGCAGTGATCACGTCGCCGTCGGCGAGTACGACACCGTCGACTCGACCCTGGGGTCCTCCGGATACAAGGATCTTGGCGACCTTGGCGTGACGGCGAAGCTCACCGTGGTGCTGCTCGAACAATCCCAGGAGGTGGTCGGACATGGCGCCGATGCCGCCCCGCACCTTGGACATCGTGGCGTCGCCAGGGGAGGCCAGGGCGAAAGCCAGGCAGAGCGCGCTGCCTGGCGAAGACGGGCCTCGATAGGTGGAGTTGACGGCGAGGAAGCTCAACATGCTGCGGACGTGGGCGTGTTTGTCGCGGTCGGGGAGATAGCGATCGATGACGTCCATCACGCTGCCGAACAGGGCGACACGGATTGACTCGCGTTCCTTCTCGTTCGAGGCGCAGGCCCACATCTCGTCGAGCGACTTTGGCGCCTTGCGTACATCGAATCGCCCGATCGCGCGTGCTGGGGCCTCGGCCCAGGCTGCGACTTCCGCCATACCCATCACGGCGTCGAGACCGATCGTGGCACCGAGGTGCTCAAGGAGTCGGTTGGGGTCGGTGTACAGCAGCACCGGTGGCTGTCCCGATGAACTGACGCTCGCCGATTGCACCTCTGGCTCGTAGATGGGGCACGAGGAGAAACCCAGGTCATCGAATATTTCGTTCGGGATCGGGAACTGGATCGACCCGGCCAATTCGAAGCGGTAGCCGCGCGCCAACTCCGTGGTGGACGACATCCCGCCGATGAAGTGATTCTTCTCCAGGCACAGGACCCGCATCCCACCCCGAGCCATGACGGCAGCAGCCGTGAGGCCGTTGTGGCCGGCGCCAATGACAATGGCGTCATACTCCGGCATCCGCGGGACGGTATCGACGTACACGGAGTTGCGTCAAATGTGATGAATGGCCGCGCGAGGAGGCGCCCACGAGACCAGTTGAGGGAAGGAATCAGACCCGGTCGGACCCGATCCGGGGATCTCTCCAGCAGCGACCGGGGAATTGCGCCCACATTCGCCGTTAGGCACAATGCTGCTATCGAGTCACTCTTTAGACGACAGGCGGATGGTCGAGTGATCGGGGACTGGTTCGGGGTGGTCGCGGTCGCGCAGGGGCGGCCAATGTGTCCAAGCTCGGCCCCAGGCTCAAGCCGCGGGAAGGTCAGAGTGCGAGAGGTCCCAAGAACTTTGACGTTGAGGTCGGTCGATGGGCGACCTGAGGCCCCGGGGTGGCGTCAGGCGAGATCGGCACCACTTTCGGTGCCTGGCCACGCCCTCGACGAGTGGATTCTGGCTACGTCCGAGGCGTTCGCTCCTGAGTTGCACATGGGAATGGACGCGGAGCAAACCGATCTGGGACGGCCTCTCGGTACCGTAGAGGCCAGTCACCAATCGGTGGGGACACGAGGTCCTGGAGTCGGACTGAGCCATGAATGAGCGCGTACACTTCGGGCCTACAGGGGGACAGCGGGAAGCGAACGCAGGCGGAAGAGTAGGCCGCGAGCAGCGGGTGCGCTCCGCACTGAGCTGTCGGAGGCCACAGCCGACGGTGAGGGTGACGCCGTGACGGACTATATCTTGCAGAGCCCGAGAGTGGCGGAGACGTCGGGCGCGGCTCGGCCGAAGGTTCTCATCGTCGAGCGCTACCTGATGATCGCCGAGAGCCTCGCATACTCCCTGGACATCGAGGGTTTTCAGGTGAAGATCGCCGTACCCGCCACCAAGCTCGATCTGGATGACGTCCTTGCTTCGAAGTGGCACGTGGTGCTCCTGAGCATCGACTTGGAGACGCGGGACGATGTCTCTCGATTCCTTCCCTTGTTGGCGGACGTCGGTCCCGTCGTGGTGCTGACCGCTGGAACCGATCGGCTGGCCCAAGCGTGGTGTATCGAGGCCGGAGCGGTCGCGCTGGCGGACAAAGAGCGGCCGTTCGGCAACCTCCTCGAGATTGTGCGCCGCGTCATCGGTGGTGAGACCCTGATTGGACCAGGAGAGAAGGAACGGCTCCTCGAATTGAGCCGGCTTCACGCCAGTGAGGTCCATCGCCGGCGTGCTCCGTTTCTCGCCCTGACGGCGCGAGAGCAAGGCGTACTCAGTCATCTTCTGGAAGGCCAGTCGGTTCGCACGATCGCCCGGGTGTCCTCGGTGTCAGAATCGACCGTCCGGTCGCAGATTCGCTCGATCTTCCAGAAGCTGGGCGTGAACTCGCAGCTGCGGGCCGTTTCGCTCGCTCGACAGGTGGGCTGGACCGCCGACCTCCATCAATGACGGGACCATCGGGACACCACCCGGTAATGGAAAGTGTCCCGAGCCCCGGGAGCGAGAGTTGCCGGTGCGGTGTGACGCACGATCACTTCCCCAATTTTGGGGATGTTTTCCCCTCGGAAGTCGGGGCAGAGTGTCGTGGTCGGACGGCAACCGATATGGGGGGGAAAGTTAGGAGGGAAGGGCAATGACCTCCCAAGGAGGTCACTGGGGGATGGCACCGTTGGGCGCGGATCAATCCGTGACGTTTGACCGCCGACAACAGACCAACCAGTTGACCCGGCGGCTGATGGAACGCGATGAGTGGCAGGACGAATTGGCTGCGTCCTTCGCTGGCCTTCTACCGCCGTCGGCAGTGATCATCGAAGGTGAACCGGGTCTCGGGAAAACAGCGTTCCTCAACGCGGCGTGCCATGTGGCCAGGGAAGCTGGCCACGACGTGCTGTATGCAAGGGGTGGTGCAGTCGAAGCCGAATCCCCGTTTGGGATCGTGCGGCAGTTGTTCCAACCGGTCGAAGCCACGTTGTCTCCGAGCGAGCGTGAGATGTGCGCGAACGCGACGACGTCGCTGTCCGACGTCAGCCGGCCGATTCCTTTCGAGGTCATCCACGACTTGTACTTGAATCTGGCGCACTTCGCGTCCAGCCGACCGATCGTGATCGCCATCGACGACCTCCAGTGGTCGGACTACGAGTCCTTGGTGTGGGTCCAGTATGTTGCCCGACGACTCGAGTCCGGCCGCATTTCGTTCATCGGAACCTCGACCTGCCGGGTGGCCGGCACGGCACTCGCGGCGGTCGACAACATCATCGCCGAACCGTCGACCCGGGTGTTCTCGCTTCGACCCCTGTCGATCGACTCGGTGACGAAGCTGGTTGGCCGTCAATTGAACGTTGATTCAGAAGAGTCATTCGCCCGGGCATGCCACACCATTACGGGGGGCAATCCGTTCCTTCTGCACTCCTTGCTTTCCGCCCTGGAGCGGGAGGGGTTCGGCCCCGACGTTTCCGAAGAGTCGTTGGCGGCCCTCTCCCCGCCCCCGGTCGCCCGGGCCATCCTCAGGCGCCTCGGCGGACTCCCCGAGGAGGCTCACGCGCTGATGCAGGCTGCTGCCATCCTCGGCGACGGATCTGATCATCGGGTTGTGGCAGCACTCGCCGGAGTGGACGCCGTCCTGGGCAGCGATATGGCCAATGCTCTGGCCGAGGTCTACCTTCTACGCCGCGACCGACCGCTCAGCTTCGTGTATCCCCTGGAGCGGTCGACCGTGTACGGCGAGATCGATCCCGTCCGTCGCGCTCGGGCGCACGCGGAGGCGGCGCGTCTGCTCGATGACCATGGAGCAGCCCTCGATCAGGTGGCCCATCATCTTTTGCTCGCTGAACCGACCGCCGACGAATGGTCGGCCGAACTGCTCGAACGAGCGGCGCTCGTGCACGCCAAGGATGGCCAGTACGAATTTGCCGTGCGGTGCCTCGCGAGGTCCCTGGACGAATCCCTGGACGCCTCGACTCGGTCACGCCGACTCCTTGAACTGTCCTCGGCGGAGGCGGCCATGGGTCGACCGACCGCCCTCGACCACTTGCGCGAGGCGGCCGAACTCGGCGTGGATCCGATCGAATTGGCCGATGCCACCTACCGTTGCCTCAGGGCGTTCGCCCAGGAGTCGTACCCACCCGAGACGGTGGCCACGCTCCGGCACCTGGAGGCTCAGCTCGGGGAGGGTCACGTCGATCTCCGCATCTGGATCGAAATTGTCCTTTCGACGTGGGACCAGCAGACACCGGCCCTTCCGGCGTCCACGCCGGCGATTGAATCGGTCCTGTTGCGGAAGCGTACCGAGCGGACCCGCCTCGATCGCTTGGCTCTGGCGCACCTGTCGTATGTCAACACCTTCGCCCCGGACCAAGCCACCGCCGAAGAGGTGGCGGACCTTGCAGAGCAAGCCATTGGCGCCGTCGATCTGCAGCTGGACGATTGCACTTCAATCGTCGTTGCGGCTCGGGCCGTCGCCTCGCTGGTTCGGGCCGGGCGGTTCGAAGTTGCCGACCGTCTCGGATTACAGGCTCAGACAGCCGCCGTGAGGGATGACCAGCAGACGGCGGTGGCCGAGTTCTCGACCGTGCTGGCCTACTCGCATTTCCTGCAGGGGAGTCTCGACGAGGCAGAGATCGAGTGTCGCCGCTCGCTCGCCGCCATGGAGGGTCGCTCATGGGCCTCGCGCCCGATGGCCCTTGGGGTTCTTGCCGCCACCTTCATCGAGGAAGGCAGAACCAGGGAAGCGGCGAGCGTCCTGAAAGATGCCGTTTCGGACTCGATCCCGAGAACAATCGCCGAGCTGCTGGCGGTCGAACAGCGGGCCAAGCTGAAGATGCTCGAAGGGCGTATCGACGAGGCATTGAAGGACCTCCTGCTTGCTGAGCAGGGGGCCGAGGCGCTTGGGGTGCGCAATCCGGCTGTCACGTCGTGGCGCTGCGTCGCCGCCACCGCTCTGTATGGGGCAGAGCGCACGACCGAAGCACGTGATCTGGCTCGTGAGAATCTCGAACTTGCTCGGGCTTTCGGTGCCCCCTGGGCCTTGGGGATGGCACTCCGAACGGCCGCCGAAGTGGGAGATCCGCTTGACCGGCTCGAATTGCTGACCGAGGCGGTTGGTCTGCTCGAACCAGCGGGGGCCTCACTCGAGTGCGCCAAGGCGACGATCGACCTCGGGTCAGTCCTCATCAGCAAGGGCCGGCAGGACGAGGCGCTGAGTACTCTCCGCCGGGGAGCCGATCTGGCCTTCCGCTGCCGAGCCCAGCCCCTCGCCGACCGAGCCGCCCGGGAGCTCCGCGCCGCCGGGGCGAGGCCGCGCCGTCTGGCTCTCATGGGTTCCGATGCCCTCACCCCGGCCGAGCGGCGAGTGGCGGAGCTGGCGGCCGGGGGAATGATCAACGCGCGCATCGCTGAGGCGCTGTTCGTGAGTGAGAAGACGGTGGAAGGGCACTTGACCCGCGTCTATCAAAAGCTCGGAAGACGGTCTCGGACCAATCTCAGGGAGGTCTTCAAGCCGTTGCCTGAGATTGCCAGCACGAGTGCGAGCACGGAGCTTCGGGCCGTCTGACCTCGATCGCCCCCGTAGAGATCGAGATATATTGACACGCTGGCTCCCATCCTCTGCCACCCCCGCCGCATCCTGCCGGGTCGTCACCTGGAATCCCCGATCTCAATGAGACACCGCCAACGCACATCCGCTCGCCTGCGGCCCCTCAGGGTCGTATGGATCGTGCCGGTCCTCGGCCTCCTCGCCGTCGGCTATGGCCCGACCGGCGCGGCGGCCGCCACGCGGACCGCGGCGGCGACCACGTCGACCACGGCGGCCACGGCGGCAGCGGCGAATCCTGCGAGTACGCCCCAAACGGGACAGGCGATTACCAAGATGTTGGTGATCATGGAGGAGAATCACAGCATCGGACAGGTCTTTCCGACTCACATGCCGTACCTGTGGAGCCTGGCTCGCCAATTCGGGTACGCGACTTCATGGAGTGACGTTGGACACCCGAGTCTGCCGAACTATCTGGCCATCTTCGGTGGGTCCGCCTTCAATGAGCCGCAAGACTGCGCTCCTGGTCCGGGCTGCACCTATCCGGGCCCTTCGGTATTCGGTCAAGCCCTCGCCAAGGGCTCCAGCGCCCGTGCGTACGAGGAATCCATGCCGAAGCCATGTGACCTCGGCTATAGCGGGAACTACGACGTGAACCACAATCCTTGGGCCTATTTTCCCGTTGAGAACAGCCTGTGTCGGACCAATGATGTCCCAGCAGGAACGGTCACCGGAGGTGCGCTTGCCTCTGACGTTCGCCGGGGCACCCTGCCGACTGTGGGTCTGATCACGCCCAACCTCATCCACGATGGTCATGACGGGACGCTGGCGCAGGCGGATGCGTGGCTCCGTTCGTGGATGCCGGTGCTCCTTTCGGGGGCCGACTGGCGCGCTGGACGGCTGGCCATCGTCGTGGTGTTCGACGAGGGGGAGACGACGGAGCAGGTGCCGTTCGTGATCCTGGCGCCGGGCGTGTCGCACAAGGTCATCGGCCGTGCGCTGAATCACTATGCGCTGACGAGGCTGTTGGACGAGGTTGTCGGTGTGCCGGCCCTCCGCAAGGCGGCGGGTGCGCCAGATCTCGCCTCGATCCTGGGACTGCAGGGCTAGAGTAAAGTAGTCGTGACCAGCTGCAATTGATGGAGAGTGTCATGACATCGGTGGGAAACGCATCGCTTGGCCGGTTGATGTTCGTTGGCACGGTGCACGAGGCCGAACCGGCGCTCGGCGCTCTCATAGAGAGTCCAGTCGACATCGTCGAGGTCCTCACCATGCCGGTTGATCGGGCCGCGCAGTCTTCGGGCTATGTGGATCTGGAGCCGCTGGCCTCGGCGCACGGTATCCCAGTGCGGCGAACGGCCAACATCAACGCACCTGAGGAAGTTGAGCACCTCAGGCAGCTGGCGCCGGATGTGCTCGTTGTCGTTGGATGGACTCGGCTGCTCGGCGCAGAGGTGCTCGACATTCCGCCGCGTGGCTGCATTGGATTCCACGCGTCCCTGTTGCCCCGTTTCCGCGGCCGCGCCCCGGTGAACTGGGCCATTCTCCGAGGCGAGGCCGAAACCGGAAACACGATGATGTACCTGAACGCCGGGACGGACACCGGTGACGTCATCGACCAGCGTCGAGTGCCGATCCATCCGGCCGATACCTGCGCCTCCGTCTACACCAGGGTGGCCGATGCCGGGGCTTCCATGCTTCGGGATCACCTCCCGGCCATACTGGCCGGGACGGCACCGCGCCGGAGCCAAGGTCCGGCTGATGGCGAACTCCTCCGCAAGCGCACCCCCCAAATGGGCGTCACGGACTGGAATCGCCCATCTCGTGCCGTCCACGACTGGATCCGCGCCCTGACCGAACCGTACCCGGGGGCCTTCGCCTTCTGGTCCGGCCACAAGGTCATGCTGTGGGCATCGGCCGTACCCGGAGACGCCGAGCCGGAAGGTCGGCCCGGCGAGGTGATCGGCACGGACGAGAACGGGGTCCGAGTAGGGACTGCCGATGGGAGCCTGCTCGTCACCGCCATGTCGAGCGAAGGCTCGCCATCTCAATCGGCGTTCACTTGGGCACGGGAACACAACATGGGTCTTCATGAGCATTTTGATGACGTGGATGAGGAGACCTCTCGGTGGGTGCTCGGTCTCGGGGATGCACCGGTCGCCGTTGCCAAAGGGTCGAGCTAAGGCGCCGTGCCGGACACTCGGGTAGTGGTTATTGGTGCGCATCCGGATGACGAGATCCTTGGCGCGGGCGGAACCCTGGCCCGGCACGTCAAGGCCGGGGACGAGGTGCACGCCATCGTTGTCGCGGATGGAGCAAGTAGCCGCGCTCCCGACGACATGATGGCCACGCTGGAGACAGACGCCACGCGCGCCGCCAAGACAATCGGCTTTGCTTCGATTCGTCTGCAGTCGTTACCCGATCAGCGGCTCGACACGGTCCCGTTCATCGACCTTACGCAGCTGCTTGAGTCGGAGCTGGCCGACATCCGGCCGCACGTGGTGTACACGCATTTTCCTGGAGACGTCAATGCTGACCACGGGCTGGTCGCCCGGGCGGCCTGGACCGCCTGTCGGCCTTACTCCCGGCCCCAGGTGCGCCGGTTCGCCGTCTTCGAAACTCCCTCATCCACCGAATGGGCCTGGCCGTTGAACGACTCCAGTCTGCAACCGAACCATTTCGTCGATGTCTCCGAGACACTGGAGATCAAAATTGCTGCCATGGAGTGCTACAAGACGGAGCTGCGTGACTATCCGCATCCCCGCTCGAGCCGGGCGCTCCGCGAACGGGCGGCCTACTGGGGGAGCCAGGTCGGGCGCCTCGCGGTTGAACCGTTTCGGATCCTCAGAGACCTGGAGTGACGGGTGACGCAACGTCTCGGGCTACGCGGGCTCTCGGGACACTCGGTCGTCTACTCGGGCTACTCGGCAAACTCGGGCTACTCGGCGTGACTATGGGCGACTGACGGCATGGGCGTTCGGCGGGATGTGTGGAACATCACAGCGACGGTACGAAGCAGGATGGTCAGGTCGAACCACAGACCGCGGCGGCGCAGGTAGTCGAGGTCGACCCCCAACTTCGGGTGCAGCTGGCTGGTCACATAGTGCTCCTCGGGATCACCCGAAGCCGCCTCCTCGGATGACTGCGACTCGGTGTAGAAGATCTGGCCGGGCCCGGTCAGCCCAGGCCGGACGCGCAGGATTCCCAGCTCCTCGGGGTCATACCATCCCAGAAAGCGTGGCACCTCGGGGCGCGGGCCGATCAACGTCATGTCCCCTTTCAGGACGTTGAAGAGCTGCGGCAACTCGTCGATCTTGGTTGCCCGCAACACGGCGCCCAGCCTGGTGATCCTCGGGTCGGCCGGTTCGGTCACCAGTGGGCCCGTCTGCTCGTCGTCGCACACCATGGAGCGGAACTTGAGCATGGTGAACATCTGACCCGACTTCCCCGCCCTGACCTGCTTGTAGAGTGCTGGCCCCCTACTGGTGGCCTTGACGGCCACGGCCGCCGCAACGAGGAGGGGAGAGACGATGACGAGGGCGACGAACGCTATGACGGCATCGACCGCTCGGCGCATGGCGGTGTCAGGGCGCAGGGCCGTCGCGAGCTCCCGGTCGATAGGGAGCCGAGCACTGCCATCTCGATCCAGCCCGGTTGCATCGAAGAGAGATGGCTGCGTGGTGCGGGCGACCCGGTAGCCAATGTACGTCAACGTGATGGTGGTCGCGAGGTACGTCACGGCGGAAGTGATGGCGCCACCCAGCGCCCCGTACTTGGGGATCAAGATGAGGTCGAGCGTCACGGTGATGAACGCGCCCACGCCCATCCCCACCGAATTGAGCCCAGGGCGACCGACGCCGAGCAGGTAGGCAGATGAGACGGCGGCCGCCCCTTCAATGGACAGGCCGAGGATGATGATCTCGGCGGGCACAACCGCCCCGCGGAAGGCCGGCCCGTACAGGAGCACCGGTCCCACCAGGGTGCCGAGGGCAACAAAGGGGGTCATCACCAATGTCAGCATGGCGGCGCGAGGCAGAAGTCGGCGAGCTTCGTGAGTGGCCTCCTGTGACCCGAGCTTGGCGAAACGCGGGTAGAGCACGTAGTTGATGGCCGTCGGAGCCAGCCTCATGAGCTCCGCGAACTTCGACGCCACCGCGTAGACCCCAAGTACCGCCGGGCCGGCCAGAGCGCCGAGGAGCACGAAATCGAAACGTAGGTTCGTCAGCCACAGCATGTTCCCGAGCTGGCCCCGCCCACCGAACGCGGCAATCCGCTTCGCCAAGGCGGATGACGGCATGCCGAAGTCGGCAAAGAACCCCTGTTTGGCCAGACGCATCAGCCCCGTCAGCGTCGCCAGTGCGCCCGAGATGATCAGGGCAAGTACCACCGAGGCAACGCCCCGGTTTCCAAACGCGAACAGCACGACCGGGAATGTGAAGACGAACCACAGTTCCTCGGCCACGATGACCAGATTGGCGCCGCTGATGTCGCCGCTACCTTGACAGCAACCTTTGGCTGTCACCGTGCACAACTGAGTGATGACGACCACCGCCATGAGCACGACCAGATGAATCGAAATCTGCTTGAAGAAGATCGCATGGAACGGCACGGCGCACGCCACCCAGGCCAGCGAGCCGAGGACCGATCCGGCAATGGCCATCATGCTGAGCGTCGGACGGAGGCGCCTGTCCCGGCCGTGGTCGGCCGCCAAGAAGTACGCCGATGCGGTCGGCAGCCCGCAGGAGAACACGACTCCGAACAGCCACGGCAGCACGCGCAGCAGGGAGTACTCGCCCAGTACGGTCGGGCCGCCCACCCTGGCGACGAGCAGGCTGGCCACCGATACGGCGGCGAGCGCACCGGCCTGCGCACCAAGGTTCGAGATGGTGGCGCGGTTGACGAGCCCGCCGGTGTTGAGCCTGCGATCACTTCCGACGATCCGCCCGAGATCCACCACGATCAGCGCCTCGCGTCCTTGCCCAGGATCGCCACGATGCCAAAGAGGGCCCACAAGAAGCGGAAATGCAGAACCTCCTCGTAATAGGAGATAGATGCGAGGGCCAGCAGAGCCGCCACCAGACCGGCCGGCCGCGGCACTGCGGCGGCGTAGCCCGCCGAGAGGGGACGGCGGACCAGAGGTGCTGCCCACCAGATCACCGTCCCGGTCAACAGAAGCAGTCCGAGCAGACCTATCGCACCGCGCTCGGTGAGAGCGGCCAGAAAATCGTTGTGGGCCTCGTTCGGATAGGGGTAGAGCCCGGTCTGGAGCACTGGTTTGGTGCTCATCGGTCCCAGGCCGAGGAAGCCGTCACTGCGGTTGTAGAGCTGCATCAGTTCCTTGTCCAGCTCACCGCGCTCGGACGTGCTCTGTCCGCTGCGGCCGATGGAGTTGACCAGCAGCGGTTGGCCGCTGTTGAGCGCATCCTGCCTGACCTTGCCAATTGGGAAGGCCGCCAGAAGCCCTCCGACGGCCAGAACGATGACCAGCGCCGTAGCCAACGACCCGACCAAACCGCGCTTCCTGTAGCTGCGGAGCAAGAGCAAGAAGAAGATGGCAGCGCCAACGGCAAGGACGCCGCCATTTGACTCTGTCAAGACCAGGGCCCAGGCCAGCAGGACGTAGCCGATGACCCTCATCCACCGGGCCGATGGCGTGCGGGTGGAATAGACCACGAAGATGGTCACCGTCCAATACGTGGCGGCATAGTTCGGGTCGCCGAAGGTGAACATCACCCTGTTCCCCTCGGCCGCGGTCAGGCCTTCAAGAGGGGTGATGTGGCCGAGCCAGGCACAGACGACCACCGCGGCCCAGATGACCCCGGACCAGCTCCATGCGGCCATCGCGTAGCGCATCGCACGGGGGTTGCTGAGCACGTTCACGACGACGGTGCACCAGGCGAAGAGGAGGATGTCCGTTACCAGCGAGGTGAGCGCGAGGCCCGGAAGCGGCCCGACAAGTCCAGACGCTGCGCCGGCGGCCACGAACAAGGCCACCGGGATGAAATAGGGAGCCCGGAGCTTGTGGTGACCACTCCGGGCCCAGATGGCGGCGGCGACGATCGAGAGCACCACCAAGAGGTCAACCGGCGAGCTGTTGGACGGGCCCGAAGGGTGCAGGATGGGCTGGAAGATGAAGGCCGCGGTCAGCGTCAGTATGGCCACCCGCTCGGCACTCCCGCGGGGCGCCCCCCGTTCGTCGAGGGACTCTCGATTGAGCTCGGGCAGCTGCTCCCGCAGGGCGGCGTGCCCCAAAGTCATGGTCATCGGCCGTCCTCCGAGCGCAGGCGGCGGAGAAGCTGCAGATGGCTCTGGGCGAAATCGGGGAGATCCGCCTCAGCGGCCATGCATGCCAGTTCGGCGAGGATGACGTCGCGGACGCAGTCGGCCGTGACCCCGAGCCGCTCGAGGCCGTCGGCCATGAATCGCCGCGCCAGCTCGGGGTACCAGCCGGTGCCGTTGATCGCATACTCGAGTCCGGCACCCCATTGACCGGCTCGGAGCCCCGGGTGCCCGGATACCGGTCGTCCCGCCCGCGTATGGCGGTCAAGGTAGAGCGAGTACGCGATCATGAAGCGGGCCAGGTCCCGAGTCAGCAATCCATCCGGGCGGGAGTTCTCCCAGTCGATGACGCCTCGGACCCGTCCGTCGCTTATCAGGAGGTTGCCGGGCCAGAAGTCTCCGTGCATGACACCGCGCGCCACCTTGTGGCCGTGCAATCGAGCACGGAGGGCCGACAGATGTTCAAGGTCCGCGGCCGTGTCGGGGTTCTCGCCGAATCGGTCCATCAGGGTCGGGCCGACACCGTCAAGCATCATTCCCAAGTCGCCCTGCCCGCTGGCGGTGCGGCGCGAGAGCGCAGCCAACCAGCCTCCAGCGGCGTCGAAGTCCGCTTGCACCGCATCCGGACGCGCCGTATGCCGCCAGGTGTGGTACGCCGCCAGCATGACCCGTCCCGGCAAGGCCGTCGTGACGAGCACGGGCCAGCCCATGTGCTCGACGATCGCGGCGATCCGCGGGACGGTGTCATTGAGTGGCCCGAGCCTCCTGCGGTTGAGGGACGCCAGCATGGTGGCCTCGAGATGGACACTGCGAGCGGAGGCATCGGTCGTGGGTACCTTTGCCACGAACCCGGGCTGGTCCTGGCCGGGTGGAAAGAGCAGGACGGTGACCTTGGCGTTCGGGTCCTTGGACATGGCGAGACAGACAACTCGCCCGCGGGCGTCATCGACCAGGTTGGACAGAGTCCGGAGCCCGGTCATGGTTGCGGTCATTCCGCCCGCCTCACGAGCACCACACCGGCGGCGCGCACGAACGCCGCGAACGTCCACATGATCGGTAAGCGAAGCAGCCGCAGTCCTGCGGTCAGAACCATGCTCGGCACACGTCCCGCTCCGGGCGGAACGGAAAGCACCGAGTCAGCGACATAGCGGAGCACCGCGGCATCCCTGCTGGCGACCAATATCGGTCCCTCACACGAAGGGAACGCCACGTAGGTCTGCGAGCTCTCGGCATCGACCGAGTCGCCCGCACGGGTGGCGCCTCTGAAGCTCCAGGGTGACGTGACCACCGCCCGGCATCGACTTGGCGGTACGGCGGTCATGGCGCGACGGAGCCCCCGGGCCCCGACATGGTCTTGACCGGACAGCCAAACCGTGTCGTCAGGTAGCAGGGCGACCCAGGCAGCTGAGACGCCGAGATCGTTCCTCATGTCAGAACGGCAAACGGTCTCATCCGGGCAACCGGCTGAACGAGTCCATGACCCGTGAGGATGCCGAGTGCCTCATTGACTCCGTTGTCATCGAGATGTGGCACATCGGCCGGTGCAGCACCGTCATAGCGGTATTTCGCTGTCGTCCGACCGAGCGGATCGGCTCCCGACTGGCCGGATCGCGCGAACTCCGAGATGATGCTCCCAGAGCCGTGGCACGCCGAGTACAGGCTGCGGTGAGCGCTGGTTGCGGGCACGCACAGATATGACGACGTCCGGTTGGTACCGGGCAGCAACAGCGGTTGACCGGTCTCGGAGAACGCCGGGTGGCCAGTCATCATGTCCGCCGTGAAGGCGCGGCAGGCGTTGTGTCGGTGCACAAAAGCGGGCGCTCCGTTGACCTCCTCCTCGTAGACGGAGTTGTGAGGAGAGTCGACCACCAAATTGGTCGTGGCGCCGAGCGTTGACTTGGCGATGCTCCGCAAGGCGGAGTACGTCGCCATCCGATAGGCGAAGCCATAGTTCATCGAGAGGCGAGTGGCGAGCAGGGCGCGGCGCCCATCGTCACCGGACATCGGAATGGAAGGGCAGTCGTCAGAGAAGTAGTTCGCCAGGCGGCTGGCCATCTGCTCGCGCGAGTGCGCGGTTGCCAGATGGGTCAAGGGCTTCTGCACCGACATTTCGGCTCGGAGCATCCGTGAGGCGCTCTTCCGCTTGGCGTACATGGCTCCAATCTGACCGGTGAGCACGCCACCCCCGTTGTGGAACTGGAGGGTTACCTGTCCGGCGTGGATGCCCAGGTGATCGGCCATCACGGGATCGAGGATCTCCTCAACTTCTTGGAGCTCGAGAAAGTGCGTGCTCGGCCCGATCGTCCCGAAGCGCAGGCGTCCCATTTGGCGCACGAGCCAGGGCAGTTCCTTTTTGGCTTGCCGCGCCCCTCCGAGCGAGTCGATTTCCATCCGGCCCCGCTCTTCGATGTGATCCAGCTCGGCGTCGCCGAGGTCATACCGCTCGGCAGCAAAATCTGCGCCTTCAGCCGCGGCTCGGAGAACTTCGGCTGAGGTGAGGTCCCTGCGCCAGTTGGGCGGACTGGGGAACCTCTCGGCCACTTGGCGATAGAACTCACTCACGGCGCCCCCGGACGGCCGGTCGACATCGAGGGTGATGAGCGCCATTCCGCAATTGAGCGCGGCATCCGTGAGCGTCGGGCGGATGGCTCCCTGTGTGGCCACAGCAATGCTCGAGGGCATCTCGGACTTCTCTTTGTGGCAGAAGTCCGGAAGTACCACCGGCGGGGCCGCCAGGTCGGTGCCCTCGGTTCCCACGCCGAGGCGCCCGATCAACCCTTCGTCGGCTGGGGCGGCATCACTGTCGAACACCGTAAATTTTCCATCGCCCACCTCGCGTTCCGTTGGCCGGGCGAGAATTTGTATCTCCGAATTGGTTGCTTCCATGATTGTCCTTTCGGGGTAGTGCCCTGGTTACCGGCCAGCGAGGTCGACGAGCGCCTCGCAGACCTGTCCGATGTCGGTATCTGAGAGACCGGGATGCATTGGCAGGGAGAGCAGTTGCGGGAAGACCGCGTCCGCCACCGGCAGCCTTGAGCACTCATCCGGTCCGAGTAAATCGCGAAAGTACGGCTGGTGGTGCACCGGGGTGAAATGGACCGACGTGCCAATGCCGGCGTCTGCCAGCGCGTCGACCACGTCATCGCGGTGGGTGCCGAACTCGCTGTGAACGCGCACGATGTAGAGGTGCCAGGCGTGCAGGTCCCTGAGCGGTCTTGGAGGGAGCTCGATGCCGGGAAGTTGCGCCAGTTGCGCGTCGTAGACCGCGGCAATCTCAGCTCGACGTTTCTGCCAGCTGTCGAGGGAGTGCAGCTGGGCCCGGCCGATGGCCGCCTGGAGATCCGTGAAGTTGGCCTTCATGCCGCTCTCTTCCACGGTGTATCGCCAGCTCGCCGGGCGGTGGTACCGCCTCCAGGCGTCGCCGCTCATCCCGTGCAGCCGCATGCGCCGAAAGCGATCGGCCAGCGCGCCATCATTCGTCGTGATGGCGCCGCCTTCTCCAATCGGGAGATTCTTGGTGGCATAGAAGCTGAAGCAGGCAGCACGCGCCTGGCTGCCTATCGCGCCGCCTCGGGTCGTTGCGCCCAAACCGTGCGCCGCATCCTCGACGACGTTGTCGACGGGAATGCCGGCTGCGGCCGCGAGCTCCATGCTGTCGAGCGGAAAACCGGCCATGTGTTGGACAACCATGGCGGCCGCCCCGCCCTTTGCCGCGGCGGCCACGCCCTCCGGTGAGACAGCCAGGGTGCGCTCGTCAGTGTCGATGAGTACCGGTCGCAGCCGAGCATGGACGATGGCCTGGACGGCACCACAGAACGTAAGGGTCGGCGTCAGCACGGGGGAACCCGGTGGCAGATCGAGCGCGGTGAGAGCCATCTGGATTGCGGCCGTGCATGAACTGACCGCCACCGCGTGCCGTGCCCCTACCCACGTGGCGAATTCCTCCTCAAAGGCCACCGATTCGGCGCCCATGGTCACCCAACCACTGGCCAGGACCCGGAGCGCGCCGAGTTGCGCTTCGTCCGTAATCTCGGTACGGCAGAAGGGGATCTCGACGTCGGCGCGAGCAGTCTTCTCGTAACGCACCGTCATGAGGCGACGACCTCCAGCGGGACCAACGGGGCGTCCTGCCTGGCACCGGACTGTTGCCCATAGGTCTCGTCGAGGACCGCACCAAGGGCAGCGGGGGACAACTCCTCGCCTATGCGAGCCCGACCCGCCGCACCGAGTCGAGCCGCGACGGCGGGGTTGTCGATCAGATGGCCAAGGGCCCGGCAGAGGAGATCGGGTCGGCCGGGGGGCACCAGCAGGCCCGTCTCACCTGGAATGACGACGTTCGGTACCGCGTTGACCGCGGTGGCAACGATGGGTCGTGCCGCGGACATTGCCTCGACGATGGCGCACGGCAGTCCCTCGTAGCGGCTGGCCATGGCGAAGATGTCCAGTCCGGGAAGGAGGGCCGCCACGTCACTCCGCTCGCCGACAAATGACATCCGTCCCGCCAGTCCGCGTCGTGCCGCCAGCTTCTCCGTCTTGGCGCGGAGCGGTCCATCGCCGATCCAGACGCCGTACACGTCTTGACGGTCCAGCCCGGCCAAGGCGTTGACGAAGTCCTCTGGAGCTTTCTGGAAGTCCAGCCGGCCGACCGTACCCACGACATGCATGCCCGGCGGAATACCCAGAAGCCGGCGAGCCTCGGCTTGATCGGATACCTCGGGCGCCAGACCGCTCGTGACGGCGACACCGATGGTGCGCACACGTTCGGGGGCGGCAAGACGCCTGACGATGGCCTCGGCCGCCACGGCGGGCCCGACGGCCAAGAAGGCATCGGTGAACTTCCCGAGCGACCTCTCGATGCGAATGTAGGCGCTACGGCGGAGTCGGGACTGGAATTCGTGAAAAGGAAAGCCATGGTACGTGTGGACGATCCGCCCAACTTCGCTGTCACGTGCGGCGAGGCGCCCGAGCGCGCCCGCTTTGGCACTGTGCGTGTGGACGACGTCGAATTGCCCGGCACGGAGGAACGCCTTCAAATCGGTCAGGGCCTTCCTGTCGTGAGTGAAGGAGATATCGCTTTGCAAGTGCTCTTGGACGATGACCTCAAAACCTGCGGATTCCGCCTCCTGGACGAGTCGGTTGCCACTGCCAATGACGAACACGACCTCATAGCGGTCGGAGTCGAGCGCCAGAGCACCTCGCAGGGCGACGCCCCCCGCGCCAGCCATGAAGCGGGTCACGATCTGGGCCACGCGAAGACGCCGTGTCATGTCCGCACCTCGCTGCCCGTCCCCGTCGATACGAGGCTGCCCAGCGGCGTGCCGGGAAATTCGCCAAGCGTGACTTCTCGACAAGGGAGTCCGGCGGTCAAAGTCCGCGCGACGTGATCGACCTTCGGGTGGATGTCACCAACCCCGGTGCCGAGCGCAAGGGTCGAGGCAAAAGCCCAATACCGGCGCAGCTCGCCGGCCATGTAGGTCCCGGCCACGAGGGACTTGGCCGCCTCGTCTGGATCGCAGGGCGCTGATGTCGTCGTCTTGGCGCTGCCGCGGCGGAGCACGAGAAGAAGGTCGGGCACGAGTTCGTCCACCCGGCTCGTCCACGGCACCTCCCGCCGATCGTGGGGCATGCGCCGACCCTGCTTGCTCCCGCCTTCACCTGCGGACACCCGCCTCGGCTCGAGGAGTCCCCAAGCGGTTCGGCCGTCGCTCACGCACAGGTTGTCGCTGGTGGCGATGGCGCCGCGCGCCAACTCGGCGTTGACCAGCGTTGACTTACCAACACCGCCGGGACCGGCGATGAGGACCGTCCGCCCATGATCCGAGCCGACGGTGCACACGGAGGCGTGCAATGGCACACGCCCTCGCTGTTGGCTCCGCCAAAGCGCCGGGTACTGCAGCAGGACGGCCCGGATGAGGAGTCGTGACCTCGATCGCAGGACGGCCGAGGCGGCTCGACCCTTCAATGGGGGGCGCCAGCGGGCAACGACGTCCAGCGTCGGCTCCCCGGTCGTGACCAGCAGATCGAGACCAGAAGAACACGCATCTCGCACCATCACCTGTCCGGGACGCCGCCACGCATCTCTGGTGAGCACGTCCCATCCGTCGGTATCGAAGGCTGCGCTGGTGTCGTCGACCGTCACTCGAATGTCGGGACGGGAAGTGTCATCGGACTGAGTCAGTCCCCCTACCGCCCCTTCCTTCAGCACGCCCGCCAGCCACCCGTGCCTGCAGGTCACCTCGATCCGCTCACCAGCGGTCATCAACACGGAGCGCATCAGAACTCGTCTGGGTAGGGCGTTGACAGGGCCGAAGCCAGCTCCGCCGCATTGGCCGGAACGGGCGAGTAGTCAGGCATGAGATCCTCCATCAGGGCGCGGACAACCTCGTCCTCCCCTTTGGCGGCGGCGCTGTAGAGCTTTTCCAGACGACCGGTGAAGTCGTCGGGAATTCTGGCCGGACGGGCGGCCCAGATTGCTGGTTCGATGGTCGGGAGGCGCTCCTCGTAGTCGCTGAAGAGAGCCTCATGCAGCTTCTCCCCTGGACGCAGGCCGGTGTATCGGATCTGAACGTCCGGAACGTGGAGCTGCTCGGCATACCGTCGAACGAGATCGACGATGCGTACCGGATCCCCCATATCGAGCACGAAGGTCTCGCCGTATTCGGCCATCGGCGCAGCTGACAGCACCAGGCCCACGGCTTCCTCCACCGTCATGAAGAACCGGGTGACCTCGGGATCGGTGACCGTGACTGCTTCTCCCCGTTCGACCTGATTGGCGATGACGGTCAAGAACGAACCACGGCTGCCGAGCACGTTGCCGAAGCGGACCGAACAGACCTGCGTCTGTCCGGCCGCGTGGGCCTGAACGATCATCTCCGCCAGACGTTTCGTGGCGCCGAGTATCGATTTCGGGTCCGCGGCCTTATCGGTGGAGATAAGCACGAAGCGAGATGCGTGCACCTCGAGGGCTGCCTCGACCAGGTTCTCCGTCCCCTGCACGTTGGATTTGACGCCCTCACACGGGTGCCGTTCGAGCAGGGGCAGGTGCTTGTGCGCCGCGGCGTGAATGACGATGTCAGGACGCGTGGCCTTGAAGACCTGCCTGATCCGAGCTCGGTCGCGGATGTCCGCGATGATCACATCGGGACTGTCGAGGAGCGCCTCGCCGTCGAGTTCGAGCTGAAGGGTGTGCAGGTTCGATTCGTCGTGATCGAGCATGTGCAGCGAAGCCGGATTGCAGCTCCGGATCTGGCGGCACAGCTCCTGGCCGATCGAACCGCCGGCACCGGTGACGAGAACCCGAGCACCGGTGAGGGCACTGCGGGCTGTCGGCCGCAGGTTGCGGCGCTCCTGGCGGCCAAGCAGGTTGTTGAAATTGACGACGCGCATGTCCACAGCCCTGGCCGCCCGCTCTAACGCCGACAGGAACGAAGGCAGGAACCGCACATGGGCCCCGGTGTCGGCCGCCTCTCGGACCAGGGCGCTCAGCTTTGCCGGTGGCAGCGACGGGATGGCGATGACGATCGCCTCGACATTGTGTTCTTGGACGATGTGGCGCAGATCGTTGAGCCGGCCGAGCATGGGAATGCCAGACACGGAGCGAACGCGGGGATCATCGTCGAGGAAGCCGATTGGCCTGAGCCCGTAGTCGGGCGATCGCCGAAGGTCTCGGGCCACCGTCCGGGCCGCCGCTCCACCGCCCACCAGGAGGGTCGCCAGTCCTCCCAGTTGGGGCCGGTTCCTGTCCCAGGGTGCGGTGGGCCGCCACCGGTCGTGGCCCGTGGAGCTGTCAATTCTGAGAATGCTCATCGCGCGTATCCCTGCTGGTCGGTCTTCTCGGGCTCGGTCCCGTTCCCGTTCTTGGACGCGGGCGCCTTCTCGGCGGCGGCCTGTTGGGCCTCGGCCACCCTCTTGCTGACGGACACCTTCGTGGTCGGGGTCGGCACGCTGTCCGCTGTTGTCTCATTGTCTGTCACCACAGTGGAGGCTTTGGGCTTGGACCTGAGGCGACGGCGCTTCCGCTTCTGGCGCATTCCGACGACCCCGAGAATGGGCCACCCCGTGGCTTCGCCCAGGTCGGCAACTTCGTCGAGCGACGACCTCGGCGCGAACCGAGGCAAGACCACGATGAGCGCGGGAGCTTGCGGCCGGCCCCGGAGCGTCAGGTCGGACAGGGCGTGAACCTTCAGCCTGGACAGGGCGGAGCCGACAGCCAGCGCATGAACCTTGACGGTGGTGGTGGATCCATTGGATTTTTTGCTTTCGCCCGGCACGAACCGGGTCGATTCGGCCCCGCTACCCGGTTGCAGCCACGTTTGTGGCCACCGCGAGTCAGCGGCCGCCGACAGCCGTTCGTCGAGTTCCGTTGCCAGCTGGGTGAGCCGCGCCGATGGGACGGGACCGGTAAGGACGAGGGTGCGTGCGCCGAGGCGGCTCGCGGCCAGGTCCAAACGCGTGGTCAGGTTGGCGTCGAAGTCGATCAGCTCGTCTTCGGTGAGCTCGGCGTCGCCGAGAAGGGCCACACCGAGCTCCCGGGCACCCGCGGCCGGCTCCGCCAGCGTCGGCCGTACCAGTTCGTGAATCGTCGCAATGAGCAGTCCGAGCACCAGGCCGAGCAACCCGGCCAGGGCGGCGTCGACCGCCACTCCCTTCGAAGCCGTGGTGGCATAGGTCGGAGCACTGATGGTTCCGGCATCTTGCTTGGTCGTGGCGAGCACCTGCTGCGAAGCGGCCTCGTTGGCCGACAACTGCGATTCGACCCCGGCCAGCTCGGTGATGAGTGCCTCCACATGAGGATCGGTGGTGGCCAGATTGCTGGCGTGGGCTTGATCCAACTGATTCAGAAGACTGGTGCGGGTGGCGTTCAGCTGATTCTGCTGTCGGGTGAGGGTGGCCAGCTGTTGGTTCGACTCCGTCCCGATTGCGTTGAGGGCGACGACAATGGCGTTGGCCAGCGACTGGCCCAGGCGGACAGCAACTTGCCGATTGGGGTCAGTGACGGTGACCGCCACGACGGCAGAACTATTGAGCGATGTGGCCGTGATCTCGTGCTTTGCAACGTCAAGGGCATTGCGGTCGACCTTTGCCCCGTTGATCGCCTTCTGTACGACCTGCGGGCTCGTGGCGACTGCAGTGACCTGACTCAGGATCGAGAGGACCTGGGTGTCTGCCGAAGGCGCAGTGGACGTGGCCTCAATATTGGCTGTGGCGCTGTACTTCACCGGTTGCATGAGACGGAGGGGGATGACCACGACCATCGGCACCAACACCAAGATGATTAAGAGCCTCCGATGCCTCCAAAAGATTCGGAGCATCACGTCATTTGCTTCCACGATCTTCGTTTCCTCCCGATTGTCCAAACACCGAATGTCGGCCTCATCGGCCGAGTGAATCAACCCAAGAGATCGCGTTGCGTACACCTGCCGACGTCCTGACTCTCTTGTGAGAGGGCCTGAATCTCGGCGCTAACGATTGAGAAGGTCACCCAAAGGGTAAGAGATGCTTTGGATGAGAAACACCCCGAAAATACGCTTTCACTAGCCCTTATGGTTTGATCACGCACCCCTCACCCCAGCGGGTAAAGACCCTCGCTTTTGCGGGACGTGACCCTGAGGATTTGTAGAGGGACTCTTGTTTTAGGCGAATTGGCCTCACTTCGGCATCAATTAGCCCGAATGTCTACGCCGTTTCATTACAGTGACCGCATGCCCGTATTGACTCGCGCCCGGAGTGGCGATTTGAGGGCGGGACGCACCCTTCTTACGCCGATGGTCCGAAGACTCATGGCGGCGACTTCAGTGCTCGCTCTGGGTGCGATTGGGAGTGTCGAAGCGGCGCAATCGGCCAGCGCAGCGACCGTGGCCTGTACGACCTCGAGCCTGATCACGGGCATTTCGAGTGCGAACGCCACGCCCGGCGGCGGCACCGTGACGTTGACGAAGGGGTGCGTCTACACACTGACGAGCGCCAACAACGCGACCGACGGGGGTACCGGACTCCCCGTCATCACCGGGAAGGTCACCATCCAGGGCGCCGGGGCCACTATCGCGCGATCGACCGCATCGGGCACACCGGCCTTCCGGGTCTTCGACGTCGCCAGCAAGGGCAACCTGAACCTGAACTCGCTGACGCTGAGCAACGGCCTGGCCACCAACGGCGTTCAGGGGGGCGGGGCCATCTACAGCCACGGCGCCTTGTCTGTCACGGGGGGCACATTCACCAACAACTCGTCCCCCGCCACCACGGGCACCTCAGGTGGGGCCATCGACAGCAGCGGGACGCTCAGCGTGGACACCAGCACGTTCAGCGGGAACTCGGCCCAGGAGGGCGGTGGCGTCTTCAACCAATCGTCCGCCACCATCACCAACAGCACCTTCACCAGCAATAACGCCACGATCTACGGCGGCGGGGCCCTGCTCAACGCCGCCGGCACCGAGACCCTGGTCGGGGACACCTTCGTCGGCAACACCGGCCCGGGCGGCGGGGCCATCGACAACGACACCACCCTCAACATCGCCAACAGCACCTTTTACAACAACACCGGGGGCACCAACGGCGGGGGGGCGGTCGAGAACTTCGGCACCACCACGTTGAAGCAGTCGACCTTCTCGGGCAACACCTCGCCCTACGGGGCCAACATCTTCAACTACACCGGGTTCAAGCTGTCCATGAGCATGGACATCGTGGCCGGCGGCCTGGTCGGGAGCAACTGTGGCGGTCAGGCCCCCATTACCGACCTGGGTTACAACATCGACACCGGCTCCTCGTGTCACTTCACCGCCACCAATCACTCGCTCCCCAACACCCAGCCCGAGCTCGACGCCTTGGCTTCCAACGGTGGGTCGACCCAGACCATGGGACTGCCCGCCGGCAGCCCGGCCATCGACGCCATCCCGCCCAGCACACCGGGCTGCACCGGTAGCACCGACCAGCGCGGGATTACCCGCCCGCAGGGCAAGGGCTGTGACATCGGGGCCTACGAAGTGGTCGCCACCAGCGGTGACACCACGCCCCCGAGCGTCCCCACCGGCCTGGCCGCCAACTCGGTGACCTCGAGTTCGGTCTCCCTCAAGTGGAACGCCTCGAGCGACAACGTCGCCGTCACCGGCTACACCATCTACCGGAACGGCGCACAGGTCGGCAGCACGGCCGGAGCCACGGCCACCACGTTCACTGATTCGACGGTGTCGCCCTCGGCCGGCTACCAGTACACGGTCGACGCTTTCGATGGCAGTGGCAACCACTCGGCCCGCTCCGCACCGGTCTCGGTCACCACGCCGGCCCCGACGGGAGTCCAGGCCGTCCAGGCCGGCGCCGCCGCCACGGCAACCCGGGTGACGAGTACCACCATCGTGCTCTCCAACCCGGTCCGTGCCGGCGATCTGCTGGCCGGTTGGCTGGGCCAATATGACGCGGCCGGGCAGGTGCAGGTCTCCGACAACGTGAACGGGGCATGGACCCGTAGCAGTGCCTCGACGACCTTCTCGGGTGGAGGAGGGGATCTCGCCCTCTTCTACGTGCAGAACTCGGCCGCGGCCCCGTGGGGCTTGACGATCACCATCACCGCCACCAGTCCGACGTACCTCCAAGGTGCGGTGTCGGAGTACAGCGGCGTCGCCACGGCCGGCGCCCTGGACCAGGTGGCGGCGGCCAAGGGAACCGGTACGGCCGTCGATTCGGGACCGACCGCTTCGGTGGGGGCGGGAGAACTGGTGGTCGGCGCGGTGATCACCGGAGGATCGCCCGGGACCGTGACGCCGGGCTCCTCGCAGGCCCAGCAGTTCACCCTGCGGGCTCAGACCAGCTCGGGCTCAGCCGACATCGAGGACATTGCGGCGAGTGCGTCCGGAGCCCAGGACGCCCGGGCCACCTTGAGCACGGCCACGGATTGGTATGCCGCGGTCGGCGTGTTCCATGTGTTCGGCACCGGCGATACCCAGCCCCCGACTACCCCGACCGGTCTCACCGCCACATCGGTGACGGCCACCTCGGTCGGCCTCGGTTGGGGCGCCTCGACGGACAACGTGGGGGTGGCCGGCTACACCGTCTATCGCAACGGCACGCCGCTCGGCACGACCGCGAGCAGCGCCACGACCTACACCGATACCACGGAGGCCCCCTCGACCAGTTACTCCTATACGGTCGACGCCTTCGATGCCGCCGGCAACCACTCCGCCCAATCATCTCCGCTCGCGGTGACGACGCCGGCGGGACCACCCCCGAGCGCGAAATGGGTGCAGGGTGGGACCTTGGGCACGGGTTCGAAGGTGGCGAGCGCCACGTTCCAGCTGGCCAAGCCCGTCGCTGCAGGCGACCTGCTCGTCGGCTGGGCTGGCCAATACGACTCGGCCGGGCAGGTCCAGGTGTCGGACAACGTCAACGGGGTGTGGACGCGCGGCTCGGCATCGACGAAGTTCTCCAACGGAGCAGGCGACATCGCGCTCTACTACCTCCAGAACTCGGCGTCGGCCCCAACCGGACTGACCATCACGGTCAGCGCCACGAACGCCACCTACCTCGAGGCCGCCTTGGCCGACTATTCCGGCGTGGCAAAGACCGGTGCTCTCGATCAGACCTTGGTGGGGACTGGGAATAGCACCGCGCCAGACTCGGGACCGTCCGGCACCGTCGGAGCTGGGGAGCTTGTGGTCGGCGGCATCCTCACCGGCGGATCACCGTCCGCCGTCACGCCGGGAGTCTCTCAGGGCCAGACCTTCACCATCCGCAGCCAGAGCAGCTCGGGTTCAGAGGTTCTCGAGGATGTGCCAGTCAGCGTGGCGGGATCCCAGGCCGCCCGGGCGACCTTCGCGTCGCCGACCGACTGGTATGCGGTGGTGGCGACCTTCCGCGCCGGGTAGTCACGACGTCGACGCGTAGCTCCTGACCTTTGGTCGGTCGGCGAATGAGAGGGCGCGAGGTCTGATTGGCAGGCCGTTGTTCAAATGTGAGGGTTGACGATGTCGCTCCGCCAGGATGAGGGTGATGGGCCTTTGGCGAGCAAGGAACAATCGCCTTCTTGCCGGCGCCGTTTTGCTGCTGAAGGACTCTCCGTAGGGGGCGAAGCGACCGAATCTGGAGTCGGCCCCACAGTGCTGCTTTCGTGCTGCCGAGCGCGTGTCTGGGGAGCGCAACTACTGGGCACTAGCTCGTCGTAGCGGTCACCGTAAGTTGCGCGTTGGCCACCCACAGAATCAGATTGTTGTCGCCCAGCATCGAATTCGCGATGTAGGTCACCGGGCCGTTGAGCGAGGCGGCCAACGTGTGGGCAGCGGGTAGTCCATCCGGCCCGTAGTAGATCTGTGACGGACCTCCCGCGGCGATATTGCTTGACGCGTTCCCAATGCCACTCACCCCGAAGCCATCCTGCCGAAGGCCAGCGGCCGTTTGTGCCGCCAGGCCGGTGGCGCCGGAAGCATTGAGGACGTCGACCACCACCGAGCTCGTGGCGGGAAGCGGGGCAGTCGTTGACGTGGTGGTCGAAGCGGTCGTTGACGTGGTGGTCGAAGCAGTCGTCGATGTCGTCCGGATTGCCTGGGTGGTCGATCCGTGATGCGCCGATGATGAGGCAGTATCAGAATTGTTCGAATTCCGAGAGGGCAAGATCACAACGGCCAGTACCACGGCAACGATGACCACCACACCGATCGCGGCGACGACCATCAACCAGCGCCGATCCTTCATTCCTCCGGAGCGACGGTGACGGCCGCGCGAAGCACTCATGCCGGGTGGTCTTCCACTCATCAATCATGACCTATGCACCCTTCGCGCGGCCAAGAAGGCGCAGACCCGGGCCGTGACGCCCGGCGTCCTGGGCACCCGGTGAAACAGGGGATCACCCGACAGGGACCACGCGACCTGTCGACCTTCCACCAGCTCAGGCCACGAGCGCAAAATCCCTGGTGTGCCGCCTTCAGGCTTCGGCCGCGGGGACGAAGGAATGGCGTAGCGCGGCCCACCCACTGAAGTTGGCGTCCCGCCAAGCTTCACCTTCCGAGCCGAGCCGCTCCCAACCGGCGTGGACGATGTCGAGACGGGTGGTGCCGTCGCCCAGGTCGACAAACGTCAGCTCCACATCGGTGGCGTCGGAACGGGCACGATTGATATGCCACAGGTATCCAAGTCGATGCGGTGGCTGCCACAGGGTGATTTCGCCCCATTCGATTTCCGTGCCATCGGGTGTGCGTTCGAAAATCCGGCCGCCTGGACGCGGTTCGAGCGCGACAACGGTGTCAGGATTCCCCGAGGCGGAATGACCTCTGGGCCACCAGCTTGACAGGCGTGTCGTCCATACCTCGAATGCATGCTCGGCCGGCGCTCTTATCTCGAAGCTCAAGCGCAGGGGATCGATCATCGGAGATCTGTTCGCTTCGACGAGCCGACCTTCCGCGGCGAACGCGAAGGAGTTCGGCCCGGCGTCGAACGTTTAGCGGAGGCGGGTGACGGTGACAGTGACCGGGTATTCTCCGCCATCATTCGGAATCGCATCACGGTGTTCCCCCACACCTCGGTGATGTAATTCTCGAGCGCCTCGATGCCGTGGTCATCCAGGCGATAGATCCGCCGTGTGCCTTGCGGTTGTTCGGTGACAAGGCCCGCTTCCTTCAGGAGTCGAAGGTGGCGAGACACGGCGGGCCGGCTGATGGGCAGCGCATCGGCAATCTCACGCACGGATCGGCCTCCGCCGCGGAGCATCTCCACGATCTCGCGACGGTTGGCGTCACCTAATGCCTCGAACGGATCACCGGCCGGCTCATTCATCATCCGCCATCCAACCGATTCGAATGAACCAGTTCGGATCGCTCCTTGAGGCCGCGAGCGAATTGTTCAAAGGAAGGGCCAAGGTCCGGCATGGATTTCCAGATCAGTCCAAGGAGCGGACCCGAATATTCTTCGCGCATTCGAAAGTCCGTCTCGGTGCCGGTCGTAGAAATCACGGAGAATGTCCTCACACCGCGGAACAAGCCGAGAGGCATGCCACCGGACCAGGTCATGGAGGAGCCGTCCTTGCTTCGTTGCACCTTGACCGGAAAGGCACGACCGGAACTCACTTCGGACCGGACCGTGATCCGCCCGCCATCGGCGATGGTGCCCTCCACGCTCTCGACCCCAGAATCCCACTTCGGGTAGTTGGCGCCGTCCATCACTACCGACCAGACCGATGCAGGCGGTGCATCAATGTGTGCGGTGCTTTCGTAGTACTTCATGGCCTCTCTTCATTCATTCGAGCGCCTCATTCCGATGAAGCTGGATCACTCAGACGAAGCGATAGGACCCGACCACAGTGGCCTCCGACGAGATCGGACCTACTTCGATGCGATCGCCGATGTCTCGGAGGAATTCGACGAACGCCGGCATTTCGGTCAAGGGGTTCGTCCCGTCATCCGTCTCAACCGCGGCAACATGAACGAAGCTCACGCCGTCGGCCAGTCTGAAGCTCGCATAGCGGAGTGCGTCAGGTTGCACTTCATTGAGTTCGGCAAAAACGCGCTCGATCAGGGCCTGATTCTCGCCGGACCTTTCCGGTTTGGTCTGGTAGCGGACAACGACGGCACCCATCGATCATCTCCTTGGCAACGAAAAGGTTACCGTAACAGATATGTTACCGAGGGTCAATCGACCTTCGGCTGACAGTCGGTTCGCTTCGGTTCACCGTCGCCAGTGCGCGTCGGTCGGGCGACCTGGACCTGGCTGGATTTCGAAGCCGAAGTCGGCAGGACGTGCCGACACGGCGGGCGACGCGACGGTCAGGCGGCGGCCGGCCTCGACTCCGGCACGCGACGGCGGCGCTGATGGGAAACTAGTCGTCGTAGATGAGCACACCACGGATGTTCTTGCCGTCGCGCATGTCCTGGTAGCCCTGATTGATGTCGCCCAACTTGTAGGTCTCGGTGATCATGCCATCGAGGTCGAGCTGACCGTCCCGATACAGCTTCAATAGCTTCGGAATATCGGAACGCATATTGGCCGAGCCGAAGATGCTGCCGACAACCTGCTTTTCCATAATGGTGAGGTCGAGCAAGCTCATACTGACGCTGGCCTCGGCCATCGGGTGGATGTTGGTCACGACCACCCGTCCGCCCTTGGCGGTCAAGTTCAGAATCGAGCCCATCATCGCCCCGGAACCGACGCCCATGGCGCAGATCACCTTGTTGCACATCCGTCCCCACGTCTCCTGCTGTATGAGCTCAAATGCCTCCTCGACGGATGCGGACGTATGGGTGGCGCCGAATCTGGGCGCCAACGTGCGCTTCATTTCGACGGGATCGATGGCGAAGATCTGCTCAGCGCCGGCGAGGCGGGCGCCCTGCAGCGCACTGGCGCCGATGCCACCCACTCCGATCACGGCCACGTTGTCCCCGGGACGTATGTCGGCGGCATAGACCGACGACCCCCAACCCGTCGTCACCCCGCAACCCACCAGGCACGCCTTGTCGAGGGGGATGTCGTCCAGGATTTTCACGCATGAGGCCTGATTGACAACCGTGTACTTACCGAAGGTGCCGAGGCAGACCATGATGGCCAGATCCTTCCCCCGGGCATGATGGCGCGCCGTGCCGTCGATCTGTCGCCCGGCCATCAGGGTTCCCCCGACATCGCACAAGTTGGAGTGTCCCGTTGAGCAGGGGGGACACTTGCCGCAGGCTGGAATGAACCCGAATACCACGTGATCGCCCGGGACCAGTTCCGTCACGCCCGGGCCGACCTCCTCCACGATCCCGGCACCCTCATGGCCGCCGATGATGGGCAACGCACCCGGTAGGTCACCCGTCACCATGTGTTCGTCGGAATGACACATGCCCGAAGCGGCCAGCTTCACGAGCACCTCGCCCACCTGGGGTTGGTCGAGCTCAATGGGCTCGACGACCCAGTCCGTCCGTGGTTCCCACAAGATGGCGGCTTCAGTCTGCATTGTCCCCTCCGGAGCGATCGAATGCGATGACCGGTACCTTAATGGGGGAGCGGAAGTCGTCCATTGGTTGGTGGCAGGGCAGTGCCGTGGGAATGGCCGCGTTCACCCGCCTGGCGTTCAGCTACGGAAAAATCGCATACGAAGTAACCGAGTACCCCATGAGGACACCGAGCAGGACAATCGACACAGAGAGCACGGCCGCATACGCCCACCTGCGCAACGACGTCGCGACAGCGATGATCAGCGGAAAGGCGAGAAAAATAAATCGGGGTCGCAGTCCGACAGGTGCGGCCACCAGGGCCAGAGAGGCTGCAGCCAGCCCGTACAAGAGCATCGGCATGGGCATGCGTGATCGGAGGGCAAAGACGGCAGCGATCACGGTGACGACGATGCCGACAAAAAGCAGATCTTGTTGCTGGTTTGTCGCAACAGGATCACGCAAGAACGTGGCGACGAGGTGCGCGGGATAGGCGATCGAGGGATAGCTGCTCCAACCGCTTCGTTCCGTGACTCGCCAGGCCAAAAGATTGTCCGTGTGCACCCACAGCCAGAGCTGGTAAGCGACAAAACCCAATGGCGCCAAGATCGGCGCGGCAATGACTCGCCAATTCCGGTTCTTGACGAGCTCACAGTAGGCACACCACAGGCAGCTGACCTCGAAGGCCAGGGCGATGGGCGTGGTCGCGGTGGCCAACATTCCCAGTATCCCCGCCAGCAACCATCGTCGTTGCAACAGCGCCAGGAGGCCGAAGGCGACGCACGTCACCACGATGCCCTCGGAGTAGACCAAGCTCAACACGAACGTGCCGGGGAACATGGCTACCAACAATGTGGCGCGGTCCGCAGATCTCTGGTCTGCATAGTGTCGGACAAGCGCCCAGATACCGATCATGGCGGAAAGTCCGGTCGTGGCCGAGATGACGATCCCTGCGGTGAGGAGCGACAGACCGGTCAGGTGGGAAAGCCATCGGATGGTCAAGGGGAAGAGAGGAAAGAAGGCGATCGTGTTCCCAACCACATATCCGTGGCTCTGCGGTGGGTGGGTGGGCCAGCCGAACTGAGCCGCCCGAATGAACCATCTGCTGTCCCAGGTATTGATCTCCCCCAGAATGCTTGTATGCGAGCTGGTTGTGGCAACGGCGAGCGCGACGACCGTGACGACTCGAGACGCCAGATAGATCACCATCGGTCGCAATACCCACCGCGCCCCGCTCCGTTCCGCGAGTGAGGGGGTGACCTCCGTCACACGAAGGATGTCGGGGCGATCGCCGACGGTTACGTTTCCCGGACCCCGGGACGTCGGCGCCTGGGTGTCTGTGCCCGTGCCCGTTGGCGATTCAGGCAGCATGTCCCGGTACCAAATCGTGCTCCTTTGCATTGGCCCAACCGGTAGCGGGTACCGACCTTCGGCGGGACAAACGATAGTCAGGAAGAGCCCGCCGTGGTGTGACGGAGCGTGGCCGGACTCTGGATCCAAGTCCTTTGGCCTGCATCAACGGAAAGGGGCGCCCGAAGGACCACCGGCAGGCTGCAGTTTTCAGCCTTCCGGGCGACAAACGACGACGCCGGGTCCACCATCGAGAACGGCCAAGCACCCGGGGCTGGGGCGACGGGCCGAGCAAACGGCCGTCCGGTGGTGCGCGAAAGCAACTCCCTGGGCGCCCCCTGTGCGGCGCAGTCGGGCTCGAACGATGGAGGGGAGGTCAGTCTGATGGCTCAGACCGGTGACCGCTCCGGCCACCGGTCTCCACGACCACCCCATTCCAACCTCGCTGCCATCGACTGCGTGGGTGGAATCGTCTGGGTACGCTCATCGTCGTGCGGATCGGAGTACTGACCGGGGGTGGCGACTGCCCGGGACTGAACGCGGTCATTCGGGCTGTGGTGCGCAAGGGGGCCCAGGCTTACGGTGACGAGTTTGTCGGATTCCGCGACGGTTGGCGCGGTCCCCTCGAGGGGGACACCATGTCACTGGATGTGGCGGCCGTCCGCGGCATTCTCCCGCGGGGCGGAACGATCCTCGGCTCAAGCCGCACCAATCCCTATCGCTACGACGACGGCGAACGTCGGGTACTCGATACGGTGAATCGACTGGGCATTGAAGCGCTTGTAGTCATTGGAGGCGAAGACACGCTGGGCGTGGCGACCAGGTTGGCCGAAACCGGCCTATCTATCGTCGGCGTTCCAAAGACCATTGACAACGATCTGGCCGCCACTGACTACACCTTCGGTTTTGACACCGCGGTGAATATCGCCACTGAGGCCATCGACCGGCTTCACACCACTGCGGAAAGCCATCACCGCGTCCTCATCGTCGAAGTCATGGGGCGTCACGCCGGTTGGATCGCCTGGCATTCCGGCGTGGCCGGCGGCGCCAATGTCATCCTGATCCCCGAGCGGCCATTCCATATCGACAAGGTCTGCGCGTACATAGAACACCGATTTGCTACCCACTATGCGCCGATCGTGGTGGTTGCCGAAGGCGCCCTGCCGGCCGAAGGGACACTGCCGGGCCGCCTGGCCGAGGTTGATGCCTTCGGCCATGCTCGGCTCTCCGGCATTGGAAATTTGTTGGAGTGGGAGATCGCTCAGCGGACAGGCCAAGAAGCCCGAGCCACGGTTCTTGGTCACGTGCAGCGTGGTGGCAGCCCGACCGCCTTCGACCGGGTGCTCGCCACCAGATTCGGTCTGCACGCGGTCGACGCGCTTCACGGGGGCCACACTGGTCAGATGGTGGCGTTGCACGGGACTTCGATCGACCTCGTGCCGTTGTCAGAGGCCACCGCGGAGCTCAAGCTGGTGCCTCCCGAACTGTATGAGGAGGCCGAGGTCTTCTTCGGCTGAAGGTATGTGTCACCACCGCGTGTGCCTATGCTTGCCGTCGTGTCACGGGCGCGATCGTCAGAACGAGTCGGCCGTCGAAGGACCTGAAGCGCGGCGTCAGTCACTCAGCCTTCGACCAGTCAACTTACAATGAAGCCGCCAACGATGATCCCCTGCGCTGACGGTGTGCGCGTCGCCGTTCATGATCTGGGTGGTCCCGCGGATGCCAACGCCCACATTCTCTTGTTTTCACATGCCACCGGTCTTCACGGTCGAACGTGGGATCCCATGGCGGCTCAGCTCAGCGATCGATACCGTTGTTTCGCCATCGACCACCGAGGTCATGGCGTCAGCGAGACGCCCGAAGGCGCCGGTCTCGCCTGGTCGCATATGGGTGACGACACCGTGGCGGTACTCGACAGCGGTCTCATCGGCCCCCACCGGGTCATTCATGGTGTCGGCCATTCGATGGGAGGCGCCGCGCTTGTTTTGGCGGCCATCCGCCGTCCACTTCGCCTGCGTTCCCTGTGGCTCTACGAGCCGGTCATCGTACCGCCGGGCGTACTTCCGGCCGCCGGAGCGTCAAATGGCATGGCCGACGCGGCCGAACGCCGCCGAGCCGTCTTTGATTCCGTTGACGCCGCGGCAGCCAACTACGCGTCGAAGCCGCCGTTGGACGAGCTCCACCCTGCTGCGCTCCGGTCCTACGTCGTGGGTGGCTTCGTCCCACAACCCGACGGGACGGTCCGGTTGCGCTGCCTTCCGGCCACCGAGGCGACCGTGTTTCGCGGGGCGGGTGACAGTGGTGCGTGGAACGCCTTCTCGGCTCTGGCCATGCCGGTAGCGGTTGTCGCTGGCCGTCCCGAACTCGTCGGGCCGAGGGCTTTTGTACCGGCCATGCTCCAGTCGCGGCCTGCCACGACCTTCATCGAGCGCCCTGACCTTGGACACTTTGGCCCGCTCGAGGATCCGATCTCCATGGCGCGGGATCTCGCCGCCTGGGTTGTTGCCAATCGTTAAGGCAGTCCATCCGTTTCATGGATACGGATGTTCGCACGGCACGGAGCATTCTTCGCGAATTCCGCACAACGCGTTCACGCAAATGCTCAATTTCGTTGGCCCGTGAGTGTTCGGCATCCTACGAGCCATCGCTGCGACGTAGACCATACCTGGGGCCCGCAAGGTCACCTCCGGTCGTCCGTTTCTCTAAGGAACGAGGACAGGGGGTTTGCATGAGCTGGCGCGCCGACGGGGTCGCACAGTTGGAAGGTCACTAAGGGGAGACGTGGGCTTGGACTACGTATTGCATTCGCTCATCGTCGCAAAGAGGTCCAGGACAACTGGGTGGTGGCACCGACCGACGACCATCGGCGTCGTTGCCATCGTTGCCCTTTTCGCCACGGCCGCGGCCGCATCGTCGGGCTCCCTGGCCCCATCGCCGCAGAAACGGGCCGTCGCCAGGACGTACACAGCTTCAAACTGGCCCGACCTGTTGCAACGCCGTACGTCCTCCGGCACCTCTCCCTCGGCACCGTCTGCGGTCGTTCCGGCACCAACGGGCCCGGTCGTGGGAGCGGTCGATCTCTGCAACGGCGCCAACGAGCCGCCGTACGCAGGCTTGACGGGCGACGCCGTCGGGTCGAACGGTGCCACCCACCACGCGACGGTGGTCTTGACCGGCGTGGCGACCCAGTCGGCTGACGCCTCCGGACCCAACTCCCTTCTCCCGACGATCACCGGTGCGACCCAGGGTGCCACCGGCGCCCTCGGGTTGACCATCCCAAGCCCTCCGTCTATTCCGCCCCTTCCGGGCCCCATGGGCACCGTCCCGCCAACGACCCCGTTGCCTGGCGGAGGTGGGCCAACACCATCTGGCGGGACGGCCGCTCCTTCAACCGCTCCTACCGGGCCGGCGCGGACTCCAACCTCCACGACCACCACGCCGCCAACGAACGGTTCCCCTCCCTCCCCGGGCACCGGTTCGCCGTTGCCCGCTCAGATGGGCACGCCGAGCCGCGGTGGAACCGATAGCAGCATTGGCTGCAATCTGATCGGCAGCGGCGCCGTCGGCGGGATGGCGCCGGGTGAGACGGCGGCGGAATCATCGGCGGTGGCCAATGCGATTGCCTTGCTCGGTCTTCCCTATGTGTGGGGCGGCGAGTCCACGCAGACCGGTTTCGACTGTTCCGGGATGGTGCAATACGTCTACCGCGAGGTTGGCATTGACCTGCCCCGGGTCGCCCAGAATCAGTACGATGCCGGACCCGCCGTGCCACCGGGTTCAACGGTCGAGCCCGGTGATCTGGTGTTCTTCGGGGCCGGGGCCAACGATGTCAGCCACGTCGGGATGTACGTCGGTGACGGGCTGATGATCGACGCCCCCCACACGGGCTCGGTGGTTCGTTTTGACAGGGTCGCTGGCTTTGAGCGGATCGTCGGAGTCACGGCTCCCGGCCAGGGATAGTTTCTCCCTACCCAGCTGCGTGGGTACCGGGTCCCGGCGGGAATGGGACCGACACCCGAAGCCAGCGCTTCGTTGCGGCCATACTCTGCGCATGGTTCCGGCGGAGGAGGTGAGGGTTCGACGACGTGGCTTTGGTCCCTTCGTCACCTTGGTCGAGACCGAGCGGCCGGGGGAGGTGCTCGAACGATGGGAGTCGCGCCGCCACCGAAAGCAGACCGGAGCCTCCGATGGTGATTCAACCTGGTGGGCTCCCCGCCACCGGGGCTGGTGGATCGGTGTCTTGTTCGCGGTGGGCTCGCTCCTGTTCGCTCTGGGGGCGGTGCCCGGCTACGCCTCGGCCGTAGGGATCGACGCGGATGCGGTGACCTTCTTCGTCGGCTCCCTCTTCTTCACCAGTGCGGGATACCTGCAGTTCCGCGAGGTGGTTGATTCTGGTCCGGATGGACCACCTCACGGCTGGCGACGGGTCTTCGTCTACCGCCCCGATCAGATCGACTGGTGGGCCACGGCCATCCAGTTGCTGGGCACGGTCTATTTCAATATCAGCACCGGCCACGCCATGACCACCGATCTGAGCGCACAAGCGTCCCGCCAGCAGGTGTGGCGCCCAGATGCCTTGGGATCGGTGTGCTTCCTGGTCGCGAGCGCCTTGGCCTGGTTTGAGGTGTCACACGGATGGACCTCGTGGCAGCCCAGGAATCTGCCGTGGTGGATCCCGCTCGCCAATCTGATCGGTTCGGTGGCGTTCGGCGTTTCGGCGGTGGCGGCCTTTGTGGTTCCGGCGACCGGCGCACTGCTCGACGTGGAGTTGTCCAACTTGGGGACCTTCATCGGGGCTCTCTGCTTTTTGGGGGGCGCCCTGCTGTTGTTGCCAGAACGCACCCTGGCGGCGCAGTCGGGGGCCTACAGCTCGACGGTCGACCATGGGCTATCGGGGGCGTAGATTCACAGAACGGGAAGTGGAAAGGTGAACCATGCCGTTACATGAACGCAAGAAGGCACAAGAAATTCACGAGGCCGCCGAGGCGCTGTTTGCCACGGCTGACATGGCCTCGGCGCTGCCGAAGTACCGGTTTCCGGCGAGCGAGACCATACCTGAATTCGCCTTTCAGGTCATCAAGGACGAGTTGCTCCTGGACGGGAATTCCCGTCAGAACCTCGCCACCTTCTGCCAGACGTGGGAGGACCCACAAATACACCAACTGATGGACCTGGCCATCAACAAGAACCTCATGGACAAGGACGAGTATCCGCAGTCAGCTGAACTCGAGCGGAGGTGTGTCCACATGTTGGCCGACCTGTGGAACGCTCCCGACGCCGCCAATACCGTGGGAGCCTCTTCCCTCGGATCGTCGGAGGCCTGCATGCTGGCCGGAATGGCCGCCAAGTGGCGCTGGAAGGCCAAACAAGAGGCGGCCGGGAAGCCCACTGACCGGCCGAACATGGTGTGTGGTCCGGTCCAGGTGGTGTGGCACAAGTTCGCCCGCTACTGGGACATTGAAATGCGCGAAATTCCGATGTCGCCCGGCAAGTACAACATGGACGCCGAGCAGATGCTGGAGCGTATTGACGAAAACACCATGCTGGTCGTGCCGACATTCGGGGTGACCTACACCGGAGCCTACGAGCCAATCCGGGAGCTGGCCGAGGCCCTCGATGGCCTGCAGGAAGAAAAAGGCCTCGATGTCGATATCCACGTTGACGGGGCGAGTGGCGCCTTCCTGGCTCCGTTCTGCGCCCCCGACCTGGAATTCGACTTCCGACTTCCCAGGGTCAAGTCCATCAGTACGTCGGGGCACAAGTTCGGGCTTGCCCCACTGGGTGTCGGATGGGTGGTGTGGAGGGACAAGGCCGAGTTACCTGACGACTTGATCTTTCACGTGACATACCTCGGCGGCGATATGCCCGACTTCCAAATCAACTTCTCCCGACCGGCGGGGCAGATCATTGCGCAGTATTACCAGTTCATTCGGCTGGGCCGAATTGGCTATCAGCGCGTCCACTTGGCCAGTTACGACAACGGAGAATATTTGGCCCAAGAGATTGTAAAATTGGGTCCCTTCGAGTTGCTGTGCGATAGCAATCCTATGGCGGGCATACCCACGGTGACGTGGCGCATCAAGGATGGCGAGGATCCCGGGTACACACTCTTCGACATCGCCGACCGGCTCCGGACTCGTGGGTGGCAAGTACCGGCGTATCCGCTTACCGGATCGGTGTCTGATGTCATCGTGCAGCGGGTCCTGGTCCGTCAAGGCGTGGATCGGGATCTGATCACCATTCTGCTCCAAGACTTCGCCGAGTCAGTGGCTCATTTCGATCGGCACCCGATCACCGTCACGATGACTCCGGAGGAGGCGGGCGGGTTCAGTCACCTTTAGGCACTCAGGCAGAAACGTACGGTTCAAGTTGTGCCGGTGTCCGAGGTCGAGCCAGGCACCCGCCGCTCACGTTGTAATGTCGCCCGCCGGACGCCGCGGTCGCGGTGCCTGTCGCTGAAGGAGCCGCGGATGGTCGACGAAACTCCGAGCGAGACCTCCCCCGACGAGCTGGAGGGTCAACTGGCCGCCGCGGCGGCCGCCGGCCGACCATGGGGCGAGATGACCCCTCTCGCTCGAGCCTCCTGCCTGCGTGCGGTGGCCGATGCCCTGGACGCTGCCTCCGACGAATTGGTGCCTCTCGCGGTCGCCGAATCCCACCTGGATGCCACTCGGCTGGTCGGGGAATTGGGTCGCACCACCTTCCAGCTTCGGCTGTTTGCTGACCAGGTCGAAGAAGGGGCGTACGTGGGGGTGTCCATCGACCACCCCGACCCCGCGTGGACTCCCGGCCCACGCCCTGACCTGCGTCGGATGATGTTCCCCCTGGGCCCGGTCGTCGTTTTTGCGGCCAGCAACTTTCCTTTCGCCTTCTCGGTGGCGGGGGGAGATACCGCCGCGGCCTTGGCGGCGGGCTGCCCGGTTGTGCTGAAGGCTCATCCCGGACATCCAGCGCTGTCACGGCGCACGGCCATGGTGGTCGAAGGGGCGTTGGCCTCGAGCGGCGCGCCCCACGGTACCTTCAGCGTGATTTACGGGGACGATGCGGGCCGGTCCGCCGTAGTGTCTGAGCACATCCGAGCCGGAGCGTTTACTGGATCGTTGGGTGCCGGACGGGCGCTGTTCGACCTGGCCGCTTCGCGACCCACTCCGATCCCCTTCTACGCGGAGATGGGCAGCCTCAATCCGGTCTTTGTCACCCGAACCGCCATGGCCAATCGGGGAGCGCACATCCTCTCGGGGTTCGCCGCGTCCTTTACGCTGTCGGCGGGTCAGTTTTGCACCAAGCCGGGCCTGCTGTTCGTGCCCTCCGGGGCCGTCAGCGACGGGGCATTCGTCGATGCTCTGGCGGGACACCGATCGGCTGTGCCGCTCCTCAACGCGCGTATCAATCGAAGCTATGCCGCGCGGCTCATGGCCTTGCGAGACCATCCCGCCGTCCGCACCATTGCCGCCGATGCCCAGCCGTCGGGTGAGGAACCAAGCCCGACCCTGTTGGCCACCACCGTTCCCGAGCTGCTGGATGCCGGCGATGCATTGCTGGTTGAGTGTTTCGGGCCGACGTCCCTGGTGGTCGAATATGGCGCGGACGAGGAGTTGCTCGCCGCGGCCGACGCCTTTGGTGGGCAGTTGGCGGCGGGGGTGCACGGCGAAGAGACCGATCCCATCCTCCCAGCGCTGATGGCGCTGCTGGCCGATCGGGCGGGGCGGGTGTTCTGGAACAGCTGGCCCACCGGCGTGTCGGTGACCGAGGCGATGCAGCACGGCGGCCCGTATCCCGCTACGACCGCCCCGCTCCACACCTCGGTGGGCCCCGCCGCCGTGGCGCGGTTCCTGCGGCCGGTGTGCTTCCAGTCGATGCCTGACCATCTCTTGCCCGTAGCCCTTCGGGACGACAATCCACTTGGTATCCCTCGCCGGATCAATGGTCAGCGAGAGGTGCTCTGACCGATGGACATCGTGCGGTACATCGACCGCCGGGAAGAGACCATACGCGTGGGCCTGCGGCAAGAAGGCAGCGTGAAGTCGATCGCCGTGCGCGACCTGGACGACTTGTTGTCCAGGTCCGCCGCAGAACTTCCCGGCATCCTGAGTGGCGCGGGCGGCGAAACGAGCGAGATCAAAGATGTCATCCTCCTTCCGCCCGTCGACGGGCGGACCGAGGTGTGGGCGGCCGGTGTGACCTATGAGCGCTCTCGGTCGGCTCGCCAGGAAGAAAGCTCGGTGGCGCAGGTCTACGAGCGTGTCTACGGGGCCGAACGCCCCGAGCTGTTCTTCAAGTCGGTGGCCTGGCGGGTGGTCACCGACGGTGAACCGGTCGCTATCCGCACGGATTCGGAGCTCAATGTGCCCGAGGCCGAATTGGCGCTCGTCATCAACGCCCACGGTGAGATTGTCGGCTATACGGTGTGCAACGACCTGAGCTCCCGCACCATCGAGGGGGAGAACCCGTTGTACCTGCCTCAGGCCAAGCTCTTTGCCGGTTCATGCGCGCTGGCCACGGGTATCCGCCCGGCATGGGAGGTACCCAATCCGGGGGATCTCGACATCGAGCTCACCGTCTCCCGGGATGACACCACCGCCTGGCAGGGGAAGACCAACACCAGTGCGATGTATCGGAAGCCGGAGGAATTGGCGAGGTGGTTGTTCGCCGAAGAATCGTTTCCGGCTGGAGTCATCCTGTCGACCGGCACCGGCCTCGTACCGGAGATGGACTTCAGCCTGTGCCCGGGTGATGTGGTCCGCATCACCATCGACCAGATCGGCACCCTTACCAATACCGTTGTCACCGGTAAGGACTCGTTCTCCTGGCTGACGGCCTCGATTGCTGAGGTGATCGCCACCGGGACGACCCGTCACACTCCGGCGCCCTTCGAGCCCTCGTAGGGCGGGGGTCGCAAACCGTCGCCCTACGTCGCCGGGAGACGGCGTAAATCCGGGCCGATGAGTCTGATCTACGAGGTTCCGGTCGGCGCGGTCGGGGTGGTCGTCACCGTGGCACCCGGTGGCAGTTCGAACAGTGAAGCCGGCGGCGATGTGGAGTAGCTCTGAATCTCGAAGCTGGTTGAGTCGGAGGCGACCTTGACGTACCCCAGGATGCCCTGCTCGGTCGAGCAGATGGTGCTCGTGCCCAGAGCCCCGCCGGCGTTGAAGTCAACGCAGTTCAGATTGAATCCGTTCACGGTCATGGTCGACTGGGTGACCTTGTCGCCGGCGAAGCCGGCAGCGAGGGAGAAATCTCGGAGGAACCCGATCCAGTGGGCGGGCGTGTAGAAATTGAAGAGTTGGTTCTGGGTGGCGGCGTCGGCCGTCCCCAATTTCTGGCAGCTCCACGGCACGGCAGACGAGGCCTGGGAACAGGCGAACTCGCCGGACGAATTCACCACCAGGTGTGCGGGGGTGGCGGTGCCGGCCCCACCGGTCGGGGTGAGGCTGAACGCCACCCCCGTCGGGGGCTGGACGGCGTAGACAATGGTCGCCGGTGCGCTCCCGGTGGTCACATAGGTCGCTTCGAAGGGTGTCGCCGCCCCGGATTGCAATTTGGTGTTGAAGGAATCGATGGTGGCTTTGTTGCCTTGTATGTCGTGCACGGTCGACTTCACCTTGTTGATGACCCCGCAGGAGTTGAATCCGACCGCACCCAACGCGAGAACCACGACGATGACTCCCGAGGTGCGGAGACGGCCGAGATCGAATCGGGCGGTGCGTGTGGTCATTGCCCTGCCTCCCGTGGCTGCATCGCCAACACGTCCGTCCCTGCAGCCTCCGGCGCTGAGAATACGACGTCGCGGGCCTCCCGGGGCGGATCCCGAGGCGACGCGGGCGCAAACCCTCGGCTCCACCCGCTCCGAGATCCGAAGGACGGCTTTGGCGTCAGCCCTTGGCGGCCAGATACCGGTCGAACCACCTCAGCGTGCGGTCCCAGCCATCCGCGGCTGCCGCCTCGTTGAAGGCGGCCGGTCGGTCGTCGCAGTTGAAGCCGTGCTGGGCCTCGGCGTAACGGACGATGTCGGTGTCCACGGCTGCGCCTGATGCGGCCTGCCGCAGTTGTTCCACGTCATGTGGGGGTATGCCCTGGTCGCGATCGCCGTAGAGTCCGAGCCACGGAGCTTTCAGGTCCGGGGCCAGGTCCACCAGGGAAGGGAGGCCGAACCGCCCGGTGGTGACGCCCCCACCGTAGAAGGTCACGGCGGCACCGAGCGCCCGCATGGTGGCGGCATAGAAGGCCACGCTGCCGCCCATGCAGAATCCGACGATGCCGGTACGCTCCGCCGGGAAGCCGGCAGCCTCGAGGTGGTCGAAGGTGGCGTTGAGATCATCGGCGATTCCTTCGGCCGTGAGCTGGCCCATGACGGGCATCACCGATTCGAGGTCGTCATAGGCGATCACCGGAGCCCCCTGACGGTGGAAGAAGGCCGGTGCGACGGCATGCCACCCGGCCGCGGCGAGTCGATCGACGATGTGCTCGATGTGCGTGGTGACGCCGAAGGCCTCCTGGACTACCACCACGGCGCCGTCGGCACCCCCATCCGGCGATGATTCGTAGGCGGGCATCGGACCGTCGGGCGTGGTGATCGTGATGTGCGCGCTGGTGCTCATTGCATGGACTCCATTCGATGTCATTGGTTCCGTGGGGCGGTGATTTGGTGCTCGCAGCTCGCTGCTCCTCAGCGGCTCCCGTCTTGGGCCGTCGTGGGGCCGCTGGCCGCCGTCAGGACGGCGCCCGTGGCGGGGCTCCCTTCGACGGTCTCTGTCGGGCGTTCGCCCGACTTCGTCACCGAGGACGGTTCGACGTAGACGTAGCGGCCTCCCCGCATCCACGATGCGCCGGCCGCCACCAGGCTGGCCAATATGGCGAAGTCGAAGGCTGCGTCGAGTCCGGCTTTGAACGGTGCGGTGATCAAGCCCGGGAAGAAGCTGCGCCCGGTGAGGATCGCCTGCTGCTGCGCCGGCAGGTGCGAAAGGACGCCATTGCCGATCAGGTGCTGCACCGGGTCGTAGCCGAGGAACGCGGCGAAGAGAGTGGAAACCGGAGGGAGGTGGGCGGCGCGTTGTGCCGCGGCGACCGGCACGCCGTGCTCGGTCAGGCCGTGGAAGAGGCTCTGGGGCAGAGACGAGGCCAGACCCACAATCATCAGGCTGAAGAAAATCCCGATGGAGACGACTTGGGCGGAGTTCTGGAAGGTCGTGTTCATACCCGATCCGGCCCCTCGATGCTGCGGGGGAAGGCTGTTCATTACTCCGGTCCGGTTGGGGGAGCCGAAAGAGGCCATGGACAGTCCGGCAAAGAACAGCACCAGCCCGAAAACCCAGTATGGGAAATCGACGGGCAGGAGTTCGAGGAGGAAGAAGGCCAGGGCGGCGCAGAGCATGCCGCCTGTGGCGAAGGGGCGGGCGCCGTACTTGTCCGAGAGGATGCCTGAGATAGGTCCGGCGATCAAGAGCCCCATGGTGAGGGGGATCATGGCGATGCCCGCCCACAGGGGAGTCACCGTGAAGGCGTACCCATGCAGGGGCAACCAGATCCCCTGGAGCCAGATGATGAGCATGAACATCAGACCGCCCCGGCTCAAGGCAGCCAGAAAGCTGGCCACGACACCGCTGGTGAACGCCCGGATCTTGAAGAGCTGCAGCCGGAACATCGGATCGGCCACTTTGGTCTCGATCACGCAAAAGGCGATCAGGAAGGCCACTCCGAGCCCGAGGCATCCGAGCACCAGCGGGCTGGTCCAGCCCATGGCGTGGGCCCCGTAAGGCTCAATGCCGTAGGTGATGCCCACCATGATCAGGATGAGACCGGTGGCGAACGTGAGGTTGCCGGGCCAGTCGATACGAGCCGGTTGGCGTTGGCCGAGCTCTCGCAGTCTGAGATACCCCCACACCGTGGCGAACAGTCCGATGGGCACGGATACCAGGAAGATGAGCCGCCAATTGATCGGCGCCAGGATCCCCCCCAGGATCAGCCCGATGAAGGTACCGCTGAACGCCGCGGCCTGGTTGACCCCCAGCGCCATGCCGCGTTGATTGACCGGGAAGGCGTCGGTCAATATCGCGGCCGAGTTGGCCATCAGCATGGCCGCGCCCACCCCCTGGAATATGCGCATGGTGATCAGCCAGATGCCGGCGGCATGCCCGGTCATCGGCGTCACGCTCAGCAGGAGGGAGAAGAAGGTGAAGACGGCAAACCCGAGGTTGTACATCCTGACCCGGCCGTAGATGTCGCCCATTCGGCCCAACGTCACCACCAGGACGCTGGTCGTGACCAAGAATCCGAGGATCATCCAGAGGAGATAGAAACTGTTCCCCGCCTGCAGTGGGTCAAGTCCGATCCCTCGAAAGATGTCCGGCAGCGCGATGAGCACGATGGTGCCGTCGATGGTTGCCATGAGCATGCCCAGGGTTGAGATGAACAGGGCGACCCATTTGTAGTTCTCACCGACCGGTCCCTTGAGGTCGGCACCTCTCAGGCTTGGGCGTCGTAGCGAAGGATCGGCAGTCGTCATTGGTGCACTGGCTTCATAACGTTCACGTAGACGTTAAAGATAACCCGTGGCGGGACGCTCCGTTCGCGGCGAGTGGATGGCATTCCGGCCCGGGCGACCCGGGCTCAGGTCACCGGTGCGCCGTTCCGGCGGCTGCCATCTTGACGGCGGCCACGACGTCCTCGTTGGAAACCCCAGGTCCCAGGACGGCGGCGATGCCGGCCCCCATGAGGAGCGGGATGTCTGCCGGGGGCACGATGCCTCCCACCACAACCGGCGTGTCAAGGCCGGCCGCCCGCAGCGAGTCGACGACGGCCGGCGCCAGGGTGAGGTGGGCGCCGTTGTGCATGGACACACCGACGAGATCGACGTCCTCCTCGATGGTCATGGCGGTGATGGCTTCCGGCGATTGCCGGAGGCCGGCGTAAATGACCTCACAGCCGGCATCGCGCAGGATCCGCGCCACGATCCGCAGGCCTCGATCATGACCGTCCAGTCCCACCTTGGCCACGAGAACCCGGAGGGGCCGCTCGTCGTTCGTCACACCACGCTGCGCTCATACCAGGTGCCGAAGACCGATTCGAGCGCGCGCATCGATTCGCCGACGGTGACCAGGCTGGACGCGGCGTCGATGAGGGCGGGCATGAGGTTGATGGTCGGATCGGCCGCCTCCGTACGGATCCGGCCCAGGGCGCGACGGACGGCGTCGTCGTCGCGGTCCCGTTTCACTGCGGCCAAGGACGCCAGCTGCAGTGTCTCGACCTCCGGGTCGATGGAGAGGGTCGGGGGCGGGCTCGATTCACCTTCGACGTAGCCGTTCACCCCCACCTGGATCCACTCGCCCGAGGCGATCTTGGATTGGAATTGGTAGGCCGCGTCGGCGATCTCGGCGACGAACCACCCGTCCTCAATACAGGCGATGGTCCCGTCCAGCATGGATCCGGAGCCCGCCTGTTCGATGTGGGCAAAGATGCTCTCGGCCTCGCTCTCCAATTCGTCGGTGAGCGACTCGACGAACCACGATCCACCCAGCGGGTCGGCCACATGGACCACACCGGTCTCTTCGGCAATGACCTGCTGCGTGCGCAGCGCCAGGCGGGCCGCATGCTCGGTCGGGAGGGCCAGTGCTTCGTCGAAGGCATCGGTGTGCAGGCTCTGGGTACCACCCAACACGCCAGCCAGTGCTTCGAGCGCCACGCGCACCAGATTGACCTCGGGCTGCTGCGCCGTCAGGGAGACCCCGGCGGTCTGCGTGTGGAAACGCAGTTGGAGCGAGCGCCCGTCGGAGGCGCCATAGCGGTCCCGGAGCCAGTGGGCCCAGATACGCCGGGCCGCCCGGAACTTGGCAATCTCCTCGAAGAAGTCCATGTGGGCGTTGAAGAAGAAGGAGAGACGAGGGGCGAACTCGTCGACCGTCATGCCGGCGGCGAGTGCCGCTTCGACGTAGGCAAATCCATTCCCCAACGTGAAGGCCAACTCCTGGGCCGCCGTCGAGCCGGCCTCGCGGATGTGGTAGCCCGAGATGGACACCGGGTGCCAGCGAGGGAGTTCGGCTGCGGCGAACCGCATGACGTCGGTGACCAGGCGGACGCTGGGTCGGGGTGGGAAGACGAACTCCTTCTGGGCCTGGTATTCCTTCAAGATGTCGTTCTGAATTGTGCCCGAGAGGCGGGCGCGATCCACGCCCGTCTTGTCGGCCACCCCGACGTACATGGCCAAGATCGCCGCGGCGGGGGAGTTGATGGTCATCGAGGTACTCACGGTGCCCAGATCGATGTCCGAGAAGAGAGTCTCCATGTCGGCCAGTGTGTCCACGGCGACTCCGGCCCGACCGACCTCTCCCTTGGCCAGAGGATCATCGGAGTCGCGCCCGAGCAAGGTGGGCATGTCAAAGGCGGTGGAGAGGCCGTCGCCGCCGGAGCGCAGCAGCTCCTTGAAGCGACCGTTGGTGTCTCTTGCCGTGCCGAAGCCGGCGAACTGGCGCATCGTCCAGAGTCGCGAGCGGTACATGGAGGCGTACGGACCCCGGGTGTACGGCCATTGTCCGGGCAACTCCGCCTCGTCGGGCCCATAGACGGGGCGGAGCGGCACACCCGACATGGTCTCGAATCGGGCCGCTCGCCGCGGCGACCGATCGAAGGCGTCCTGCCATGCCGCTCTGTCACCCATGAGTCTCCACATTACTTCAACGTCAAACTAAGTGAAACCGCTTAGGCGAAGTCCCCTGCCGCCTGGCGCAGTTGGCTCAGGGCGCCGAACAATGTCCGTAACGCTGGCCCGTCCAGGCCCACGTCGGAGAAGACCCGCGCATTCATGAGCTCGGTGGCCCTCCGGGCCAGACGACGGCCCGGCTCGGTCAGGGCGGCCAAGGTACCCCGTCCGTCTTGGGGGTTGGGGTGTCGTTCGACCAGACCTTGCGCCTCGAGTCGATTGACCGCGTTCGTCACGCTGGCCGCATTGACCTGCAGTCGTTCGCCGATGATGCCCAGGGGCAGATGTCCGCGCTTTGAAAACGAAAGAAGCATGAGCACCTCGTAGCGAGCAAAGGTGAGCTCGAGCGGCCGCAGTGTGGCGTCCGCGCGCGACAAGAACACTTGCTGGAGCCTCATGATGGAAGTGACCACCGCCATGGCTGGTGCCTGGGCCTCCCACCCCTGGGTTTCCCATTGTCTTCGGGCTTCGACAATCGGATCGAACGGCAACTGGCGTCGCTCGGGCACGCCCGCACGCTAGCAATCTTGGTCGGGCGGACAATTGTGGCGAGGAGACGCGCCAGCAGTCGGGGGCCGCCCGCGCGTGCCGCGCCGGACCCCCGGAGGTGGGCCACGACGTACCCACCTCGACCGAGCCGGTGGAATCCGCACGGCGTGGTCCGTGAAGAGATCGGACGGTGCAATGGATGGAGGGTGTTCAGCTCGGGTTCGGTTCGGGCTACGGCACCACTGCCCGATCCTGACGAAGTCGTGCCGGCGGACCGCCCACTCGGTGTCGGACCTGTCGGTGTCGAGTGGTCTTGCTCTTGACGTATGCCGATGCGGCGTCTCATGGACCAGGCGACGGCGCAGCGGTACTGCAACCGCCATAGGGGGTGAGCGGCCTGGACGTTCAGGCGCAAGAAACCGGGGTGACCCTCGTTACCGTGACGACACGCGGATGGGCTCCTTGCGAGCCACGAGGTTGGAGGCGTTACATGGTGGTCGGACTGATCGGAACCTTCGAGGCTGAAGGGAGACAACGAGCCATGGCGGAGGATGAGTGCGCCGACGCCCTCCGGCGATATTGGGCCGCCGTCAAAGAGGCGGAGGCAACGATCGCCCCATTTCTCAGCGACGGGTTGTCCCCCTCGGCCGAGCAACGCGCCATCATCGCCCATGTTGTCCACCAAGTCCGCGTGGCCGAAGATGCGTATTTCGCTGCCCTCAAGACCGCGGGCTATGCCGTGCCGCAGCCGATGTGGCGGGCCAAGCAACACTGAGCAGCGTTCTCCGTGAGCGAACGACGGGCGAACGACGGGCGAATTCACGGGGCCGGATTCGCCTGACGGGACGCGCCGCATCTGAAACCTGACGAAGATTCCACTGACCTCGGCCGACGACAACGACGTCGTGCCTATTGGCTACAGCGGTCTCCGAGCCATGGTTGCTCGCCATCAAGGGCATAGAGGGCAACGGCAACCGTGTCCTGGTCAGCCTTCGACGTGGTGTTGGGAGGGACGCCCACGAGGCCGGGTAGTCCAGCCGCTTGGGCGGCGAGGTTCCACGTCGGTTGGCTGAATTGGAATGCCCCCATATAGAGCCCGTCCGGGGACACCGCTCCATAGTTGCCCCCAGATTCCGCTTGTACCACGCACTGCAGGAATGCGTTGAGGACCGGGTCAGTCGTGGCCCCACCGGTTGCGGTTGGTGGTGCGACGGGTGGCGAGGCGCTCGAGGTTGGTTGGCTCGCCGCCGGCGGGGGAACCGCAGCCCGCTGGGCGGCGGCCACTGCCGCGCTTGCCGCGGCCGACTGAGCAGCAGCTTGCTGCGCCACGGCCACGGCCAGTTGCCCGGTCACCTGGGCCTGGGCTGCTTCCATTTTGCCCTGGGTGTCGTTGGCAAGCGAGAGAGCGGTCGCTTGCGTGCTCTGTGCCAAGCGATCTTGTGTCTGCTGTTGTTGCAGCGCTGCTTCATGACCTTGGAGGGTGTGCTGCGCAGTGTGCAGTTGGTCCAATGCCTCGGTCAGATTGCCGACCGCGATGGTGGTGTACTCGCCCGCCGCTTGCACCGTCGACTCGTTGCTGGCAAACACCCCCGCGTTCGATGTGGAGGATTCACTATCGCCGAAGACATACGACGCGATGGCGAGATGGCGGACCAGCAGGACCTTGGACGTGACCTGGCGCCGGTCGCTCCCGATCTGCTGTTGCGTCTGCGCGATATCCCGGGCGTCGGTCGCCACTCTTTCCGATGCCACCGAATACTGCTGCTGGTAGCCGCCGATCTGTAACTGCTCCTGAACCAGTTCTTGCGAGATTTCTTTGGCTTGTGCGTTGAGAGTACCGACTTGGTCAGCTTGCGCGGCTTCGGGTGTCAGGACGTTGGGCAGTGACACGGTGGCGACAACGGACGCCAACACGAGTGCCGAACCGACGAATCCACGGAGTTGTCCCGCGATTGCTCCCCTGGTCGGAGCTAACCGAGTGCGTAACACAACGTTTTAAAATTAGCGGCGATTGCCATCACTCACAAGGCGCCGCCGTTGCCAGGCACGCATCGACGGGGAAATGGTCATTTCAACGGCAATTTCGCCGGGGATTCGCGCTGATCGATTCGTGGACCGGTTCTTCCCAGACGCCGCTGAAGGCGTCACACCGCGCCGCGCTGGTGGCGGTGTGTGCCTACCTCGCGGCGGCCACCGCGCTGGGGGAGTTCGCGGCCGCCGTCGTTGGGGCCAGGCCCTCTTGTTGGGCCATGATTGCGGCCTGCACCACTTGGAGATCAGAGGGGTCGACGGCCAGCGGGCCGCCGGCCACCGGAACCTGCCACACGTGGGTCATCATTGGCGTGGAACCGTAGTGATGTGTGCCGGGGGGGCAGGGAGTGAAACCGTCAATCATGTTGGTGGTGTCTGACGTGCACAGATTGGTGTGTGCATGCCACTGCACCAAGCATCCGTAGGGCATCGGCCCATTGCCCGCGGACGGCATCAAATACATGGCCGCCACCAGCACAGGGCCGTTGGGAGTGGTGGCGTACACCAAGGAGTCGACCGTGTTCGGATTGAGCAGGTCCTTCATGTTCATGTACGCCAGATTGAGATAGTGCACCACCGGGTAGCTCGGATTGGTAATCGGAAAGTATCCGGCCGCTTTGGCCGCGCTGAGATCCTTGTACTTGGCCACGGCCTCTGACGTGGCTTGCACATACTGCGTGGCTCCAAGAACCTGACTCGACGTCGGAGTGGCGGAGCAATTCGGCGTCTGCATTTGGTGACCGAGATCAGTGCGGGCGCTGACGGTGGTGAGCTCCGCCACTTCAGCGGCTGGGAGCGGGGGGCCGCTGTACTTCCAATTGGGGTCCGTCACGCCCAGTCCGGCCATGCCCGACATATTCACGGAGCTCGTAGACGAGCCGTGTTTGGGTGTCATCGACATCCCGTTCATGGAGGAGCCCGTCTTCGTCCCTGGGGCTGGCGCGGCGGAAGGCTTGGTCGACGCGGCTGCGTTGGCGGACGCGGGGATGAAAGCCAGGGCCAATGGGATGAGGGCAGCTGCCATTGCCGATATGACAGCGCCGAACGGGTACCGCGCCAAGCGTCTGCCTGCCGGAGTCGATTGCGGAGCGGCCGACGCGTGCACGTCCATGGTGACATCGAGTGAATCGGCACGACCTCGCACTGGATATCCCCCTTCAGCGGCCTTTCTCAGCTGACCGCACGACACCGAAGACGCTACCGGACAGACCGATCCCGTGGGTATCGGAGGCTCGCATGTGCAGTAGCGAAGCACGTCGCAAGCGGGTCGGCGAGCCGTGGCACCCTGTAGATATGTGTGCCCAGGGTTGATGACGGTCATGAGCGACGGCAACAGGATCTGTCGAGCGGCCAACTGGACCTTTCGCAACCGACGAACCGGCGCCATCACGGTGGCTCAGTGGCCCAACGCACCCCTGGTGATTTTCGGTGTGGTCACCGTGGTACTGCGTTCCTTTCATCCCTCCGGTGGTGTCGCGACCGCCGGCCGGGTGGTCGCCGGCTTGGCCCTTCTGGTGTGGGCGCTCGATGAGGTCGCGCGGGGTGTCAATCCGTTTCGACGGATGCTCGGTGTCGTCGTGCTGGGCGCCGCGATCGCCGGCCTCGCGCTGCGTTGATCTACCGGCTGGCCGTTGTCCCATCGGGACTGCGGGGGTCTGCTGCGCCCACGTAGTGACGGGTCCCGCGTGCCGCGTCCCGCCGGACCGCAATGATCTGGGAGCAGCCCACGGCAGTGGGGTCGAAGGCGCTGATTCGCATGACGCGATGCCCTCGGCTGGAGAGGCCTTCGTTCCAGGCCGGTGGAGCATGCGCTTCCACGCACACGGCCAGGTCGTCGCCCCACCACATCCGGAACGGTCCGGCGGCCTGAGCGTCGAGGGCGAGCCTGGCGCCCGCCAGCGCGGTGGCCGGGTCCTGCCCGCCCGGCAGCATTCGGGCCAGCACTTGGAGATGGATCTGGGGCTGGGCGTCGCCCCCCATGGCGCCGACGAGATGGGAGAGCGCGCCATCCGGCGTGGTGGCGAGCAGGGGGGACAGGGTGTGGGGTGGCCTTCGCCCGGGCGCCAGTTCGGCGGGGTGGTCGGCCTCGAGGGAGAATCCGAGGCCGCGGTTGTGCAGAAAGATCCCCGTCGATCCGGCCACGAGGTGGGACCCGAAATCGAGGGCGTTGGATTGGGTCAAAGAGATGCCCAGACCGTCGGCATCGATGGCGCACAGGTGCGTGGTGTCGCCGTCACCCATTCGTGGGATTGCCGCGCTGGTTCCGCTGGTTCTGCCGGTGACGTCCGGTCCGACGTCCGGGGCTGCGGCGTGATCCGGCCGGAAGCGGTCCGCGGCGTGCTGGAGGCGCGTCTCGGACAGCAACGCCATGCCGTCCGCGCCGTCATAGAGCACTTCCGGGCGGTCATGTCCGGCGGCACGGGATGCCTCGACGACGATGTGGGCCCACAGGGGATCGGTCGGGTCGTCTCCGATTCCCACCTGTTCGGCGATCCACGAGCTGGCCAGGGTGAGATATCCCTGAGAGGGCGGTGGGACGGTCCACAGATCATGGTCCCAGGCGCGGAGTCGGAGGGGCGTGCACCAGTCGGCCGCGTTGTGCTCCAGATCGCTCGGGATATAGACGCCCCTCCCGAGGTCGAGCAACTGGCGACCGAACTCTCCTTGGTAGAACCCCTCACGACCGTCGGCGACGACGGAGCGCAGGGCCCGGGCGATGCCCGGTAGCCGCACGTGCTGTTCGAGGTCCAACGGCCCATCGGGACAGAGCTCTTGGGCGCCCGGTACCTGGAAGATGAGATGGCTGGCCAGTGTCAAGAGGAGGGAAGCGACGAAGCCATCCTCGGCCAGCTCGATGGCGGGACCCAGCACGGTGCCGAGTGGGAGCCTTCCGAAGCGGTCGAGCAAGGCGAGCCATCCATCGACCGCTCCGGGGACGGGGACACTCCGGAAGTCACCGCGCACCGGCATAACCGTGTGGCCCTCGGCTCGCAACCCGGACGCACTGACGCCCGACCCGGCTCGCCCGATCGCCAACAGCGCCGCCGGATCGGCCCCCGGGGCAGAGACCATGGCGAGGAGGTCTCCGCCCATTCCGCAGAGGTGCGGGCTGGTGACCGCCATCACCGCGGCGGCCGCGACCGCGGCGTCGGCGGCGCTGCCACCTCGTTCCAACATGGCGACGCCGGCATATGACGCCAGTTGGTCCGCCGCATTCACCATGCCCCGAAGACCGACCCGAGGCGCGAAGGGAACCAGGGGAAAACTCACCGGACAGGCATACCACGCAGGGCCGGACCCGTTGATCCCCGGGACGCGGGCCGGCTCCCGGTCGTATCGCGGTTCATGAGGGCGTTCGTCGATGCCGACGCCGGCGTGCCGCCAGGGTCGCCGTCTGCGAGGAGACCGGTGCCAGCAGAAGGGCCGTGACCAGATCGACCAGTTGGCTGGTGAAGAGCCGGTCGTCGCGGTGCGGTGCGGTCTGAGCCCGGCGACCGAGTTCCATCGCCGAGAACCGGATGGCGGTGAACCGTCGATGCAGACGGGTGGCGTCCTGCTCCAAGAATGGGCCCACCAGCGCCCGCCACCGGTCGATGGAGGCGGACATGTCGAATGGGGTGTCCGGGTCGAAGGCCCCGGTCGGTCGATTGAGCAGCTCGGCTGCGATGCGCAGGTACTCCGGTCCACCGTCGATGTCGGCCAGTTTGGCGGCCGCCGGGAGAACCAACGCTGCGCTCAGCTTGCGGACGTCGTCATGGGACTCCGCCTCGTAGGCATCGAGCATCTGGTGTCGTTGCCGGTCCACCTGTCGATAGTGCTTGCGGACGACCGCTCGTACGATGCCGTCCCGGTCGCCGAAGTGATACTGCAGGGCGACCGCGTTGCGGGCGCCCGAGGCCCGGTTGATCTCGCGCAAACTCACCCGGTCGACTCCCCGCGCCGCGAAGAGTTTCTCGGCGGCGGACACCAGTGCGTCCTTGGTCGGTTCAGCGTCGCGAGCCAGTGGATCACCTCCTGGGTCAACCGCTACGGTGGAACCAGCACAAATAATGCAATTGCATTAGATCACAGAGGAGGCAAGGGTGGCTTGGGATTTCTCGACAGAGCCGGAGTTCCAGGAGCAGTTGGATTGGGTGGATCAGTTCTGTCGGGAGGAGATTGAACCGCTTGAACTGGTCTTCCCGTTTGCCGTGCGGATGCGTGACCCGAAAATGAAGGCACTCGTTGACCCGCTCAAGGCCCAGGTCAAGCAGCGAGGTCTCTGGGCGATCTTCTTGGACAAGGAACTCGGGGGCCCGGGTTTCGGTCAACTCAAACTGGCCCTGGTCAACGAGATTCTCGGTCGCTACGGGACGGCCCCTTCGATCTTCGGATGCCAAGCGCCCGACACGGGGAACATGGAGATACTGGCGGCCTACGGCACGGAGGTGCAGAAGGACCGCTGGCTGACGCCGCTCATCAACCAGGAGATCTGGTCGGCCTATTCAATGACGGAGCCGCAGGGCGGATCAGACCCCAACCTCTTCAAGACCACGGCCGTGCGGGACGGTGATGAGTGGGTCATAAACGGGGAGAAGTGGTTCACGAGCGCCGGGCGTTTCGCCGACATCATTTTCGTGATGTGCACCAACGGCATCTTCATTGTGCCCAAGGATGCGCCGGGCGTGGAGATCATGGATGTTCCCCGGACGCACGACCACATCATTTACAGCGAGGTACGCGTCCCGCTCGACCACCTGCTCGGGCCCGAGGACGGGGGCAAGGTGTTGGCGCAGCGCCGTCTGGGCGGTGGCCGCATTCATCACGCCATGCGAGCTATCGCACAGTGCAAGCGAGCCTTCGACATGATGTGCGAGCGGGCCCTGAGCCGTGAGTCGCACGGCAAGGTCATCGCCGAACACCAGATGGTGCAGAGCGCCATCGCCGAGTCGTACGCCGAGATCAACATGCTCCGTCTGCTGGTCCTGTGGACGGCTTGGACCATCGACAACTCGAGCACGCAGGAGTCCCGCACCCAGATCGCCGCCTGCAAGTACACCGCGGCCAAGGTTCTCCGGGAGGTGTCATACCGGGCCATCCACATTCTGGGCTCACTGGGGGTGACCGACCTGACACCGTTGCAGGCCATGTGGGCGGGCTCGCCCGCCATGAGCGTCATGGACGGCGTCGACGAGGTGCACCAGGTGACCGTGGCTCGGAACGTCCTAAAGAGTTACCGGCCTCACGAGGGCGTGTGGCCGACCGACTACTTCCCCGCCAAGCGTGCCGCGGCGCGCGAGAAGTTTGCCGACGCCATGGCCGAGGATCCCGATCTGGTCAAGTACGCCGACTTCATGGCCCGGCGATCAGGCGGTCACTGACTCGGACGTCGAGAGCGACGCCGTCGGGTGCAATGAGGTATATCGTCCCCCCGGCATCATTGGTGGGTTCATCCCGGCACCGCGACAGCGTCGTTGCGAACTCCGAGGGTTCCCGGTACGAAGGAGGCGGAGATGTCGGACGCGGGGATTGAGGGGGAATTCGAGAATCTCAGGGCCGACATTGCCCGGATGAGCGAACGCCTCGCTCAGCTTGAGGGGCGAGACCCTACCGGCGAAACCGGCGAAACCGGCGAAACCGGCGAAACCGGCGTAACGGCACTAACGGCACTGCGGTCCCATCCAGCGGCCCCATTCGCCGGTCCAGAATTGACGGTGAGCGACACAGCCGAGACGGTGGTTGCCCAACCGGTATCCCGGCGTGGTGCCCTGCTCGCCTTGGGTGGTGTTGCCGCGAGTGGCGTAGGATTGGCGGTCGGATCGACGTTGATTGGAGCGGCCCCGGCTGCCGCGGCCACTCCCCCCGGTAAGTCGGTGTTCCTGCTCCCGACGCCCATCAGGGTGCTCGACACGCGGGAACCGGGGAGTCCGGCCATACCGGACCGGCCGCCAGATCCGGTCCCAGCGAACTCGGGCGTCGTTG
>DASZJQ010000041.1:0-4039 GCA_035947875.1 Acidimicrobiales bacterium
GCGGGGGCGTCGGGCGGAGTGTCAGTCCGCTCCTCCGCCTGGCCACCCTCCCCGGGGTGGAGTTGTTGATGCCCCTGTTCGGGCTGCCGCCCGTGAAGGCCCTGGGTCGGACGGCCGCCGAGCTGCTCCAGCAGTTCGACATGGCGTTGGGTCGCGATGCCGAGGAAGTGTTGGCGGTGTTCGATTCACTTCCCGATACGTCAGCCCGCCAGGCGATCCTGCGGACACTGCGATCGAGTGTCGACTGGCGGGGCCAGGTGATCACCATGCTCGACCGGGCCTATCTGGCCGAAGGGATTCCCACGCTCATCATCTGGGGCAGACGGGATGCCATCATTCCGCTGGGGCACGGCCGACTGGCCCATGCGGCCATGCCGGGGAGTGAGTTGGAGATCTTCGACGAGGCGGGACATTTCCCGCATCACTCTGACCCCGATCGGTTCGTCATGACCGTGGCCGATTTCATGAAGCACACGAAGGCGGCGAGATATGAAGCCGAGGAGTGGCGGGTGCGCCTGCGCCACGGCCGGCGATTCGTCGAAGTCGAGTCGGCCACGACCGAGCTGGAACTCATGGCACTCCCGCTCTCAACGCCCCCCAGCGCTCACTGAACCAAAGGGCTTCCGCCGGTTCTCGCCGCCCGCTCACGATGCGCTTCGGGGGCGCGGCGAGAGGGCATCGACCCACATCACGTTCGCCGCGCACGGCCCGGAGGGCGATCGGCCGGCCTCTGGTCTGCGAAGATTCTCCCCATGCTCCGCCTCGTCCTGCCCAAAGGTTCACTGGAGAAGGCCACACTCCAGCTCTTCAGCGATGCCGACCTGGCCGTGACCAGGTCGTCTGACGTCAACTACCGGGCCAGTATCGCCGATCCCCGCATCGACGACGTTCGAATCCTGCGCCCGCAGGAGATTCCGGTCTACGTCGCCGACGGGCTCTTCGACCTCGGCATCACCGGTCAGGACTGGATCGAGGAACGGGGGAGTGACGTCGTCTCACTGGGCGAGCTCAACTACGCCAAAGCCACCTCGACGACCGTGCGGATCGTGTTGGCCGTGGCCCAGCAGTCGCCCGTCACGTCAATGGCCGATTTGGCGGCCCAATCGGGAACACTCCGCGTGAGCTCCGAGTATCCCGAGCTCACGCGTCGGGTGCTCAAGACGCACGGCATCGAGGCCGACGTCTCACCGTCCTACGGCGCCACGGAGGCCAAGGTGCCCGACATCGCCGACGCGGTCGTTGACTTGACCGAGACGGGGAGCGCACTGCGAGCCGCCGGGCTCCGCATCATTGAGACGCTGCTGGTGTCGCCCACCCAACTCATCGCCAATCCGGCCTCGGCCGCCGATCCCGTCAAGCGGCACGCCATGGAACAGATCCTGACCCTGCTGCTGGGAACGCTCGAGGCCCGCGGCAAGGTGCTGGTCAAGCTCAACGTGCCCGCGGACCGCCTCGACGGCGTCCTGGGCGTTCTCCCTTCCCTGCGGGCCCCGACCATTTCTGAACTCTCCGGAGGCGGGGGCTTCGCCCTGGAAGCCGTGGTGGCCAAGTCCGACATCAACACCCTGATCCCCGCCCTGAGCGACCACGGAGCCACCGACATTCTTGAGATCCCGCTGTCCAAAATTGTGCACTAGCGATGGCCGAGTTCGTCCCTCTGGCCCCCCTCTACCTCGGGCACGTCACCGCCTTTGACGCCCGGCGTGGCTGGGGCATGGTCACCGACACCCAGGGCGCGGCCTTCGATTTTCACGCCACCGCCATCGCCGATGGGAGCCGGCGGATCGCCGTGGGTACCGAGGTGAGCTTCGTGGTGACGCCCGGCCATCGGGGTCGCTACGAGGCGCGTGGGCTCACCCGGGTGGGTCCGCCCCCGGACGACTGACGCCCACCTCGGCCCGCGCGAAGGCCTCCGAGGCCCGCCAGGTCCTCCCGGTCCAACTCAGGCCAGCTCAGGCCAGCTCAGGCCAGCCGAGGCCAGGTCAATTCTGGTCGGTGTTGGCGGCGCTCTCGGCGGCGGCGCGTTCGACGCCCTCGAGCTGGACGAAAGCCAGCCTGAGCTGGGACAGAGCGTCGAGCAGTGACGGCTCGGCCTCTCCCAGACGGCCCTTGAGCCCATCGAGGAGGGCGCCCAGGCCGTCAATGGCCAACCGAGCCTGGAACAGCATGGGCGGCGTCTGGGACAGATAGACGGCCGCCAGCTCGAAGAGGCCGTAGCAATGGTTGGCCACCACCACTTCAGCGGGCGAATTGGCCAGTTGCTGGCGCATGGCGTCGATTTCGGCCTGGGCCTCGGCGCTCAAGGGCTCCGCTTCGTCCGGCGGGCCGTCCGGCGGGGCCGAACCTCCCGGTGGAGGCGACGCTGGAGGAGTGGAGTCATCCTCCTTCTCAGGGAAATGCTCGCCCGACGGTGTCCAAAGACTGCTCATGCTGGTACTCTAGGCGTCTTGAGTACATGGAAGCGGGGCCTCTACGGGGGTCTCCACCTGGCCACATGTCCGATCACTGGACCGAGTGCGCCAGGTTGATGGTTCTCCGGCGCGGGTCTCGCCCGCTGGTCGGCCTCGCTCCTTCGAATGGCTTGCGGAAAGACCGCGGGCCCGAGTGAGAGGTGTGATGCCGCATCGTCGCTGAAACCACAACAGAGCATCGGATCAACGACCGTATCCGTGCCCGTGAAGTCCGACTCGTGGACCCCGATGGTGTGCAATTAGGCATCAAGGCGTTACCCGAGGCCCTGGCCATCGCCAAGGAGCTCGACCTCGACCTCGTCGAAGTAGCACCGATGGCGAACCCACCGGTCGCTCGGATCATGGACTTTGGAAAGTTCAAGTTCGACGAGGCCCAGCGGGCCAAGGAAAGCCGTCGCAAGACGGTGCATGTCGGGATCAAGGAAATGAAGTACCGGCCCAAGATCGGCCCGGGCGACTTCGACACCAAGACCCGTCAGGTCGGGAAGTTCCTCGATGCCGGGCACAAGGTCAAGATCACGATCATGTTCCGTGGCCGAGAGGTGTACCACCCCGAACACGGGAAACGGATTCTGGACCGGATCGCCGAGCAGATGGAGGGCGTGGCCAAAATTGAGGCCGAGCCCAAGCTCGACAATCGGAACATGATCATGGTGCTCGCCCCCGACAAGCGGGCCCGTCAGGCCGCAGCGTCGAGGGAGAAGAACCAACATCGGAACGAGAAGCCTCAGCCGGAGACGGCGGAGGTGCCCAGTGCCGAGGCTCAGATTGCCGAGGAGCCTGTCGGCGCCGATCCGGTGGTCGAAGCAGTCAGCGAACAGATCGCATCAACCGAAGAAGGATGACGTATGCCGAAGATGAAGACGGACAAGGGCGCCGCCAAGCGCATCAAGGTCACCGGGACCGGTCGCCTGCGCCGGCGCAAGGCATTCCGGTCGCACCTCTTGGAAAAGAAAACCAGCGTTCGGACCCGCCGTCTGGGTCGTGAGACCGAGATTGCCAAGGCGGACGAGCGAGCGGTGCGAAGGATGCTCGGCATCTAATCGGCAACGAATTGGCTGAAGCGCCTTCGGAGAAATTCGCCCGAAGCGACATTGCCCGAAACGCCTTCGGAGTCATTGCCCGAAGCGGATTCGGACACGACGAGTGGAACGAGAAGAGAGGAGCATCCCCAGTGGCCAGAGTCAAGCGATCCGTCCATGGGCGCAAGCACCACCGCGCCGTTCTGGAGCAGGCGAAGGGATACTACGGAAACAAGAGTCGCACGTACCGTGCGGCCAACGAGCAGCTCATGCATTCGATGCAGTACGCCTACCGGGACCGTCGGGCCCGCAAGGGTGACTTTCGCAAGCTGTGGATCCAGCGCATCAACGCGGCGGCTCGGCTGCACGGCATGAGCTACAGCCGGCTGATCAATGGGCTGCACCTGGCCGGCATCGAGGTCGATCGCAAGGTGCTGGCCGACCTGGCCGTCACCGACGCCGACGCCTTTGGTGCGTTGGTCGAGGCCGCACAGGACGCGCTCTCCAGCGCGCCCGTCGCCGAGGTCGCTTCCTGAGTCAACCATT
>DASZJQ010000042.1:0-1815 GCA_035947875.1 Acidimicrobiales bacterium
ATGAGGACGAGCGCAACCGCCAGCCCCTGGACCTGATGTCGGACGAGCGTCGTCGACATGTCGGAGAAGACTACGAAGTTACCCGTCAGACTCACGTCAGGCAACCCGACGCGGTCTGCCGCCTGGCGGATCTGGGCGAACAGTGCCTGGGACGTTCCCGTATCCAGGGCCGGGACCCGGGCGTTGATGCGGAGCGTCGCGTGGCCCTCCCCGCCATCGGCCAGGAACCGATGGAGGTCGGCCGGCGCCTCCTTGTCGAGCGCGGCCACGAAGTCGGCCACGTCCGCCGGCGCATCTGGACCATCGGGAAGATGCGCGTAGGCATCGTTGCCCCGGTGCATGGCGCGATTGACCCGAGCGAGCAGATCGGGAAGACCGGTCACTTTCCGCACCCCGGGGAGCCCACGGATCGCATCTTCGAGTCGTGCCACCCTGTCCAGAATCTCCGGAGTGGGCCCCGGGTCTGCCGGGACGACGATCTCGACCGAATTCACACCGGTCAGGTTCGCGTCGATGAACCGAGTCGCCGCCGCCAGGGGACTCGCATAGCGCAGGGAGCGAACGAGATCTGTTTCGACGTGGATCCGGACGACGCCGACAATCGACAGCACGAGAAGGACGCCGACCGCCACCGCCGTCGTCGTGCGGTGCCGAGCGACCCACCGGACCACCTCCGAGAGCCACCGCTCGACCGGCCCGGCCTCGAACGCGTGGATGACCCGAGGAGGAAGATCAGGCAGAGAGGCCAAGAGCACCGGTGTGAGCGCGATGGTGAGACCGTAACCGATCATGATGCCCAAGGCAGTAAACAGACCAAAGTCCCGAATGGCTGGGATCGGCAGCGTAAGGAGGGAGGCGAACCCGATGGCAGCCGTAAGGGCGGCGTTGAAGCACGGGGTGCGCATCCGACGATGGGCCTCCTCGAGCGCAGCCCGCCGAGACAGCGCGTGCGCGCGAGCGATGAGGTACTGATTGAGGAGCTGGATGGTCCCCTCGAGTGACATCACGAGGATGACCGGCGTCATGAGGGAGGTGACCGGGTTCAAAGCCCGCCCCGCGAGTCCGAAGACTCCCAGCGTCCAGATCAAGGCGAGGGTGACGGTCGTCAGCGGCACGAGCATCCCGACCGGATGCCGATACAGCGTCGCCGTCATCACGGCCAGGATCAAGAACACGAGCGGGACGAAGATCATCTGGTCGCGCGCGACGTACGTGGCCACGTCCGCTTTCTCGACCGGAATCCCAGCCACGAACACCGCCGACCCGAGCCCGGCCTCGCCCGCCAGGCGTCGGAGATCGGCCACCACGTGATTCCGCGAATCCGCTGCTGGCCGCCTTCCCTCGAGCTCGACCAGGACCGACGCCGTGCGGGCATCCTTGGCCACGAGGAGGCCGCCGAAGAGCGGATGCGAGCCCAGGCGGGCGCCCAGGGCCTCGGGGGATAGCTTGCCGGCCGATACCTGCGCGTACGGAACGACCGGAACCGGGCCGAGCTCGTCCCCGTCCAGATCCCGCACGTTGGTCGGGGACAGGACGCGGGCCACGTAGGGAAGCGCGGCGACGCGCCGAGTGAGCCGATCGAGCCGATCGAGCGATTCCCTCGAGAACAGCCGGTCGGAGTGGAACGCGAGGACGACGATCTCGTCCGAGCCAAAGCGGGCTTGGAACGCCTGCAGGCGAGCCAGATCGCCGGGGCCCGACGGGATCATCGACTCTACCCCGGGGTCGATGCGAAGCGTCAGGGCTGACCACCCCAGCACCGCGGTCACCGCGCCCACGATGAGCAGGGCCGGGGCCCGCCACGTCAACAGGAAC
>DASZJQ010000043.1:0-25776 GCA_035947875.1 Acidimicrobiales bacterium
GACGCCGGCCTCCTGGGCGATCGCTGCCGCGGTCAGTGGGTTGTCGCCGGTGATCATCACGGTGCGGATGCCCATCTGGCGCATCTCGTCGAACTTCTCCCGGATGCCCTGCTTGACCACGTCCTTGAGCTCGATGACCCCAACGATGTCCCGACCTTCGGCCACCACCAACGGTGTCGACCCCGCCCGCGAGATGCGCTCGACGATGCCGTCGAGGTCGGCGGGAATCGTCCCACCCTGCTCGCCCGACCAGCGCTTGACCGAATCGGCGGCGCCCTTGCGGATCTGGCGCTGGTCCAGGTCGAGGCCGGACATGCGGGTCGTCGCGGAGAAGGGCACGAAGGTGTGCTCCCCTTCGAGCTGTCGCTCACGGATGTCGAAGCGCTCTTTGGCCAGTACGACGATGGAACGCCCCTCAGGGGTCTCGTCGGCCAGCGAGGCCAGTTGGGCCGCGTCGGCGACGTCCCGCTCGGCGTGGCCACCGACGGGGAAGAAGTCCGACGCCATGCGGTTGCCGAGGGTGATGGTGCCCGTCTTGTCCAGCAGCAGCGTCTGCACGTCGCCCGCCGCCTCCACCGCCCGACCGCTCATGGCCAGGACATTGCGCTGCACCAGACGGTCCATGCCGGCGATGCCGATGGCCGAGAGGAGGGCTCCGATGGTGGTCGGGATCAGGCACACCAGCAGCGACACCAGGATGACGACTGAGACCGTGGCCCCGGCAAAGTGGGCGAAGGGCTGGAGCGACACGACGACGGGGATGAACACGATGGTCAGCACCGCCAGCAGGATGGTCAGGGCGATCTCATTGGGGGTCTTCTGCCGGTTGGCCCCTTCCACCAGGGTGATCATCCGGTCGAGAAAGGTGTGACCGCGCTCGGCGGTGATGCGCACCACGATGCGGTCCGACAGCACCTTGGTGCCGCCGGTGACGGCCGAACGGTCGCCACCGGACTCGCGAATGACCGGGGCCGACTCGCCGGTGATGGCCGACTCATCCACCGAGGCGATGCCTTCGACGATCTCGCCGTCGGAGGGGATGAGGTCCCCCGCTTCGCAGACGACCAGATCGCCCATCGTGAGCTCCGCCGCGGCCACCAGCGTCTCGGTGCCGTCGGGATTCAGGCGACGTGCCTCGGTCTCGGCCCGCATCCGGCGGAGCGTGTCGGCCTGGGCCTTGCCCCGTCCTTCGGCCATGGCCTCGGCGAAGTTGGCGAAGATCACCGTGAGGAAGAGCCAGATGGTGATGGACCAGGTAAAGATGCCGGGGTTGGCGATCGCCTCGATGAAGGTGATCACCGAGCCCACCAGGACCACGAACATCACGGGGTTCTTGACCTGAACCAGCGGGTTCAGCTTCTTGATGGAGTCGAAGAGAGCCTGCCGGAGGATCTCGCGATCGAAGAGGCTCCGGGCCTCGGCCACTCCACGGGCCTGTATTTGTGGCGTTGCGGGCTCTGGTTGGGTGGTTGTCAGTGTCATTAGAAGAACTGTCCGTGGCTGAGCTGCTCGACGATCGGGCCGAGAGCGATGGCGGGGAAGAAGGTGAGGCCACCGATGATGACGATGACTCCGATGGTCAGGCCGACGAACATGCCGTTGTCGGTGCGGAAGGTACCGAGCGACTCGGGGACCACGTTCTTGGCGGCGAGCACGCCCCCGAGGGCCAGGGCCGGGATCATGATCCCGAACCGGCCGATCAGCATGTCGATACCTCCGATGATGTTGTAGAAGGCGGTGTTGCCGGTGAGGCCCCCGAACGCCGAGCCGTTGTTGTTGCCTTGGGACGTCAGGGCGTAGAGGATCTCACTGAACCCGTGAGGACCGGCGTTGAGGGGACCGGCTCGGCCGGCATGGAGCGACACGGCGATCGCCGTGAGAATGAGCACGATGATGGGCATGACCAGGGCACCCAGCCCGGCCAGCTTCACCTCCTTGGCCTGGATCTTTTTCCCCAGGTACTCGGGCGTTCGCCCGATCATGAGGCCGCCGATGAACACCGCGATGATGGCGTAGATCAGCAGGGTGTACATGCCGCTCCCGACGCCGCCGGGGGTCACCTCGCCGAGCATCATGCCGGTCATCAGGCCCATCCCACCGATGGGCGTGAACGAGTCGTACGAACCGTTGGCCGAGCCGGTCGAGGTGTTGGTCGATGCCACGCCGAAGAGGGCGGTCGAAGTGTCGCCGAAGCGCACTTCCTTGCCCTCGGTGTTGCCGACGGTCGAGTGGATCCCGGCGGCGGCGATGGCGGGGTTCTGCCCGTGCTCGGCGTTGGCGGTGTAGCCAACCCAGACCCCGAAGATGATCACCATGGCGGCGAGGAGGGCGGCGCCGTGGCGGATGCTGCCCACCATCTTGCCGAAGGTGTAGGTGAGGGAGAAGGGAATGGCGAGAAGCAGGAAGATCGACAGCCAGTTGGTGAGCGCGGTCGGGTTCTCGAACGTGGTGGCCGAATTGGCGTTGAGGAATCCACCGCCGTTGGTGCCCAGTTGCTTGATCGCCTCCATGAAGCCGATCGGCCCACGCGGGATGGTCTGGGTGACCCCGTTGAGGGCGTCGTGGATGCTGACCGTGCCGGCCAGGGTCTGCACGGCCCCCTGGCCGACGAAGATGAGGCCGCCGATGAACGCGACGGGAATCAGGACGTAGAGCAGGGCGCGGGTGATGTCGACCCAGAAGTTCCCCACCGTCGTGGAGTTCTTGCGGGAGAAACCCCTGATGATCACCAGGGCCACGGCGATGCCCACGGCGGGGGTCACGAACTGCTGGACGGTGAGGGCGCCGATCTGGGAGAAGTACGACATGGTCGTCTCGCCCCCGTAGTTCTGCCAGTTGGTGTTGGTCAGGAACGACGAGGCGGTATTGAAACTGAGCGCCTGCGGTACTGCACCCAGGTGCTGCGGGTTGAGCGGGAGCGACCCCTGGATGCGGATGATCACATAGGTGAAGGCGAAGGAGACGGCGGAGAAGATGACCATCGCCCCGGCGTAGCGCTTCCAGTTCTGCTCCTGCTCGGGACTGGTCCCCAACGCCCGGTAGACCGGTCGCTCGGCCCACGCCAGGAAGTGGACCCGACCGTCGAAGACGGCGGCCATGTAGGACCCGAGATAGCGCCAGGCCAGGGCCAGGGCGATGACAAGGGTGATGATGGTCCAGGTGAGGCCCACGTCAGAATTTTTCGGGCTTGAACATGGCGAAGCCCAGGTAGAAGAACATCACGATGGCCACACCGAGAATGACGCCCTGGGTCCAGGTCATACCCGGTCCAGGGCCCAGATGAGACCGAGCATCACCAGGGTGAAGCCGACAATGCCGAGCGCAGCGAGGAAATCTGCCATGCGCCCATGGTGGGGCGGCCGGCGTCAACCAGTGATTAACGGAGCCAACGATTGCGTGAATAAATCGTCAATGAGCGTCAGGACCCGGGGCTGCCTAAGGTGAGTCGTCGCAGGGCTCCCGCCACGGCGTTGGCGTCGGGGCGACAGCGAGAAAATGGGGTGGACGATGGGATTGGATCTGGCTGGCTGTCGCACGCTGGTCACCGGCGCATCCTCGGGGATCGGCGCCGGCCTGGCCGAGGCTTTGGCCGCACAAGGCGCGGTGGTCGGCATCTGCGCCCGGCGAGCTGACCGGCTGACCGAGGTCGTCGGTCGCTGCATGGAGCACTCACCGGACAGCCGCATGTGGGTGGTCGACCTGGCCGATCCCGACGCCGTGGACCGATTGGCGGTCGATGTGATGGACGCCTTCGGGGGCGTCGATCTCCTGGTCAACAACGCCGGCATCCCGAAGCGGCGCCACGTCACGGCCCTGGACATCGAAACCATCACTCAGGTCATGAACATCAACTACCTCTCCCCCATGCGCCTCACCATGGCGCTGCTGCCTGAGATGCTGCAACGGGGCTCGGGACAGATCGTCAATATCTCCTCCATCGCCGCCACCTTGAGCGCCCCGGGGGAAGCGGCCTACGACGCGTCGAAGGCGGCGCTGACCGCCTTCTCCGAGGCGATGGCGGTCGACATCTGGGACAGCGGCGTCAAGGTCATGGTCGTCTACCCGGGCGTCATCGACACCGATCTGTTCAGCCTCCCCGACAACGACGTACCGGACCTCCCGATACCGGCCGAACCGGTCTCGGTGGCCGTCGACGCCATTCTGGGCGGCTTGGCGGCCGGCCAGGCTCAGGTCTACGTGCCCGAGTACTTCGCCGGGATCGCCGCCGACAAGGCTCAGGACGTCGAGAAATTCCTCAAGGGGACGGCGGCGTACCTCCGACAGAAGGCCGCCGGCGCCTGACATGGGCACGACGATGACCACGATGGCCGCCGAGCCGGATGCGGCCGGCATGGATGGGGCCCGCCTCGAGCGGATCACCCGTCACTTCGAGACGAATTTCATCGAACCCGGCAAGATCGCCGGTTGTCAGATCGCCGTGATACGCCATGGCCGGGTGGCGTACCAGCGGACGCTGGGACTGATGGACCGTGAGCGGGCCCGGCCGATGGCCGACGACACCATCTTTCGCATCTTCTCCATGACCAAGCCCATCGCGTCGGTGGCGCTGATGCAGCTGTACGAACGGGGCATGTTCCAGCTCACCGACCCGGTGTCCCGTTACATCCCGGCCTGGCGCACGCAGAAGGTCGGGGTGGTGGGCGACGACGGGTCGATCGAGCTGGTCAAGCCCGAGCGCCCGATGAACGTGCGCGACGTGCTCATGCACACGACGGGACTGCCCGGCGCCCTCTTCTCGGGCAATCCGATCGACGATCGATTCGCCGAAGCCCGGGCCGCCCGTCACAAGGGGATGACCCTCGAGAGCATCACGGCCCTCCTGGCCGAGCACCCCCTGAAGTTCCACCCCGGCACCCACTGGAACTACGGGCTCTCCACCGACATCGTCGGTCGCCTGGTCGAGATCCTCTCGGGCGAGCGCTTCGATGACTACCTGCGTCAGGAGATCTTTGAGCCGCTCGACATGGAGGACACCGGGTTCTTCGTCCCCGAAGCCTCGGCCGGGCGGCTGAGCGCGCTGTACGAGTACCGGCCGGCCAATACCCCCAAGCTCTTCGATGACCCAGAGACGAGCCGCTACCTCCGACCGCGGACCTACCTCTCGGGCGCCGGCGGACTGGTCTCGACCCTGCACGACTACGTCGCCTTCTGCCAGATGTTGCTGGGCGGCGGGCAGCTGGCCGGACGGCGCATCCTCGGGCGCAAGACGCTCGAGCTGATGACCCGCAACCACTTCCCCGGTGGGGCCACCCTGGCCGACATGGCGGTCGGAGGTTTCGGCGAGGCCGGGTTCGATGGCGTCGGCTTCGGGTTGGGCTTCGCCGTGGGACAGGGCCCGGCGGCGACCGCCATGGCCGGTTCGGCCGGGGACTTCTACTGGGGCGGCGCGGCCAGCACGGCCTTTTGGATCGACCCGGCCGAGGATCTCTTCGCCGTGTTCATGACCCAACTCATGCCGTCCATCGCCTATCCGTTCCGGGCCCAGTTGCGGGGCCTGGTGTATCAAGCCATCGACGACTGAATGGGGGCGTCGGTGGCACACGAACAACTCACGGGGCGGGTGGCCTTGGTCAGCGGGGGCGGTCGCGGCATCGGCCGGGGTATCAGCCAGGAGCTGGCGGCGGCCGGGGCCACGGTGGCCGTGGTCTATCACCGCGACGAGGGTGCGGCGTCCGAGACGGTGGCCGCTATCACCGCCGACGGCGGCACCGCCACCAAACACCGGGCCGCGGTCGAGTCATTCGACGACTGCCGACAACTGCGCGATGACGTCCTGGCGGCCCATGGCGCCGTTGACATTCTGGTCTCCAACGCCGGCATCGCCAGCAAGGGACGCTCGGTGAGCAAGACCGAGCCCGAGGAGATGGAGCGACTCTTCGGCATCCATGTCATGGGGGCCTTCCATCTGGCCCACCTTTTCGTCGCCCAGATGCGCGAGCGTCCCCGCGGTGATGTCGTGATGGTGTCCTCGGTGGCCACGCGCCACAATGCCGGACACAGCGCCCCGTACAACGTGGCCAAGTCTGCGCTCGAGGCCCTGGCCTTCACCTTGGCCAAGGAAGAACAGCGCCACGGTACGCACGTCAACGTGGTCGCACCCGGATTGGTCGTCTCGGAAATGGGTCGCCGGCTGGTCAAGGCCGGCGGCGTGGAGGACATCGGCACGCTCGACGGCGTCTCCCCTTTCGGTCACGTCTGCACGCCGACCGATGTGGCCCGGGTCGTGCTGTTCCTCGTCTCGGGACTCTCCGGTTATGTCACCGGCCAACGAGTCGAGGTCGACGGAGGCGGAATGCTGCGTCAGTCCTGAAGGCGCTACCGTCAGTGACGGTGACCGCACCCGACGACCACATCGGCCTCTACGAGGGGCTCCTGACCACCCGGGCCATTCGGCGCTATCGGGACGAGCCGGTTCCCGACGAGGTGTTGCGCGACGTCTTGTTCGCCGCCACCCGGGCGCCCAGCGGATCCAACCGACAACCCTTCCGCTTCGTGGTGCTGACCGATGGACCGGTGGCGGCCGAAGCGAAACGCGTCATCGGGTCCGGCGCCCGCAGGTTCTGGGAGGCCAAGCGCAAGGCGGACGGCTACGACGAAGGATCGGGCGCCGACCAGAATTCCCCCAAGGCCCGGATGGCCCGCACCATGCAGCGCTACGTGGACGAGTTCGAGTCGGTGCCCGTTCTCGTCCTCGGGTGTTTCGTGGCCTACCGCCATACGTCGCACGTCGACGGTGGCTCGGTCTACCCGGCCTGCCAGAACCTCCTCCTGGCCGCCCGGGCCCTGGGCTACGGGGGGGTCATGACCACGTGGCACTTTGCCGTCGAGGCGGAGCTGCGCGCCCTGCTTCAGATACCCGACGACACGACCATCATGGCCACCATCACCCTGGGTCGACCGGTCGGTTCCCACGGCCCGGTCCGCCGCCGACCCATGTCCGAGCTGGTCTACGGCGAACGGTGGGGGGAGGCCCCGGCCTGGGCCGTGGATCCCACCGGCGTCCAGCACACGGCGGCCGGACCCCCGCCCGCCCCCTAAAGTTGAGGGGGGTCGCCCCCGCCACTCTGGAAGGCATCACATGCACACCCTCGGTACTCCCGTCTTCGACGCCGACAATCACTATTACGAGGCGCTCGATGCCTTCACCCGCCACCTCGACCCCGCCCACGGTCCCCGGGTCATCCAATGGGTCGACATCGGCGGGCGCAAGTACCACGCCTTGGGTGGGCAGATCAGCCGGGCCGTGACCAATCCCACCTTCAACCCGATCTCGCCGGCCGGTGCCCTGATGGACTATTTCCGCGGCAATCCCGATGGCCGCCCGCTGCACGAGCTGATGGGCACGCCCGAGCCGATCCGACCCGAATACCGCGACCGCGACGCCCGCCTCGGCACCATGGACACCCAGGGCCTGTCCCGGGTCTGGCTCTTCCCCACCTTGGGCATGCTCTACGAGGAAGCCCTCAAGCACGACCCGGGGGCCGTGGTCCTCCTCTTCCGCGCCTTCAACCGCTGGCTGGCCGAGGACTGGGGCATGGCGTACCGGGACCGGATCTTCGCCGCTCCCTACATCTCCCTGGCCGACCCCGACGAAGCGGTCCGGGAGCTGGAATGGGCACTGGACCAGGACGCCCGGGCGGTGGTCATGCGGGCGGCCGCGCCTACCACCATCACCGGCCCCTACTCCCCGTCCCATGTCATGTTCGACCCGTTCTGGGCCCGGGTTAACGAGTCCGGGATCACGGTCGTCGTCCACGCCGGCGATGCCGGGCTGTCGTCGAACGGGTACGCGCCCGACGGCTTCGCCGCCTCCTTCAAGGGCGGCCCGGGCGGGGCCAGCATCAAGATGTTCGCCATCGAGCGGGCGGCCCACGACTTCCTGGCCACCCTGATCCTCGAGCGGCTGTTCGACCGCTTCCCCAACCTCCGCATTGCCTCGGTCGAGAACGGATCGGAGTTCCTGTCCCCCCTGTTCAAGAAGTTGGCCGGTACCGCTCGCAAGATGCCGGGCTACTTCAAGGAGGATCCGGTGCTCACCTTCCGGCGCCACGTGTGGATCAATCCATTCTGGGAGGACGACGTCAACGAGATCGTCGATCTCATGGGGGACGACAGGGTCATCTTCGGGTCGGACTGGCCGCACATCGAAGGCCTCCCCGAGCCCACCGATTGGGTGACCGAACTGCAAAAACTCGACACCGCATCGGTGGCCAAGATCATGGGGGGCAACGCGTCGGAGCTGAACCAGCGGCAGCCGGCAGCCACGGCGCCGTGATCGATACCGAAGCGGTGGTCGACGATCTCTTCCCACCGACGACCACCCTGCTCCCCCATGTCATTGTGCTCTTCGGGGCCACCGGTGACCTGGCGGCCCGCAAGTTGCTGCCCGGCCTCCTGCACCTCTCGCAATCGGGCCTGCTGCCCGACTTCCGGATCGTCGGTACGTCTCTCAGTGAACTCACCGACGAGGAATTCCGGCACGTGGCCCGCCACGCCTGCGATCAGTTCGCCACCGGGAAGATCTCCCTGCTCGAATGGGCCGGCTTCGAGCAGAAGCTGAGTTTCGTCTCCCAATCGACCGGGGCCGCCGGCTTGGCTGCCGCGGTGACGATGGCCGAGAACTCGCTCGGCGGGGAGGCGCGCCGCCTCCACTATTTGAGCATCCCGCCCGGCGCGGCCGGCGACGTCGTCCAGATGTTGCGAGAGGCCGACCTGGTCGATCGGTCGAGCGTCATCATGGAGAAACCGTTCGGGACCGATCTGGCCAGTGCCAAGGCGTTGAACGCCACCGTGCATGAGATCTTCCGTGAAGATCAGGTCTTCCGGATCGACCACTTCCTGGGCAAGGAGGCGGCCCAGAACATTCTGGCGTTCCGTTTCGCCAATGGGTTGTTCGAGCCGATCTGGAATCGCGACCACATTGACCACGTGCAGATCGATGTCCCCGAGACACTTTCGGTGGACGACCGCGTCGGCTTCTACGAGACCACCGGGGCCTTCAAGGACATGGTGGTGACCCATCTGTTCCAGATACTGGGCTTCATGGCCATGGAGCCCCCGACCGCCCTGGAATCGAGGGCGATCAGCGAGGAGAAGAACAAGGTCTTCCGCTCGCTCCGCCCGATCGACGTGTCGCAGGTCGTGCGCGGTCAGTACGAGGGCTACCGGCAGACGCCCGGCGTGGCCCCCGACTCGGACACCGAGACGTTCGTGGCCCTGCGCTGCGAAATCGACAACTGGCGCTGGGCCGGTGTCCCGTTCTTCCTGCGCACCGGGAAGGAGCTGGGGAGCGGGGAACGCATCATCTCCATCGCCTTTCGCGAGCCGCCCAAGAGCATGTTCCCGCCCGGCTCGGGTGTCGGGGCCAAAGGACCGGACCACCTGACCTTTGACCTGGCCGACGCCTCCAAGCTCTCGCTCTCGTTCTACGGCAAGAAGCCGGGCCCGGGCATGAACCTGGAGAAGTTGAGCCTGCAGTTCGCCCTGCACGAAACGGGTCAGGATGCCGACATCTTGGAGGCCTACGAGCGGCTGATCCACGATGCCATGGTGGGCGACCACACCTTGTTCAACACGGCCGAGGGCATCGAACGGCTCTGGGAACTGTCGGCGCCCCTGCTCGAAAAGCCCCCACCGGTCCAGCCCTACGCCCGGGGATCCTGGGGACCGGCATCCATTCAGGAGCTCATCGAACCGCGGAAGTGGCGCCTGCCCTTCGAGCGCAGCTGGCGCCGGGCCGCCCCGGCCCGCTGAGCGCGCCGCGCGGCGTCCGGTGGGTCCGGTCAGGGGGCGGGCGTCGAGAACCGATCGAGCACGCCGGCCACCTGGTCGAACGCGACACCGGCGGGTTTGATCATGTCCATGTGGCCGGCCCCGACCAGCGGCACGAAGGTGGCGTCATCGCCCAGGGCCACCGCCTGCTCGACGTAGGCGGCGCTGAGCGACGCCGGCACGCTCGAATCGGCCGTGCCGTGCACCAGGTACTGCGGAATACCGAGGGGCAGTTGGGCCGCGGGCGAACCCAGCGCGTAACGCTCGGGGACATCGTCGGGGCCGCCCCCCATGAGCGCGTCGACCGCGCCGCCGCCCACCCCGAGCCGCGCCGCCGCGGCCAGATCGACCACGCCGGCCAGGGAGATGGCGGCGCGCACGGTGACCGACCGGGCGGGACCGAGGGTGGGGCGCGTCGTTCCCGCCCACAGCGCCAGCTGCCCTCCGGCCGAGTGCCCGCAGATGACGATGCGGGCGCGATCGATGCCGCCGACGCCGGACAACGCGTTCACGGCCGCCCCGACGTCGGCAAAGGTCTCGGGCCAACCGCCACCACCGAAGGGGCCGACCCGCCGATACTCGATGTTGTAGGCCACCCATCCGTGTCGGACAATGGCAGCGGCCAGCGGGTGCATCAATCGCTTGGTATAGACCTGCCGCCAGAAGCCGCCGTGGATCAGCACGACGACGGGCCGGGCGCCGTCCTCTTCGGGTGGACGCCAGATCTCGGCCACCTGCGCGTGCGCCGGCCCGTAGCTCAGGCTGGTCCGTCTCACGACACGACCAGGACCGCCCGGGCGGCGTCGACCACGGCCGTCCGATGGGCGAACACGGTCGCCAACACCACCTTGCGGTCCTTGACCGTGCGGTATCCCTCCACCAGTCCACCGATGCGCTTGACCCTCTCGGCCACCCGCACCGTCACGTAGCCGCACAACGGAGCGCCCACGGCGACCAGGAGCCCGGCCCAGGGACCCACGGCTCGACCGACCACGATTCCCAAGGCGACATAGACGACGCTAAACAGCGCACTACAGCCCAGGAGCTTGACCGTGGCCTTCATCCCCTCATTGGCCGGCCTCTTGGCCAGCTGCTTGATGATCTGGTAGGGGACGACATGCACCACGACACCGATGGCGGCTAGGGGCAGTGCCACCACCACCTTGAGCACGGACCACAACACCGCGCCCCGAAGTTTCCCCTGGCCGTACTTGGCCGCCACTTGGGCATCGCTGAGTCCGAGCAGTTCGAGATCGCGTTCGTAGGCCTCGAAGGTCGCCAGGAGCCTGCGCACCTCGGTCCGCCGAGCGTGGCCCTGCTCGGCTCCGGCGAGGCGCTCCGTCACGTCGACCCGGTCGGCCATGGTGACGTCGGCGGGCAGGCCGACCGCGGGAGGACGCGCCACCACGTCGGCCACCCGGGAGAGCCGCTCGGCCTGCTCCCATGATGCGTAGGCCGGGCTCACGGTCGTCAGCTGTTGGGCCACATCGTCGGTCAATTGGCGGACGGCATCGCGGCCCTCGGAGCGGTGCGTCTCGCTCCAGCGGGAAATGCTGACGGGCTCGGCCACCCGCACCAGGGCACGGGAACGAAAGCGGGCCTTGGCGTCATAGGTGAGGCCAACGGCCACGGTCACCACTCCGGCGATGCCGCCGTCGGCCCCGGCTTCCAGCGCGATCCGCGCCGCGCCGGTGCGCAATGGTTGCAAGGACGACTCGTCGTGGCTGATCCCCTCGGGGAAGAGCGCCACCGTGCCACCCCCGGCCAGGATCTTGTGGCAGGTGGCGAAGGCCGAGACGTTGTGGTCTCCCGGGGCGCCGTCGATGACTCGATACACGGGTATGACCCCGGCGAACTTCAAGAACGGCCAGAGCGGAAGAATCTTGAAGAGCGTCGACTTGCCGAGAAATCTGGGGTAGCGACCCAGCGTGGCCATGAGCAGGAGCCCATCGACTAGTCCGTTGAGATGGTTGGCCACCAACACCACCGGCCCGGTCGCCGGCAGCCGGTCCCCGTTTTGCAGCTCGATCCGCCGGAAGAAGACGTGGACCAAGAGCCGGGCCAGACCCTTCATCCCCCGATCGGCCAGCCGACGCATGGGCTGATGCTAGGGGGGCTGCCGCCACGGGGCGGCGGGTCGCCACGATCGCCGGATCGGCCGGCGCCGGATCGCCGAATGGCCCGACGCAGGGTGACTACGGAGTCAGCAACACCCGCCCGAAGGCCTGGCGGCTCTCGATGTACCGGTGGGCCTCTGCCGCCTCGGACAGCGGAAAGGCCCGGTCGATCACGACGCGGAGCTCACCTTGGGCGATGTCACCGAGATGGCGGGCGATCATGGCGTGCGGACGCGGCGACATCAGCAGCTCGGCCCCGAGGAAGTAGCCCGACAACGACTGGTTGTTGGGTCGAAGGGTGGAGATGTCGAGATGTTCGGCCGGCGCGCGTCCCGCATCACCGACGGTCACACACCGGCCCCGGTAGGCCAGCGCCCGCACGCTTCCCTGCAGCGTGGCGCCTCCCACCGAGTCCACAATGACATCGACCCCGCGGCCGTCGGTCAGACGTCGCGCCTCGGCCACGAAGTCATCGCGGCGGTAGTTGATCCCCTCGTCGAGCCCGAGCTCGGTCAACCGTTCCAGCTTGTCGTCGCTCGATGCCGTGGCGAGGACCCGGGCTCCGGCCCGCTTCGCCATCTGGATGGCGGCGATCCCGACGCCTCCGGCACCGGCATGAATCAGGGCCGTCTCGCCCGCTTCCAGGTGCCCGAACTCGAACAAGCAATCGTCGGCCGTCCCGAACGGCACCGGCACGCAGGCCGCCTGGTCGGTGGGGAGCTGGTCGGGAATCTTCCAGGCGAATGACTCGGGCACGGCCCGCAGCTCGGCATGGGAGCCGTCGATGCCCACCGTGACGACCCGGTCGCCGACCGCAAAGGCCGTGACCTGCTCGCCCTTGGCCACCACGGTCCCCGCGCACTGGTAGCCCACGACGTGCGGCGTCGCATTCAGGTCGCCGCCCAGTCGATTGAGCGTGTCCCCACCTTCGATGCTCACCGCCTCGACCTGGACCAGAACGTCACCACCGCCGATAGTGGGATCGGGCACGTCTTCGTAACGGAAGACGTCCGGGCCACCCGTCTCGTAGTAGACCGCTGCTTTCATGTGTGCCGCTCCCTTGGTCCGAAGTGATGCACTTGTTCTAGTGGATCTGAGGACGGGCGCGAGCAAGTCGACGCGCCGTGCTCCCTCGGCCAGCCCAATCGCCCCGCTCGATCCCTGCGCCGGAGCGGGTGTCGTGGCACCTGTGCGACGATTCGTCCCGGTCGCCCGACCGGTCTCATGGCGAAAGGAGCCGCATGACCTCGAGCAGGGAGCACAGTGCGCTGGTCATCGGCGGAGCATCAGGCATCGGTGCTGCGGTCGTCGAGATCTACCGGGCCCGGGACGTGCCCACCACCGTGTGGGACGTGGCCGGAACCTATGACGTCCGATGCGACATCGCCGAACCGGAGGCGATCGACCGCGCCCTGCGCGAGACGCTCGAGGCAAGGGGAATTCCACGCTGGGTCACCGTCACCGCCGGCATCGGCCATTCGGGGCTCCTGACCGAGACCAGTCCCGACGAGTGGGATCGCGTCATGCGGGTCAACGCCCGTGGACCCTGGTTGTGCCTGCGCGCGTTGGCCCGCGCCATGGCCGATGCACAGGTGTCCGGCTCGATGGTCGCTACCAGCAGCGTGAGCGCACACCTGGTCGACCGCACCATGGGCGCGTACTGCGCATCGAAGGCAGCCCTGAGCATGTTGGTCAAGGTGGGCGCGTTCGAATGGGGACCCCTCGGTATCAGGGTCAACGCCATCGGCCCTGGCGTCACGCAGACACCCATGCTGGGTCCCACTGCTGCGAGCTCGCCCTGGCTCTCCGCTGTGTCTGAACGGACCCCCCTCGGCCGGCTCGGCCAGTCCCCCGACATCGCCGAAGCCATCATGTCCCTGCATCAAATGGAGTGGGTCACCGGCCAGGTTCTCGACTGTGATGGCGGACTCTCCCTGTACAGCCCCATCGACTCGTATGGGGCGACCCGGCGCCGGCCGCGCGATCAATGACTCCGAGCGTCCTCGGTCCGGCCGTGCTCCGCTCCTACGCACCGGACCCGGACCGGTATTGGCCCGTCGAAGGGTCGGGCTGGCTCGATGAGATCGACCTCACCGTCACCGCGGCCCATACCCGGATGGGCACGCGCGCCCTGCCCGAGGATGAGTGGCTGGTCTACGACCACCTGGCCCCCGACGAGCTCCTCCTCCGCCGTCGCTTGCTGACCGAGCAGCGCACGCACGTCCTGGCCTGCAGCCCGTGCGCGGAGAAGCCGGCCCAAGAGGCCGGCGCCCTGGTCGACCGGTGGTTGGCCGCCCACGTGCCGGTGAGCGAGCAGGGGCCCGACACCGAAGAGGCCCATCCCCTGGCCCGAGCGGGTGCCCGTGTCCAAGAAGACCTCTGCCTCATGGTGCACCACGACGGCGCCTGGCGTCTGGAAGGAGCCGCGCTCTGCTTTCCCAGTCTGTGGCTCCTGGCCGAGAAACTCGGACTCCCGACCGCCCTGGTGCACCAGCCGGTGCCCCACTACGCCGAGGAACTCAGCCCCAAGGTCGATCGCTTCTTCGACCGCCTGCCCGCCGGGCGGCCGGTCTGGCGCAGGAACGTCTCCGTGTGGCCCGCCCTGGTGCTGTGGGCCCCCTGCCACGACCTGGACCCGTTGTTGTGGTCCGAGGGGTCACCGCGACCCGGGGCACCGCCATTGTGGATTCGCAGCGAACGTCAGACCCTGCGGCGGCTCTCCGAATCGGGCGCGATCCTCTTCACGATCCGGGTCCAGACGATGCCGATCGCCGTCCTGATGGAGCGGCCCGATCGGGCTCGAGACTTCGCCGCCTGGTTTCGCTCCCCCATGAGCGAGGGCCGGCGCCGTCAGTTGGGGAGCCAGTTCGGCCCGATGCTGGCCTGGCTGGACCAGGTGGCCGCGACGGCCTGACGACCCGACCGCCCGACGACCCGACCGCGGTCGAGCGTTACGACGAGGTCTCGGCGGTCCTCAGTCCATCGCAGATGATCTGCAGCAAGTCGAGCGGAGCGGCCTCTTGGTGGTGCCCCTCCGCCGCCATGCACGTGCCGCCGACGAGCGAGAGCACCACCGCGCCGCTCACGTCGTCGCGCACGGCACCGGCAGCTTGTGCGGCTCGCAACAGGTCCGCCACCGCGTTCTGCAGATCTTCCTTGGCGTCCGCCGCCACGACCTCGAACTCCACACCGGCGCCCGACATGGCCAGAATGAAGTCGCGCTTCAACACGACTTCGTCAACCAGGTGATGAAGGAAACCGAAGAACGCGGCGCCCGGATCGTCCGAGCCGAGTCGACCCCGGGCGTCAGCGACCAGCTCCTCGAGCCGTTGGATGAGAATGGCCTCGAACAACTTTTCCTTGGTGGGGAAGTGGCGGTAGAGCGTGCCCACCCCCACCCCCGCCTTCTCGGCGATGACGTCGACCGGCACCGAGATGCCTTCGGAGGCGAACACCGCCTCGGCCGCCTCGAGCACCCGTAACCGGTTCCGCTGCGCGTCGGCCCGGAGGGGGCGGGCTCCCCCTTCGGAAATACCCTCACATCCGGTCGTGTTGCTCATGGCATCGGCGTCCAAGAAAATTCTCCCCCCGTGTTGACAAACGGAACCATCGTTCCGTATAGTCTAACTGGAACCAGCACTCCGATTATACGGCAGACCGGGAGACAGAGCCACCCCCGGAGCCGGAGAAACGGAGGCATCAGCCGCACATCTGTACGAGGAGACCCGATGACCGACACCCTTGAGCACGTTCCAGCCGACATCGAGTCGCCCGGAGCCCTCGACCCCAGGCGGTTCCGTGCCCTGGCCGTCATCGCCGTGGCCCAGTTGATGGTGGTCCTGGACGCCTCCGTGGTGATCATCGCCCTCCCCTCGGCCCAACGTTCCCTCCACATCTCGGTGGCCAATCGCCAGTGGATGTTGACGGCCTACACCCTGTCGTTCGCCGGGCTCCTCCTGCTCGGTGGGCGCATCGCCGACTACCTGGGCCGCAAGCGCATGTTCATTGTCAGCCTCATCGGATTCGCCGCGTCGTCCGCCCTGGGCGGTCTGGCCCAGAACTCAGCCATGCTCTTCGGGGCCCGCGCCCTGCAGGGAGCCTTCGCGGCCATCATGGCGCCCGCCGCCCTCTCACTGCTGACCGTGGCCTTCACCGAACCCAAGGAGCGAGCTCGCGCCTTCGCCGTGTACGGCGGCATTGCCGGCGGCGGCGCGGCGATCGGCCTCATCCTGGGCGGAGCGCTCACCCAGTACGCCTCGTGGCGCTGGACCCTCCTCATCAATGTGCCCATCGCCATCGCCGCCGCCCTGGCCGCGTGGCGGGTCACGACCGAGAGTCGCAGCCCGGTTCGTCACGGCTACGACATACCGGGCGCCATCACGGTGACCGGTGGGCTCTTGGCCCTGGTCTACGCCTTCACCAAGGCCGGATCGGATGGGTGGGGGTCATCGACCACCGTCATCTTCTTCGCTTCGGCCTTCGTCTTCCTGACCTCCTTCGTCTTCTTGGAGCGACGGGCGGCCCATCCGCTCCTCCCCCTCCACATCGTGCTGGACCGGAACCGCGGCGGTTCCTTCCTGGCCTCGCTCCTGGTGGGAGTGGCCCTGCTGGGAACGTTCCTTTCCTTGACCTTCTACTTTCAGGGCACGCTGCACTATTCGGCCATGAAGAGCGGCTTCGCCTTCGTCCCGTTCTCGGTCGGCATCATCGCCGGAGCCACCCTGGCCAGCCGCCTACTGCCCCGCTTCGGGCCGCGGGCCGTCTTGACCAGTGGCCTCGTCCTGGGCGCGGTCGGGCTGGCCATCTTCAGTTTCATTTCGGTGCACTCGTCGTACTTGAGTCACGTCTTCCCGGCCGAGGTGATCGTCAGCCTGGGCATGGGGCTGGCGTTCGTCGTGCTCAGCAGCACGGCACTGCTCGGAGTTGAGGAGGAGGATGCCGGCGTGGCCAGTGCCCTGGTGAACGCGACGCAACAGACCGGGGGATCTCTCGGGGCCGCTCTCATCAACACGATCGCCGCCACCGCCACGGCGTCCTATCTGGCCGCCCACGGTTCGTCACTGACCTCGCAGGCGGCGGGGGCGGTGCACGGGTACACCACGGCCTTCACCTTCAGCGCCATTGTGCTGACCGCGGCCGCCATCCTTGCCTTCGCCCTGATCCGGGCTTCCCGCCACTCCGACGCCGAGGAGGCCAGCGCCGAGAATGAGGAGACGGCCCCGCTCCCCGTCCCGGCCTGAGCCGTCAACGCCGCCGGTGCGGTTCCGAATGGTCCCAGTCGGCCAGGAGCGTCCGCAGCGCGGTGAGCAGGATGAGGGGCTGGTCGAGCATGGCGTGGTGCCCGGCCTCAGGGATCTCGATCACCGGTGTGACCCGACCCAGCCTCTCGTACATGGACGCACCAATATCGGGTGTGACCAGCCCGTACTCGGAGCGGAGCAGGGCCAAGCGACACGAGACGTCTTCGAGGTACGGCGCCGCGACGGAGCGCATCCCAGCTCCGAACTGCTCGAAAATCCGGCGATCGAACTTCCACTGCCAGCCCCCGGTGACCTCCTTGAGGGAGTGGCGGGCCACGAAGTCAATGACGTAGTCGAGGTAGTGCTCCTGGGCGGGCACCGTCCGGAAGTGCGCGACGGCGTCGTCGAGATCGGGGTACGTGCGCGGTCGGCCGAAGGCCTCGCGGAGGTGGTACGCGCTGATCTCAGGGTCGAGCTCTGCCACCGGCGAGTCACACACGATGACGCCGTCGACCCGATCCCCGTGGCGCGCTGCGGTGGCAATGGTGACGAATCCGCCCATGCTGTGGCCGATGACGATGGGCAGTCCATCGATCTGGGTCGTCTCGGCCACCGCCACGACCTCGTCGGTCCATTGGTCCAAGGCGTAGGCATCGCGGTGGCCACTGTCCCCATGGCCCGACAGATCGATCGCCACCACCCGGAATTCGGCGGCGAAGGTGGCCGCCACATGCGTCCACCAGTGGGCGTGGGCGCCCCCACCGTGTACGAAGACCAGTCCCCGCCGGTCCGGTTCGCCCCAGGCCAACGAGCGGATGTTACAGCCATCGACCTTCACCTCTTCCTGGCTGAAGGGAACAGCCAGGGCCCGATCAAACCAAGCCGGCGTGTCCGGGAATCGAGTGCTGCTGGGCATTGGTCGGCGACGGCCTAATGCTCGTCGCTGACCACTTCAATGGCGTATTCAGGGCAGTTGGCGATGGCCAGGTGCGCCTTGTGCTCGAGTTCGGCCGGCACCGTGTCGACGATGACCGAGGCCTGCCCGTAGTCATCGACGTCGAAGAGCTCCGGCGCCAACCCATAACAGCGGGCGTGGCCTTGGCACTTCTCGGGATCAACCCGGATCTTCATCAGAACGTCACCGGAAGCACGCGAGGGCCTCGTACCTGGCCGCCGGCCCAGGTCATCTCTCGTCCTTGGTCGAGGGTGAAGGCAGGTATCCGCTGAATCCACTCCTCCAGTGCCACCTGCAACTCCATGCGAGCCAGATTAGAACCGGCGCATCGGTGGATACCAGAACCGAAGGCGACGTGTCGATTCTTGGCCCGGGCCAGATCGACCACGTCCGGGCGTTCAAAGACATCGGGGTCGCGATTGGCGGCCGGGAAGTTCATGAGCACCTTGTCGCCTTCCTTCATGGGGCAGCCGCCGAATTCGACATCGTGGGTGACCACTCTCGCCATGGTCACCGGAGAATAGGCGCGCAGGAGCTCCTCGATGGCCACCGGCATGAGGCCAGGATCGGCCACGAGCTCCTCGAGGTCGCTGGCGTGGGTCGATAGGTGCCAGAGAGAGGACCCGATGGCGCTCCACGTCGTGTCGACCCCGGCGATCAAGACCAGAGCGGCGATGCCGAGGATGAGGCTGTCCTCGAGGGGCGCCCCGTCGACTTCGGTCTGGAGGAGCTCGCTGAGCAGGTCATCCCCCGGAGCGTGCCGCCGGACCTCCAGCTGGGCCACGAAATAGTTGAGCAGACCCTCGGTGGCAGCGATGCGGCGCTCGGCATCATCGGCGAACTCAAGGACATCGCGCACCCATTGCGTAAAGGAATCCGCCATGTCGGTGGACACACCCAGAATGTGCGCGATCACCCGGACGGGAATCTGCTGCGCGTACTCCGACGCGGCGTCGGCCTGACCACGCTCGGCAAAACCGTCGAGCAGGCTCCGGCAGAGTTGGCGGGTGAGGGGTACATAGCTCTCCACCCGCCGGTGGGAAAACCAGGGCAGCAACAGCCGGCGCGTCCACGTGTGCAGCGGCGGGTCCGCCGAGATCGGCGGGAGGCCGTACTCCAGCGCCGGGCTGTCCTCGGGATCGTCGTCGTCGACAGGAATGACCGCGACTTTGAGCGAGCTGAAATGCTCGATGTCATGGGCGATGGCCGTGACGTCGTCGTACCGAGTCGGGAGCCAGTTACTGCCTCGCCGCTCGGTGTGGGCGATCGGGCAACGGGTGCGAAGGCCATCCCAGATGCGGAACGGATCGGCGATGTACCCGGGGTCGAGGACGTCGAAATCGGTCGCCCAGTCGTTCACCGGAGCAGTTCGTGTCATGGCCCACCTTTGGGGTTTCCGTTCAGGGCGCGAGAGGTACCCGTGGTCGCGTCCACTTTATCCACCGCGTCGGTCTGGCTTCCTCCGGGGCGTCAGCACGCAGGGGCGGCAGGCGCCCTCAGCGCCACCGTCGCTGCACGCGGAGGAACGGTTCGCCATCCTCCCACCTCCTCCACAGCGGTGGGACAGCCGGTCCGAACTTTCCGGGAGCACAGTGGGCATGGGCAGCCACACCGCGAGTGATCAACCAAAAGGAGAAGGCATGGTGGAACGAAGCCTCGACGCACCGGACACAACCGGAGCGGATTCGGTCCTCCCGCGCCCGGCGCTGGGCTCTCGGTGGCGATGGGCCACCTCTCGCCGGGCGTTGGTCGGAGGAGGCGTCCTCGCCGCGACACTTGGCCTCGGCGGCGCCGCGGCCGGCGCGGCAACCGCGAACAGCGCAGCGCCCTCCTCGCCGGCTCATCATGGGACGCCGCCCGCGGGGAGGCAACGGCCCACGACGATTGGCAAGGTCACCGCGGTCTCGGGTGACACGATCACCATCCAAACCCGGGGCGGGACGTCGCGAACGGTCACATTTGCCTCGACCACCACCTTTCGCACCACCACGGGCACTCTGACCTCGAGCGCCGTCAAGGTGGGCGACTTCATCGCCGTCAAGGGGACCGCCGGCAACGACGGGAGCGTCTCGGCCACCACCATCATGATCAGCGCGAATCCCCCGGGACCGATGGGCCAGGGCGGGGGCGGCCGGCCACCCCGGGGCCAGGGGCCACCGACGGCATAGCCAGACTGCTCACTCCCGGGAGACACGACTCCGAGCCGGTGGCGCGACGTTGTAGCGAACCGAGGACTGCGAACCGATTTCCCTTCATCGGCCCGGCGTCATTCGCCCGTGAAGTTCGGCTCCCGCCGCTCGGCGGTGGCCCGCAGGCCTTCGGCAAAGTCCGCCGTCGTCCGCAGTCGCTCCTGCTCGGCGCATTCATGCTCCATGGCCAGGCGAAGTTCCTCGAGGAGCCCGCGGCGCAGGGTCTGGCGAATGGATCGGACCGCCAGCGGCCCTGACGCCGCGATCGCCCCGGCATGGTCCGTGGCCCGTTCGAGAATGACGTCGTCGTCGACCAGCACGTCGCACAAGCCCAACCGCACGGCTTCCTCGCCACCGACCCGGCGCCCGGTCAAGAGGAGATCGGCCGCTCTCTGATGCCCGACCGTTCTCGGCAGTGTGACGCTCAAGGCGAAACCATGATGGAAGCCGAGCTTGGAGAAGTTGGCGCTGAGACGACTCCCGGCGCTGCACATCCGGAAGTCGGCCGACATGGCCAGGCCCAATCCACCCCCGATGGCGGCGCCCTGCACGGCGGCCACGACCGGAAGCGGTGAGGCGAAAAGCCGAAGCGCGTTGCGGTAGAGCTCGGCGATGTCTTGCGCGCCGTTCGACGCGAAGTCGAGACCCGCACAGAAGTGCTTCCCCTCCGACGCCAGGACGATGGCCCGGCACCATCGGCTACCGGCCAGCTCCTCATAGGCGGCAACGAGGTCGCTCAGCAGGGCCGAGTCAAAGTAGTTGTTGGGCGGGCGATGGAGACACGTCACGGCGACGTGGCGCCCGCGGTCCTCGATCGTGACGTCGCTCATGGATTCCCGGGAGCAAGGCTACGCCAGTAGATGAGGGCGTCCTCTCCGTCGACCGCGGCGGGAATCACGCCGATTTCCTGAAAGCCGAGTTCCCGGTACATCTGCCGGGCCGGATTCGAAGCAAAGACCAGATTGAACTGCAGCGCGTCGAAGCCCAGGCGCCGAGCTTCGTCGAGGGAATGGATGACCATGCGCCGTCCCAGCCCGATTCCCCGGTGTGCTTCCACGAGAAAGTACCCGGCATTGGCGATATGGGCGGCCCGGCCGACGAAGTTCGGCTTGACGTAGTAGCCCCCGGCCAGGGCCCCGTCCACCCGTACCACCCACACCGCCGTGTGGGGCCCGAACCAGTAGTCATCGAAGGCGGCCCGGGTCAGGGGCGCGGCGTGCGGGAACCCCTCACCGTCATTGACGATCAGCTCGAAGGCGGCAAAGAACGCATCCTCATCATCGGCGGCGAAGGGCCGGATCTCAATCGGCACGGCCCACCGCGGGAGCCTTCGACTCCGGCGAGGCCACGGCCGGCGCTCCGCTTCCAAACCCCACGCTGCCTGTGCCGGGCCGCACCGCCTCGATGGGATCACGGAGATCGTCGATGTAGCCGAGCGCGTAGGCACCTCGGTCGTAGCCCATGAGCCTGAGGAGGTCGACAGGAAGTGTGGCCGCAATCTCGCGCGGCACCGACAGGTACTGGTTCTCTTCCTGCCGCAGCCATGCCACGTTGTACGTGATGTTGACCCCAATACGCGTGGTGTCCGTCTGGTTGGGACCTCCGCCGTGGTACACGCTGCCGGAGTAGTACAGGACCGAACCCCGGCCCATCTCGGCCGGGTCGGTATCTTCGATCCGGTAGGCCACGCCATCGTCGGCCTTGTGGCTCCCCACGACCACCCGGGTGGCACCGTTCTCGGTGGAGAACTCCGTGAGGGCCCAGATGGAATTGCACTGCACTTCGTACCCCCGGGGAAAGGGAAAGAAATCAAACGCCCACTGATCCCGATGGATCGGTTGGGCCGACGCACCGGCTCCGATGGCGATGGCTTGGGTCAGATGCAATTGGAAATTGCTGGCACGCTCCAACACCAACCCGGTCACCCCGAGGGACAATGGATGGAGCACCAGGTCGCGACTGGCGGGCGAGCGGGCGATGAGCGCCCCGGTCCGTCGGGTCTTGCTTCCGCTGAACGCATCGGGACCAGTCGGGGTTGCGGCCAACCAGGGAGCCAGCTCTTCCCCGATGCGATCCATCAGCGCCACCGGCGCCAGGTGATCGACGATGACGGCGCCGTCCGCGGCGACAACGTCCGCCACCTGGGTGGCCGACGCATTCGACGTGAGGTGGGTTATGGGCACAACCGATCATGGACGGTGGACCGGCCCGGTGCAACCGAAGCCCAGCTGGGACCGAAGCGCAGCGCCTTCAATGTCGTAGCGCTCATCCGGCACGCGATGAAGGTGTTGGCCAGCGATCGAGCTCGGCCGGTTCACCCTTTCAAGGCAGGATCCGACAGCGACGAAGCGAACCGGGGCAGCCAAGCCGCCGTCGCCCCGAGGAGCTCGTCGGCCATCTCGTCGAGCCGACGCGCGTCCATGCGGCCGGCCAGGGGATCCGTCTGCATGGCATCGAGGACCAATGACCGCCGCCCCGACAACGCCGCCTGCACGGTGAACTCCTGCGAAGCCGAGATCCGTCTCAGATGTTCGGCCAGGAACGGGGGTAAGGACACCTGATCCCGGCCGCGTACCCCGTCTCGGTCGGCCACGCACATCATCTCGACCACGACACCGTCGGGCAGGTCGGCGACCGAGCCGTCATTGGGAATGTTCAACGGCATCACGCGTGGTGTTCCCGTGATCAGGGAATCGATGAGCGGCGCCACCAGCTCACCGCTCGGCCACTCGGAGACGTGGTCCGACGCCAGGTCCCGAGCGAAGTCGGCCAGGTGGTCGACCTGGCTCCCCTCGTGCACCTCGATCGGCACCAGTTGGACACCCCAGTGCTCCCCCCAGGCTGACTCCTCGGTGAGGTAGCCGGCGAAGAACTCGGCCACGTGACGATCACCCGCTCCGGGCAGGACGCCGAACCTCCGGAAGACGTCCAACTTGATCTGGCTGTGGTCCACAATGTCCCGTTTGGTCCACTTGTCGCCGCGTGGCGCACCGTGGAGGACCCCGTCGGGAAGTTCCATGGCCAGCGGTTGATCGAGGAGGTCGCCACCTCCGAGCAGCTCGGTGAGGTCGGCGAATCCGTCCGCACCGGCCAGGCGCAGTTCGGTGATGATCGGAAGGTGGTTGACCCCGGCCACCGTCATGTCGACATCGAAGTAGTTGGTATCGAGGAGAAGGCTCAGCAAGAGCTGCGTGATGGTGATCTCGTGACACAGGCCCACGGCCTTGATGGACGACTGGCCGGTGATGGCGCGGCAGAGCGTGGTCATCGGATTGGTCACATTGAGCAACCAGGCGTCCGGGCAGAGCGCCTCCATGTCCCGGGCGATGTCGACCAGGACAGGAATGTTGCGGAGCGCCCGGGCGATCCCCCCGGGGCCGACCGTGTCGCCGATGGTCTGGCGTACGCCGAAGCGAGCCGGTATGGCCAGATCGTGGCGCATGCTGGCGAATCCCCCGGTGGAGATGGCCACCACCACGAAGTCGGCACCGGCCAGCGCAACGCGCTGATCGGTCGTTCCGGTGACCGTCAGCGGAATCCCCCGGATCTCGGCGATGTGCTCCGCCAGTCCCACCATGCGCGGCACGGAGGCGCCGTCGATGTCCTCGATGACGACCTCGGACCCGTGCAACGAAGGGGTGTTGGCAATGTCGCGAAGCAGCTTGGGGACCCACTGCACACTGCCCCCTCCAATGATGACGATGCGTGGTGCCATGGCTCATCCTCTCCTACTTCCGCGCCGGGTCCATCCGGCCGGCGCAGAGGACGATCCGCATCGGCCGATCAGAAGGGCCCGGACAGATCCCCGAGGGCGTCGGTCAGACGGAGATTCTCGGTGTAGTCCACCGGGCAGGCGATCACCGATACGGCATCGGACGCCAGCGCATCGCTCAGCATGGGCAACAGATCTGCGGCCGAGCGCACCTGATAGCCCCGGGCCCCAAAGCTCTCGGCGTAGGCCACGAAGTCGGGGTTGGTGAAATTGATGGCGACGTCACGGCCGAGCTCCAGATCCATCTTCCATTTGATCAGCCCGTATGCGTCGTCCTGCCAGATCAGGACCGTGAGCGGGATCCGTTCTCGCACGGCCGTCTCAATCTCTTGGGAGTTCATCAGGAACGCCCCATCGCCCACAGCGGCCAACACCCGGCAGTCGGGCATCGCCAGCTTGGCTCCAATGGCACCGGGCAGGGCGAATGCCATGGTCGACAAGCCATTGGATATCAGGCACGTGTTGGGCTCGTAGGTGGGATACAGCCGAGCCATCCACATCTTCACGGCCCCGGTGTCGGCCAGGACGATGTCCGACCGGCCCAGGGCGGCTCGCGTGTCCGCCACCACGCGCTGAGGCTTGAGCGGGAAGGTCTCATCAGCCGCACCGAGGGCAAGCTCGTCGGCCAGCAGGCGGCGGATCTTCTCGCCGCTGGCTCCCAGCTGGAATCGGTGGGTCGTGGCGGACGCCAATGCGTCAAGGGTCCGGCTGATGTCGGCTTGGACCCCGACCTCGACGTCATAGTGGGCATCCACCTCGGCGGGGATCCGGCTCACGTGGATGATCCGCTTGTCGCCTTCCGGGTTGATCCGCACCGGATCGAACTCCTGAAGCTCGTAGCCGACGCTGACGACCACGTCCGCCTCGTCAAAACCGAAGTTGACATAGTCGTGACCCATGAATCCCACCGCGCCGAGGGCGTGCGGATGATCGTCGGCGAACACCCCTTTGCCGTGAAAGGTCGTGGCAACCGGGAGGCCCAGCAGTTCGGAGAAGCGCCGCAAGGCCTCGGCCGCACCGCTGCGGGCCGCGCCGTGCCCGGCCAGGACGATGGGACGGCTGGCCCCGTTGAGCACGGCGGCGGCACGGGCAATCTGCGAAGGTGACGGCTCATCTGGTCGAGGGGTGTTGATGCTGAGGGGCGCCAGCCCGCTCGGCGCGTTCTGGCTCTCGATGTCCTCGGGGATGGCCAGGTAGACCGCTCCGGGGCGTTCCGTCTGGGCCAGCTTGAATGCCTTACGGACCATCTCGGGTACCGCGCCCGGGGTGAGGACCGTGTCCGCCCATTTGGTCACCGGAGTGAACATGGACACCAGATCCACGCTCTGGTGGGACTCCTTGTAGATACGGTTGAGCCCGACCTGAGCGGAGAAAGCCACGACCGGGGTGCTGTTGGTGTTGGCGTCGGCCGTCCCCAGCAGCAGGTTGATCGCGCCCGGACCCAGGGTGGCCGAGCAGACGCCGGCACGACCGGTCAGACGCCCGAACATTTCGGCCATGAACGATGCCGCCTGCTCGTGGCGGACCAACACGTACCGAATCGACGACCGGGACAAGGCATCCGTGAGGTAGATGTTCTCCTCCCCGGGAATGCCGAACACGCACGTGACATCCTCATTTTCGAGGCATTCCACGAGCAGGTCGGCGACACGTCGATGGTCTTGGGGCACGGGTCGAGCGTAGCGAAAAGGCGTCGCGGCGGAACCGCTCA
>DASZJQ010000044.1:0-12890 GCA_035947875.1 Acidimicrobiales bacterium
GGCGGCGATCATGGCGAGGCAGTCGTCGAAGACCGCATCATCCCCGTAGTAGGGATCGGGCACGTCGGCCGCCGCACCGGCGGCCGGATCGAAGGCGCGCAAGAGGAAGAGCCGGTGGGGATCGGCGCCCAGGCTGCGTAGGGTCTGCTGGTGACGTCGGTCCAGTGCCACGATCAGGTCGTAGCGGCCAAGCTGCGCCGCCGAGATCTGGTGCGCCACGTGGCGGTGACTGGGCAGGCCGGACCGGACCAGGGCGGCGTCCGTACGCGGGTCCATGGGCTCGCCCTCGTGCCACGGGCCGGTCCCGGCGCTCGTCACGACCAGTCTGGTCCCCAGGGTGGACCCGTCGGCGAGCGTCGTGGTGTCCGCCAACGACCGGGTGACCACTTCGGCCATGGGGGAGCGGCAGATGTTGCCGGTGCACACAAACACCAGGCGTGAAGGAGGTGGCGTCCGCCCGGTGTGCAGTTGGCTCACTCGGCGTACTCGTCGCGCAGGCTCTTCTTGACGATCTTGCCGGTGCCCGCCCGGGGCCATTCGTCGCGCACCTCGAGTTGCTCGGGAATCTTCTGCGTCATCAAGCCGGCCTGGCGACAGAAGTCGACAATGTCGACCAGCTCGAGTCCGTCGGCGCCGTCAGCCAGTTGGACGACGGCGCAGACTCTCTCGCCGCGGGTGGCGTCGGGCAGACCGATGACCGCCACCTCGACCACCATGGGATGGGTGTAGAGCAGATCCTCGATCTCCTTGGCGCTGATGTTCTCGCCTTTGCGCACGATCACATCCTTGAGGCGACCGGTTAGGGCGAGGTGTCCGTCGGCCCTGAGCTTTCCCAGGTCGCCCGTGCGGAAGTACCCGTCGGCGTCGAAGGCCTCGGCCGTGAGGGCGGGGTCGGTGTACCCGTGGAAGACCATCGGCCCGCGCACCCGGACCTCCCCCTCTTCGTCCGGCCCGGCGACCCGCCCGTCCAGGGTGACGACACGCACATCGGCTCCTTCGACCGGTTTGCCATCGGTCTGAGCCAGTTGTTCGTCGGAGTCGGTGGGCGAGCCGTTGGAGATCATGGGCACCTCGGTCATGCCGTATCCGTGGACGACGCCCCGCCCGCCGATCTCGTCGCGCACCTCGTAGTGCACCTCCGGCGGCTTGGCCGCGCCTCCTCCCGACATGAGGCGGAGCGTGGGCAGGATCGGCTGGTCCGGGACCTTGCGCTGCTCGGCCAGGTAGGCGACGTAGAACGCGGTGCTGCCTCCCACCATGGTGGCGCCGTACCGCCGAAAGAGCGGTAGGACGTCGGGGGTCGAAAAGGCCTCGACCAAGATGGCCGGGAACCCGAAGGAGAGCATCGTCACGAGGTAGTCGGGCCCGGCGATGTGGGCGAAGGGAAAGGCAATCGAGCCGACATCGTCGGGCGTCATCTGCAGGGCGCGGGCCAGGCCCCAGCCGCCGGCGATCAGGGTCTGGTCGGTGTGCTGCACGCCTTTGGGGTCCGCCGTCGATCCCGAGGTGTAGTAGATCCAGCGGATGGGCGCGTCTTCGGGCCGTTGACCGGCGGGGGGCTGGGGCAGCGTCGACGGGTCACCCTCGGGGAGTCCTCCTTCGACGGTGAGGATGCGGGGGCGCTGGTTCATGCCCTCGAGCGCCCGTTCGGTCTGGGCGGAAAAGTCGATTCCCCGCCACTCGGTCGGGATGATGAAAAGGGAAGCGGCCGTCTGCCGAAGGGCGAAGCCCACCTCACGTTCGCGGTAGAGGTGGATGATCGGGTTCTGAATGGCCCCGAGGCGCGAGAGGGCCAGCGAGAGCACGACGGTGTCGATCCGGGTCGGGAGCTGCCACGAGACGACGGACTCGGTGCGCACGCCCATGTCGTGCAGGCCGGCCGCCGTCCGGACGGCCCGGTCCCGGAATGCCCCGAACGTGACGGTCTCGCCGTCGGCCGCGATGAGCATCGGCTGTTCCGGCGATGCATCGGCCCGCCGTTCCACCAGTTCCCACATGGTCCGTGCGCCGGTAAGTACGTCGTTGGTGGGCATGCTCCTCCTTTCGGACCCCTCTCATAGCAGCTGGAGGGCGCGGTGGCGGCAGGGAGCAAGGCAAAGACGGGCAAGGAGGCGCCCAGGAGGCCACAATGGGCAGCGTGCGCGACAAGTCGAAATCGCCCGCCGGCTCCGATGAGCCGGCGGAGCGCATGGGGAATGTCCGGCTCGTCGGCATCGGCCTGGCGGCCGTCGCCCTCGGTTGGTTTGCCCTGGCCAACCTGGGCTCCGTCTCGATCAGGTTCTGGATCAGCGAGCGACGGGCCCCGCTGATCCTTGTGATCGTGATCTCCGGCCTCTTGGGTGCCCTGATCGCGATGTTGGCCCAGCGGTACAAGTCCCGCCGCGGCTGAGGTGGCGCCCATGTGGCCCGGCTCGGCTGCGCCCGCGGGCATCAGGCCTGTTGAGGGCAGAATTCGACGGTGGTGTTACAAGATTGCCGCCCGCGTGCGTGCGGCCGCGGGCTCGCCGTAAACTGCCCAGTGGTGATGACGTCCAGGCACGAAGCGCCGCAGATTGGGGTGGACGTTGTTCTCGGCCTGCCCACATGCAAACATAGGTGCTGCATGGAGGACACAGGAGTTCCGGCCGCGGTGATACGCCACGACGTGGGGGGAAAGTCCTGTGCCGCTTTCTGAGCACGAACAACGCATTCTGGCCGAGTTGGAGGAGTCCCTGGTTCGTCAGGACCCCGAATTCGCCGAGCGTGTCCGCACCGAGTCGGTGTACCGGCACGCCGGCCGGTACTGCAAATGGGCGGCGGTCACATTCATCCTCGGGGTGGCCATCCTGGTCGGTTTCTACAGTGTCTCGGTGATCGTCGGTTTCGTCGGCGTGGTCATCATGTTTGGGTCCGCCGTGGTGTTCGAGCGCAACCTGCGGCGCATGGGCCGGGCCGGGTGGCACGACTTGACCAGGGTGAGAGACGGTGAGCAGTCCAAGGCCGCCGCCGCATCGAGTGGGTTCGAGGGCGCCATGACGGAAGCCCGCGATTGGTTCCGCACTCGATTCCACCGGCGAGAACCCTGAGTCCGGCGGGGGTCTTCCCGCTGGCCGAAGCCCCCTCCCGATGAGCCAGTTGGCGTTGGCCATCGATATCGGCGGTACCAAATTGGCGGTCGGATTGGTCGATCCTTCGGGCCGCCTGGTGGAGCGGGCGCAGACGCCGACCGAAGGGGGAGAGGGCGAACAGGCGGGAGACGGTGAAGCCCTCTGGCGCCGGCTGGCCGATCTGGTGCAGAACGTGCGCGACAGGGCCAGTGGGAGCGACCCGATCGTCGTCTGTGGGGCCGGCTGCGGGGGGCCGATGAGCCCGGGTGGCGAAACGGTGTCCCCTCTGAACATCGGTGCGTGGCGGGCGTTTCCCTTGCGCTCCCGGCTCCGTGACCTGACTGGTGTGGCCACCTTCGTGGACAACGACGCCAAAGCCCTGGCGTTGGGCGAAGGTTGGATCGGAGCCGCCTCCGGCCGACGCGACTTCCTGGCCATGGTGGTGTCAACGGGCATCGGCGGCGGCATCGTGCTGGACGGGCGGTTGTTGCAAGGACGACTGGGCAATGCGGGGCACGTGGGTCACGTGGTGGTGGAACCCGACGGGCGTCTCTGTGCCTGCGGCGGTCGAGGATGTCTGGAGGCCGAAGCGTCGGGTACGGCACTGGCGACCATCACGGGACGACCGGCCGAGCTGGCCCCGCCGGAGGTGGTGGAGCGGACGGGCACGCTGGTGGGGCGTGCCGTGGCCTCGGTGGCCAACTTGCTCGACCTCCCGTTCGCAGTGGTGAGCGGTTCGGTGGCCCTGGGGTTTGGCGCGCCGTTCTTTGCGGCGGCCCAACGGGAAGTGGAGGCGCGGTGCGGGCTCGAGTTCGCCCGCGCCACGCGTGTGGTGCCGGGCGGGCTGGGGGACGAAGGCCCGTTGATCGGGGCGGCCAGGGTGGGCTGGCTCGGGTTGGAGCTCGGTGAGCATCACCACGAGGGCGAAGGCGATGGCCACGGCGAAAACGATGGCGGAGATGATGACGACGCGTGGGTCTTGATTTGAACGACGTGACGTTTGAGGTTGGCCGCCCGGGGTCACCGCCTCGGTGGGGCCGGGATGCCATGGTCGTGGTGGGAGCCCTCGTCCTCCGTCCATCCTTGTGGTGGGCCGGGGCGACCGCTTTGGCCCGGCTCTCCCGGCGCGGCTGGTGGCATCGGGCGCCCTTCCTGCCGGTTCCGGGAGAGGCCTATTGGCACTTCCGCCTTGTCACCGCCTTCGGGGGATCCGGTGACCCGGCCGCGCTCACGGGCCCCGACGTGGTGGCGTACCTCCAATGGTGTCGGAGGGCACGCCCCCCGCGCGGGTAGCCTCTGCGTTGTTATGGAGCGAGTGCTCCTCCTCAATGCGACCTACGAGCCGCTGGCCCTCGTCTCTGATCGTCGTGCCGTCGTGCTGGTCCTGGCCGGCCGGGCCGAGCCCGTGGCCTTCCGGGATGACTGCGCGGTGTTCCATTCGGCCAGCCTCAATATCGACGTCCCCTCGATCGTGCGCCTGGCCCACATGGTGCGGATCCCTCGCTGGGCCCGCACACCGCCGGTGACTCGTCGTTCGGTCTTGCGCCGCGACAACGGGTTGTGCGTGTACTGCTCGGCACCCGCCGACACCATCGACCATGTGATCCCGCGCAGCCGGGGCGGCACGCACGACTGGTCCAACGTGGTGGCGGCCTGCAAACGCGACAACTTGGTCAAGGCGGATCTTCTCCTCTCCGAGCTGGGGTGGACGTTGCGTGTGAAGCCGGCGCCTCCGGACGGTTACCTGTGGCGCTTGCGGCACCTCTCGGACATGGACCCGCTGTGGGAGCCGTATCTCGCTGCTGCCTCCTGATCGCCGATCGACCGGCATGGCGTCGTGGCGTTCACTGGCTGACGTGGAGCAGTTCCGCCAACTCACCGAACGTCACGCCGTCGCCCGTCAGGTCGATCACGCGACCGTGGTGCTCGGCAGCACCCAGAGCGATGACACCCTGAGCCCAACGGCACTGCAGGCATGGCCGGTCGAGGTGGTGCGGCGCCGTGGCGGGGGAGGAGCGGTCCTGTTGCGCCCCGGCGATCACCTCTGGGTCGACGCCTGGATCCCCCGGAACGACCCTCTCTGGGAGGTCGACGTTTCGGCGGCGGCGACCTGGGTGGGCGAGTGGTGGCGGGCTGCGCTCGGGGTCATCGGGGTGGGCGAGTGTGTGGTGCACGAGGGGAGGGCGGTTCCCGGCCCCTACGGGGCCACGGTCTGTTTCTCCGGCCGCGGTCCGGGCGAGGTCTTCCGCGGTGGGGCCAAGATCATGGGCCTCGCCCAATGGCGCAGCCGGGAGGGTGCGCTGTTCCAGACCTGCGCCTACACCCATTGGGAAGCCGCACCACTGGTCAACCTGCTGGACCTCGACGTGGATTCCAGGGCGGCCTGGTCCGTCGAGCTGTCCGGATCGGCGGTCGGGATTGAGGATCTTCTCGGCGCCGGCGCCGGCGCCGGGGCCGCCATGGCCACCCTCGCCAGGAACCTCCTCTCCACTTTCCCCCACTGGGGCAGTGTCGGACCTCCTGGCGAGGGGTGAGGTAACCCTCGTCGCCCAGTAGGTGGCGTCGCCGCCCGGTCGGTAACCCTCGTCGCACTGGACTCACCTTCAATCCTCATTCCTGCTGACTCCCTTCCTTTTCGTGCCTGGACTTCGGCGCGGACCCACCGACGCGCGACTTGAGCGCGCCGGTGGGGGGACCGTGGGGGGATAAATGGCGTTAGGTGGTTGACCAGGGAGGTCTGGTGGCGTAATGTGGCGCGAAATGGAGTAGAAGGGCGTTCGAGGACGCAGGTTCGGGGAGCGTCGTGGGAGATCAAGCCAGTGGCAGGCTTTGTAGGCAGATACGAGCATTCGCTCGACACCAAGGGAAGGGTGATCGTGCCTGCCAAGTTCCGTACCGACTTCGAGCGGGGCGGGTATCTGGCCCAGCACATCGGTGGCTGTCTGGCCTTGTGGACCCCGGCGGAATTCGACCGTCAAATGGCGGTGATGTCCGCAAGGGCCGAGTCGGGAAAGGCGAACCGCAATCGGGCCCGATTGTGGGCTTCGAGCTCCTACGAGGTGGAGATCGACCGGCAGGGGCGGATGGCCATTCCGGCCCCCCTGCGGGCCTTCGCCAGGTTGGAGACCGAGGTCCTGGTGCACGGCGCCATCGACCGGATCGAGTTGTGGAATCCCGCCACGTGGACCGAAAAGGTGCAGCCCGAGGAATCGTGGCTGCTGGGCGACGACGAGGACGACGACACGGATGGAACCAACTAGCCGCGGCACGCGGCGGCCAAATGCGACCGAGCGGAGGCTCAGCACAGACCATGACCATGACACCACCGGCGACTCAGGACCGCTGGACCATGCGCAGCTCCTCGAGGAGCGCGGCGGAAGATCACTCCACCCTCTTCCCAATAGGACGGTCGGAATTATTTCCGTCGCCCTTCACGCCGCTCGAGGAGCTGCAGATGGCCCAAGCATTCGCCCACACTCCCGTCCTGAGCCACGAAGTGGTGGCTCTCTTCGCACCGGTGCCCACCGGGGTACTGGTCGACGCCACCGTCGGCGGCGGCGGCCACAGCGCCGCGCTGTTGGCGGCTCGCGATGACCTGACGCTTATCGGGCTCGACCGAGATCCCGTCGCCCTCGAGGCCGCCCGCCAGCGGCTGGCCCCCTTCGGCGACCGGGTCACCCTGGTGCACGCCACATTCGCAGAATTGAACGACGTCACCTCGGGGTCCGGGCCTCTCTCGGGCGTCCTGTTCGACCTGGGAGTGAGTTCACCGCAACTCGATGTGGCCCTGCGTGGGTTTTCGTACCGCCGCGACGGCGACCTCGACATGCGGATGGATCAGACGGCGGGCGCGACCGCCGGGCAACTGGTCAACGAGCTCCCAGAAGCGACCCTGGCCACGTTGTTCCGAGAGAATGGTGAGGGCCGTCTGGCCGGGCGGATCGCCCGGGCCATCGTGGCCGCCCGACCGCTCACCTCGACGGTCCAGCTGGCCGATGTGGTCGCCGCCGCCGTGCCGGCCGCCGTTCGCCGCAAGGGCCACCCGGCCGCACGCGTCTTTCAGGCCCTGCGGATCCAGGTGAACGACGAGCTGGGGCAGCTCGAGGCCGCACTCCCGACCGCCCTGGAGCGATTGGCCGTCGGCGGTCGCTGCGCGGTCATCAGCTATCACTCGGGTGAGGACCGACTGACCAAGCAGATCTTCGTGGCGGCCAGCACGGGCGGGTGCACCTGTCCGCCCGGCCTGCCGTGTGTCTGCGGGGCCCGGGCGCAGCACCGATTGGTCTTCCGGGGATCGCACCAGGCTTCGGCGCCGGAGGTGGCCGCGAATCGGCGGGCCGAGAGCGCGCGGCTGCGGGCCGTCGAGCGCACCGGGACCGCCTGATGGCACCTCCTTCGTCCGCCGCGGCGCGTCGAGTCCCCTCCTCGCGAACCGCCCCTGAGTCGGCCCGGAGATCGGCGCCGCTCCTTCGGGTCGTTCCGGGCCGCCGTGGCGGTGCCCGCCGCAATCGCATGCTCACCGTGGTGGCGGCCTCCATGGTCGTCCTCTCGCTCCTGGTCGTGGTCCTGGGGCAGGCGATGCTGGCCAACGGGCAGGTCCGTTTGACCGTCGCCGAGCAGAACCTCGCCCTGGCCCAGGGACTGCATCGTCAAGCCGAGTTGCAAGTGGCCAGTCTCGAAACGCCGGCGCGGGTGATCTCCGTGGCTCTCGGGTCACTTCACCTGGTCCACCCGGCCGGGGTCACGCAGCTTCCCTATGTCTCCCTGACCAAGCCGATTCCTACTCCGACGATCACCGCCGCACCGCCCACTCCCACCACGCTTCCGGTCTCGGGACAATGAGCGTCACGACGCGACATGCCGCTCAGCGCGCGCGCGCTGTCGCACCCCGTCCGGCCAGCGCGCAATCCCGGATCACCAAGCTCCCTCCTCGACCGCGCCAGGCACATCAGCGATCACGTCCGGCGGCCACGACACCGCCGCGCCGACCGCAGCGCTCATCACCCCACCCGCGGCGGCCTCGGACTCGACCGGTCCGGTCGCGTTCGAAGTCGTGGGCGAGTGCAACGTTCCAGCGGCGCATCCGGGTGGTTCGACTGCTGTTGGTGGTGTGCGCCCTGGCCGTGGTCGCTCGCCTGATCGACATCCAAGTGGTGCACGCGGGTGCGTATCAAACAGCCGCCAGTCACGAATCGACGACGACGGTCAGCATTCCGGCCCTTCGCGGAGGGATCTACGACCGGGCCGGGGCAGCGCTCGCGCTCTCGCAGCCCACCGACGACGTCATCGCCGACGACTTTCAGGTCACGCATCCCTTGCACTACGCCCAGGCGCTGTCGCCCTTGTTGGGGGTTCCGGTGGCCACGCTGAATGACATGCTCCGACGCCACACCGGCTATGTGGTGCTGGCCAAGCAAGTTTCCCAGGCCAATGCCGGAAAGATCTCAACCGACACCTTTCCGGGGATCACCTTGGTAGGCGACTCCAAGCGCATCGTGCCCAACGGCAACTTGGCGTCCCCGGTGATTGGCTTCACCAACGGCAGTGGGGTTGGCGCGGCCGGGATCGAGTACGGCGACAACCAGAAACTGGCGGGTACGTCGGGCAAGTTGACGCTCCTGGAATCACCGTCGGGCGTGGCCCTGCCGCAGTCGCCCGTCACCGATCGCGTAGCCAGCACGGCCGGAAAGGGACTTGAGCTGACCCTCGATTCGCAACTGCAGTACGAATCCGAGCAGGCGCTGGCCGGCGCCATCGAGACATCACAGGCCCTGAGCGGGACGGCCATCGTCGAGGACGTCAAGACGGGACAGATCCTTTCGATGGCCAGTCTGGTCTCGACGCATCCCAACGCAGCCGTATCCGCCACCGCCCCCGCGGTGCAGAGCACCGGAGGCGTCATCCCGATCGGCCCGGCCGATCCGGTGAATGAGGCGCCGAGCAACCTGGCCGTGTCCCAGGTGTTCGAGCCGGGGTCGGTCTTCAAGCTGGTCACATTCTCCGCTGCCCTGGCCGATGGCCTGATCAGCCCCAACACGGTCTTCTCCGTACCGGACCAGATCAAGCTCGATGGGTCGACCTTCCACGACGCCGAATCCCACCCGACCGAAGCGCTCACCGCCACCCAAATTCTGGCCCAGTCCTCCAATATCGGTACCGGAGAGATCGCCCAAAATGTCGGAGAGCAGCGATTGCTGGACCAGGTGCGTAACCTCGGATTCGGCCAGTACACCGGCTTGGGATTCCCGGGCGAGTCGCCGGGTCTGCTGGCGACGGCAGCACAATGGGAACCCACCGACTACGTGTCGTTGCCGATCGGGCAGGTCGACGCCGTGAACGCCCTTCAAATGCTCGACGCCTACAACGCCGTGGCCAATGGGGGCGTATACGTCCAGCCGAAACTGGTAGAGGCGAACGTCAGCGCCAGCGGCACGGTGACCAAGACGCCCCCTTCCCCGACCCATCAGGCCTTCTCCCCCTCCGTGGACTCCGCGCTGACCTCCATGCTGGAGCAGGTCGTGGCCACCGGGACCGGGACCGGTGCCTCGGTCCCGGGCTACACGGTGGCGGGCAAGACCGGTACGGCGCAGATCCCGACACAGGGGAAGGACTCCTACGTCACCGGCGCCTACATGGCGTCCTTCGTGGGCTTTGCCCCCGCGGTGAACCCGACGCTGTCCATCATCGTGGTCCTCAACCGCCCGACCCCTATCTTCGGGGGAACGGTGGCCGCGCCGGTCTTTTCCCAGATCATGAGCTACGCCCTGCATCGCTACGACATCCCGACAACCCCAGGTGCGACGACGACGCCCCCCTCTCCGACGGAGTCGGCCTCGAGCCAGGCTCAGGACATCACATAACCGTGACCCGATACCATCAGCGAGCCGATGGCCTGTGGTTCGGACTTTCCGAGCCGATGTCGCCGTCGCAGCGACGATGCGAACCGTGCAGATGAGCCTCCTCTTCGACGATATCGAGGTCATTGAATCAGCCGGGGACCCCACAACGGTGGAGATCAGGGGCATTGCCCATGACAGCCGACGGGTGGTGCCCGGAGACCTGTTCTGCTGCGTGCCCGGACTGATCTCGGACGGCCACGATCACGCCTCCGAGGCGGTCGATCGGGGCGCGGTCGGGCTCTTGTGCGAGCACTTCATCCCCGAGCTGCTCGACCGGCCCGTGGTGCAATCCCGTATCGCCCCGGGCACGGCGCGTCCGGTCATGGCCCAACTGGCTGCCGCGTTCTACGGGCACCCGGCGCGCGACCTGCTCATGGTCGGGGTCACCGGCACGAATGGAAAGACTACGGTCACCCAGCTCCTCGGGGACGTGCTCGAAGCCAGCGGTCGGCCCACCAACGTCATGGGGACCCTCTCGGGCGCGCGCACCACGCCGGAAGCGACCGAAGTCCAATGCGTGCTGGCCGGAGTACGTGACCGGCAACGGTCCGACGGACGTCGTCATGCCGTGGCGATGGAGGTGTCGAGCCATGCGCTGGTGCAGGCGCGGGTGGACGGGGTCCATTTCGATGTCGCCGTCTTCACCAATCTGAGCCATGACCACCTCGACTACCACGGGAGCATGGAGGCCTACTACCAGGCCAAGCGCCGTCTGTTCACCCCCGACCACTCGTTGCGCGGCATCGTGAACGCGGATGATCCATGGGGGCAACGGCTGATGAAGGAGTCGCGCATCCCGGTGACGGCGGTGCACCTGAGAGACGCGCAGGACATCGCCCTGCTCCCGGGACAGACCAGCTTCACCTGGCGGGGGCATCGCATCACCACGCCGCTCACCGGCGCGGTCAATGTGGGGAACACCCTGCTGGCGGCCGAGGCCGCTCTGGCCCTGGGCCTCGAGGTGGCTGAGGTGGCCACCGCACTCTCCCTGGTGTCCCCGGTCCCGGGCCGGCTGCAGGTTCTGACCGCTCCCCGTCGCGACGGAGCGGTTGACGCCAAGCGTCCGCCTTTCACGGTGATGGTCGACTACGCCCACACGCCGGCGGGCCTCGAAGTGGTGCTCCGCGAGGCGCGCCAGCTCACCGGTACGCCGGGGCGAGTGCTGGTGGTGTTCGGCTGTGGCGGGAATCGGGACAGGGCCAAGCGCCCCAAGATGGGGGAGACCGCCACCCGCCTGAGCGACGTGGCCGTCCTGACCTCGGACAACCCGCGCGACGAGGACCCCATGGCCATCATGGCGGCAGTCCAAGCCGGCATGGTGGCCGGATCGGGGACCGCATCGACGGTGATCGTCGAGGCAGACCGTCACGTCGCCATTCGGCGGGCCCTGGCCGAGGCCGCGCCCGGCGACGTCGTCGTGATCGCCGGCAAGGGTCACGAGACGTATCAGGAGATCGCCGGCCAGCGGATTCCTTTCAACGACGCCGAGGAAGCACGCCACGCGCTGTCGGTCCACTTTCCCTCGGATCCGTCATCGTGGTTACCAACTCCTTCCGACGGTGTGCCCATTGAGGATCACTAGGCCGTGCTCGGCCTGCTTGAATCCGGAGGGGTGGCCCTCTGGGTGGCCATCCTGTCCACGCCCGTCCTCATCCGCTGGCTCCGGACTCGAGGTATCGGTCAGCACATCCGGGAGGACGGCCCGGCCAGCCACATCGTCAAGGCGGGGACTCCCACCATGGGGGGCCTGGCCATCGTCACGGCCGTCGTGCTCGGGTATGCGCTCGGGCACGTCGACACGCAGATTCGCTTCTCGCGCACCGGATACCTGGCCGTCATGGCGGTGGTGCTGTTCGGCGCCATCGGATTGATGGACGACTGGATCAAAGTTCGCCACAAGCGCAGCCTGGGTCTGAACAAACGGGCCAAGTCCCTCCTCCAAGTCGGAAGCGCCGTCCTGTTCGCCGAACTGGCGCTGCACTGGGCTCATACGTCCACCGCCCTGTCCTTCACGCGCTACGACGTCCCCGGCATCAACTTGGGACAGATCGGGTGGGTGATCTTCGCCACGCTGGTCATGGTGGGAGCCTCCAACGCCGTGAACCTGACCGACGGACTGGATGGGTTGGCCGCCGGGTCGGCCACGTTCTGCTTCGCCGTGCTGGCCATCATGGGGTACTGGATCTTTCGTCACGTGGGCATCTATCACGTGTTGCCCGCCTCGGCGATCGACCTGGCCCTGGTGTCCGTGGCCTTAGCCGGTGGCTGCATCGGTTTTCTTTGGTGGAATGCCGCGCCGGCCAGAATCATCATGGGGGACACCGGCTCTCTGGCCATCGGCGCCGGTCTGGCCGCCCTGTGTCTGTTGTTGAACCTCGACCTCCTCTTGCCGATCATCGGCGGACTCTTCGTCATGGAGACGTTGTCCGTCATCGGTCAGGTCGTGAGTTTCCAGGTCTTCCACCGCCGGATCTTCCGGATGGCGCCCATCCATCACCACTTCGAATTGCTCGGGTGGCCCGAGACAACGGTGATCGTGCGGTTCTGGGTGTTGGGCGGCCTGTTCGTGGCGCTCGGCTTGGGCGTCTTCTACGGCGATTACCTCAGCGTGGCGAAGTTCACATGAGGAGCCCCGTGTGGCGGAGCGTGGTGCCGGCGCCCGTCGCTGCAGGGCGCGGTCTCCCACCCATGGCGACGACGATCGAACAGCTCACGAACCCAAGGAGGTCATCATGACGACGAAACGGGTGCGGTCAGGCTTCATCGCCACCGTCCAGCAGCTCCCGACGGCCACCCTGCTCTTGATCATCGTCTCGTTGCTCTGCCTCTTCGGTCTGGTGATGGTCGGATCGGCCTCGTCGGTCGTCTCCATATCGCTCTATGGGACGCCGTGGGCCATCCTGAT
>DASZJQ010000045.1:0-26229 GCA_035947875.1 Acidimicrobiales bacterium
CGATTCGGCTCCCGACGGCGGCTTCCAGCACACGCCGGCGTGGCCCGACGACACCAGCCCACCCGCGCTCTGGAGGGTGAGCGCCGCCGTGGGCAGGGCGAACAGCGCATCGAGGTTGGCTTTGACGGGCTTGGTCCGCCCCAGCAGCGTGTCGAACAGTCCCACCGTGAACGGGGGAGATCAGTTGGCGTGACCGAGCTGACGTTCCAGCTCGTCGAGTTGGGCCAGGCGGCGCTCGAGGGTGGGGTGCGTGCGGAAGAGGCCACCAAAGCTGAAACCGCCGCCGCCCTGGTCCTGGGCGCCCTGGCTCCCGGAGACCGCCGGCACGAAGAAGAAGGCGTTGAACGGCTCGGACGCCCGCAGGTCCTTGGTCGGTATACGCCCGATCTCGCCGCTGATCTTGACCAGCGCAGCGGCCAGTTGGGATGGCCGCCCGATGAGGATGGCCCCGGAGCGGTCAGCCGCCAGCTCGCGATAGCGGGAGAGAGCCATGGTGAGCAGGAAGCTCACGAAGTACACCACCACGGACACCAGCATGACGATCATCTCGATCAAGACGAGTTGACTCCCGCTGTTGTTGTTACCGCCCCCGCGACCGCCGCCGAAGATCTCCGAATAGAACATGACCCGGGTCAAGAGCCCCGCGATCATGCCCAGACCGCTGGCGATGGTCATGATCGCCACGTCGCGGTGAGCCACATGCGAGATTTCGTGGGCCAGCACCGCTTCGACTTCGGCTTCGTCGAGTCGCCGCAAGAGCCCCGACGTGGCGCACACCACCGCCGCCTTGGGACTGCGACCGGTGGCAAAGGCGTTGGGTATGTCCGTGTCGGCGATGGCCACCCGCGGCTTGGGCATGTCGGCCAGCGCGCAGAGGCGGTCGATCACACCGTGCAGTTCGGGTGCCTCCTCCGGCGTGACCTCCTTGGCGTGCATGGCGAACATGGCGATCTTGTCGCTGAAGAAGTACTGGCAGAAGAGAAGGCCGAACGCAATGACCAGGATCAGGACCAGGCTTTTGAGGAAAATGAAGAGCACCCCGATGAGGATCGCGTAGAGGACGACGAGGAAGAACCCCGTCATCAACATGCGTCTGGTCAGGCCACGGTCGGGCTTGATGTTGTGGGCCAATGCCATTAGGTGGTTCCTCCTGCTTCGCCGCCGTCGGCGGCCGGGAGGGCGGCGGCGTCGGCGCCTCCTGCTCCCAGCTCGGCCTTCAGGGCGGCCAACTCATTGTCGACCTGGGACGTCGATGTCACCTTGTCGAGCTCTTTTTGAATGTCGTCGACCGGGGCGCTGAGATCGTTGATGGCGCCCGAGGCGATGAGCTCATCGAGCGCGCCCGCCCGCGCCTGCATGCCGGCGATCTTGTCCTGGGCCCGCTGCATGGCCGCGCCGGAATTACCCATGGAGTCCGAGATTCCCGAGACGGCCTCGTTGACCTTCGTCGTGGCTTCGGCGGCGGTGTAACTGGCCTTGAGCGTTTCCTTTCTGGTGCGGAACTGCTCCACCCGGGATTGCAGCTGCTGGGAGGTGTCCACCAGCTTCTGCTCCTGCTCGATGATCTGGTCATGCTGGACCTTGAGGTCGGTCAACTGCTCGCCCAGCGCGGCCCGCCGGGCCAGCGCTTCGCGGGCCAGGTCCTCGTTGCTTTGTTGCAATGCCGCCTTGGCCTGGCCCTGGAGTTTGTCCGCTTGCTTTTGCAGGCCCTGAGCCTGCAGCTCGATGCGCTTCCGGGCGGTGGCCACGTCGGCCACGCTGCGCCGGATCTTCTGGAGCTGCTGCAGCTGCTGCTCGTAGGACAGATCGAGCATGTCGCGGGGGTCTTCGGCCTTGTCCAAGGCCTTGTTGGCCTTCGCCTGGAATATCCCCTTGATCCTCTGCCACGTACCTGCCATAGATACCGAGCATAAGGCCCAGCGGTGGCCGAGGGGCAACGGCCGCTCTCCGCCCCGGCGCCGCTAAGGTCGGCGCCGTGCCTGACCGTCTCTGCCTGCTCTCCGTGCACGCCCACCCCGACGATGAATCCTCCAAGGGAGCTAGCACGGTGGCCCGCTACCACGCCGAGGGCGTCCACACGGTGCTGGTGTGCTGCACGGGAGGCGAGGAGGGGGACATCCTCAACCCGGCCATGGACACCCCCGAGGTCCGGGCCGACATCGGGCGGGTCCGGATGGCCGAGCTCAAGGCGGCCACCGACATCATTGGCTACGACGACACCGTCATGCTGGGCTACCGCGACTCGGGCATGCCCGACACCGAGGCCAACGCCCGACCCGACAGCTTCGCCCAGGCACCGCTGGACGAGGCGGTCGGGCGCCTGGTGGCCATCATCCGGCGGGAGCGGCCCCAGGTCATCATCACCTACCCCGACGGGCAGAACGAATACCCCCATCCCGACCACCTGCGGGTCCACGAGATCTCACTGCCGGCCTTCGCCGCCGCCGGCGACCCCGACCGCTTCCCCGACGCCGGCCCGCCGTTCACCCCGTCCAAGCTCTACTACTCCGTCTGGCCGGCCGAGCGGTTCCGCCAGATCCACGCCAAGTTCCTCGAGCTCGATCTGAAGTCACCCTTCGACGAGAAGTGGCTGGCGCGCCTGACCCGGGATGAGCCCTACACGACGACCATCGACATCACCGGCTTCGCCGACGTGCGGGGCAACGCGCTCAAGGCCCATGCCACCCAGGTCGACCCCAACTCGCCGTTCTGGTTCGGCCTGCCCCCCGAGGTCATGCGCGACATCCATCCGGTCGATCAGTTCCGGTTGGCCCGGAGCCACATCGGCGGGACCGACGTCAGCGAAGACGATCTGTTCGCGGGGGTGCGGTCCACCTAAGGGGACCAGGCTCGCTCGCAGAGGTCACTGCTCAGTTCAGAGGTCACTGCTCAGTTCAGAGGTCACGCATAGGTCAGAGGACAGTGCAGGGTACGGAGGGTACGCAGGGTGCGCAGGGCACGCCTCAGTCATCGCCCTCCGCCTCACCCTCGAGGCCGCCCGGCTCCACCTCCGGCTCTCGCTCCGACTCGGGCGCACCCACCGCAAGGTCGACCGGCGGAGCTAGATGGGCCGTCATGGCGCACAGGAGCTGGTCGAGGTCGTGGACCTTCCACCCGGGGATCATGAGGGGCGTCACCGAACCGGCGCCACGCAGAATGAGCAGGACACTGCCTTTGCGCTGCTCCATCTCCCAGGTGGACACCCGATCCCATTCCAGCATCCGGGCCTCTTCGCCCGGTCGAAGGATCTGGACCCCCTTCGGCGAGATGGAGATATCGAAGGCCCCGTCACCCTTGCGCCGTGACTTCGTGACCAACGTGACGCCCCGCAGCGTCGTTTCCGGCACCGGTCAGCCTCCGAATCGAGCCAGTTCCCGCAGGGGACGGAATCCGATGAGGGTGGCTCCGGCCGCGTCCAGCGCCTGGCCGACCCAGTCCTCCGTGCAGATCATCCGATAGTCGTCGACCCGGGCCTCCCAGTCATCGGTGGCCAGCGACCGCAGCTCGGCGCTGTCGACGGCGGGGTGCAGGTGGAGTTCGGTGACCCCAGGTCGCAGCGTGGCCAGGTCCTGCTTGAACAAGTCGCGCGAGCCGACTCCGGGAATGAAGCGCATGTGGTCGGTGAAGACCGCTCCCGCCTCGGCGGCCACGGCGCGAGCGGGGAAGCCCAGGAAGCGCTCCATACCGGGACCGACCATGCGCAGGGGCAGCCCGAATTCGATGGCCATGTCGAGGTAGATGTCGAAGAATTCAGGGCGGAGTTGCAGGGTGCCCATGTGCGAGTCGAGATGGCTCACGTCGAAGCCCCAGAGGATGGCCCGCTCGATCTGGGCTCGGCACTCGCGCCGCACCTCGTCGAGGTCGGCGTGGTCCCACACATCCTCGATGGTGCGCGGAAAGCCCCCGTCGCCGCCCAGCAGTGACGGCGCGATGGTGATGGGACCCCAACGGTAGAGCTCGTACTCGGCGTTCAGGGTGAGGTGCACGCCGACGTCCTCGCCTCGATACCGGCTCGACGCCTCCCGGGCCCACGGACACGGCACCATCAGCGTGGCGCTGGTGACGGTCCCCGTGTGCAGGCAATCGAAGACGCCCACGTTGGCCGAGTGGCACGATCCCAGGTCATCGGCGTTGATGATGACCAGCCTGGCGTCGGCCGGGTACCCGAGCCGTTGGGCCAGCGTGGGTTCACTCATGCCCCTCGGTTCCCTTCGATCCCCTCGTCGCCCCGTCGGCTCATGGCCACGTCGGCGTCCTGGGCCCGGGCCGTGTCGGCCAGGCCCGCTTGGAACTCCACCATGGCGGCGGTCAGCTTGACGTCATTCACCGCCAGGATACGGACGGCCAGGAGGCCGGCATTGCGCGCGCCGTTGACGGCCACCGTGGCCACGGGCACGCCCCGCGGCATCTGGACGATCGAGAGCAACGAGTCCAGGCCGTCCAGCTGTGACAACGCCACCGGCACGCCGATCACTGGCAGGGGAGTGACGGCGGCCAGCATCCCCGGCAGGTGGGCAGCCCCCCCCGCCCCGGCGATGATCACCTTGAGCCCCGTCCCGGCGGCGCCGTGGCCGAACGCCAGCATGTCGTCGGGCGTGCGATGGGCCGAGACCACCCGGACCTCATGGGGGAGGCCGAACTCCGCCAGCACGTCCGCCGCCCCCTGCATGACGGTCAGGTCGGACGCACTTCCCATGACCACGGCCACCACCGGCGCCCCCTCCGCCCCCGCCTTTGACCCCGCCGCGGCGGCCACTAGGCCGACCCCGTGGGAAGGTCGAGGCCGTCGGGCCGGGGCGTCCCCATGGCCAGGGCTGCCGCCCACGCCAGGCTCCGCACCTCCCCCGCGTCATCTCCGCAGACCGTCACGTGTCCCAGTTTGCGTCCTGGCCGGCCCTCTTTGCCATAGAGGTGGACGTGGGCGCCCGGAACGGCCAGGCCCGCGGGGAGCAGCGCGACCGGGTCCTCCCCGGCCGCGCTGCCGAAAATATTGACGCTGGCCACCCGGGCGTGTTGGAGCGCCGTGGTTCCCAGCGGCAGGTCCAGGACGGCGCGCAGGTGGTTCTCGAACTGCGACGTGACGGCGCCCTCGATGGTCCAATGACCCGAATTGTGGGGTCGGGCCGCGATCTCGTTGACCAGCAACCGGCCATCGGTGGACCAGAAGAGCTCCACGGCCAGCACGCCCACGGCCTCGACGATCCCGGCCACCCGCTGCCCCAGGGTGACCGCCTCCGCCATGAGCTCGGGCGGGAGCCGGCCCGGGACGAGGACCTCCCGGCACACCCCGCCGACCTGGGCCGTCTCGACCGCCGGCCAGGCCACCGCCTCCCCCGACGGGCGTCGGGCCACCATGATGGCCAACTCGGCCCGCAACGGCACCATCTCCTCGACCAACACCGACCCCCGCAGGTGCTCCACCACCTCTGCCGCGGCGGCCAGCTCGTTGACCGGCCACACGCCCTTGCCGTCGTAGCCGCCGCGGACGGCCTTGAGCACCACCGGCCACCCGTGGTCCGTGGCGAAGGCCCCGATTGCCTCCACGGCCCGTTTCTGGGGGCCCGACTCCTCCAGGTCCACCACGATGTGGGCCGGCCCGGCGATGTCCGCCGCCACGAGCACCCGGCGCATGTGCGCCTTGTCCACCGCCACCTCCAAGGTGGCCACCCCGGGTCGTACGACGACGCCTTCGGCGACCAGCGTCCGCAAGAGCGACAGGTCGACCTGCTCATGGTCGAAGGTCATCACCTCGCAGCGCGCCGCCAGCGCACGCAGGTCGGACTCGACCAGTGGCGACCCGATCACCACCTCGGCGGCCACGTCGCAGGCGGCATCGTCGGGGTGCTCGGCCAGCACCACCATGGAGAGTCCGAGCTCGCTGGCGGCCTCGCCGGCCATCCGGGCCAGCTGCCCTCCTCCCACGACTCCGACGTGATGGGTCTTCAGATCGCTAGCCTCAGCGGGAGCAGTGGGCCGGGCACCTCCGGCACACTAGGCGAGGAGACCGCAGATCATGGCCAAGCCCCTTCGAATCGGAAGCATGATCGACGTCGACCAATCGGTGCCCGGCACGGTGGCCCAACTCGAACGCTTGGCCGACGCCGGATTCGACCACGCCTTCGCCGCCCAGATCTTCGGCCACGACGCACTGACCCTGCTGGCGACCATCGGGGCGCAAGTCCCCGGCATTGGCCTCGGCACCGGTGTGGTCCCGGTCTACCCGCGCCATCCCATGATGCTGGCCCAGCAAGCCCTCACCGTGCAGTCCGCCACCGCCAACCGCCTCATTCTGGGCATCGGCCTCTCCCATCAGGTCGTCGTCGAGGGCGTGTGGGGGATCAGCTTCGACAAGCCGGTCCGCTACATGAGGGAGTACCTGGCCGCGTTGATGCCCCTGCTCAACGGCGAAACCGTCAACGTGACCGGTGAGCGGGTCTCGACCAACGCCTTCGCCCCACTCGATGTGCCCGACGTCAGCGCACCGCCCGTCCTGGTGGCGGCCTTGGGGAGCGCCATGCTGAAGTTGGCCGGCACCGTGGCCGACGGCACGGTCACCTGGATGACCGGTACCCGGACCATTGACTCGCACATCGCCCCGACCATTCGGGCCGCCGCCGAGGCCGCGGGACGCCCAGCTCCGCGCATCGGCGTGTCGCTGCCGGTGTGTGTCACGAGCGACACGGAGGCGGCCGCCGCCTCGGTCGACCGGGCCTTTGCCATCTACCCGGGCCTGCCCTCCTACAAGGCCATGCTCGACAAGGAGGGTGCGGAACGCCCCTCGGACATCGCATTGCTGGGGGACGAGGACGCGGTCGTCGCCGCCATCGAGCGGTTAGCCGCTGCCGGCGCCACCGACTTCGTGGCCTCCATCTCGGGGAATCGGGAGGAACGTGATCGCACCTTTGCCGTTCTCAGTGAGCTCGTCCGCTCGAGCTGACGTTCAGCGCGTCAGCGTCGTGAACTTGAACTCGTTGAGGTCGGGCTGATCGTCCATCAGCTGCACGATCCCCTCGATGGTCCGCCGAGCCAGGGCGCCGTCATCGCCGGGCCGGCTCATCAAGCGCACGAACACGGCGCGCCCGTCGACCACGAAGGTCGGCACACCGAAGACGCTCCACTCGCCCACGGCCTGGAGGTGGGCCCGCTCGATCTCGTCAATCGGTTCACCCGAATCGACCTGGGCCAGCACCTTGTCCGCGGGTACGCCGGCCGCGTCCAGCACTCCGGCCACCGCATCCCGATCTCGCAGGTCGAGCCCGGCGTCGTGGCGGGCCGCGAACAGCGCGTGGTGCACGCCGGCGAATTGCTCGGGGTACTCGTCGCGCACGACCACACCGGCGGCCAGCGCCATGAGATCGGGCGCCTTGGCGGGGTCGTCCCACGCCGGGATGCCGCCTTCGGGCACGTGCGCCTGGGTCAGGGAGAAGGGCAGGAACGAGACGTCCCAGTCGGCCCCATCGGCCAACCCGGCCAAGATGTGCTCGTGGGCGTTGCGGGCGAAGGGACAGCGATAGTCCCACGTGACGGCGAATGGCTTCATACCAGCTACAACCGGAATTCCTGCGATCCCATTCCCCGGCCGGACCGGCGAGCCTGCCGTGACCGGCGTGCCCGGTTCCTTCCGGGCGTGACCAGGTTGACCACCGGCCGCAAGCCCAGGCCCAGCACCGAGCCGATGGCGGCCCCACCGAGGACGTCGGTGGCGTGGTGCGCCCGCAGGTGGACCCGACTGGCCGCCACCGCCGTGGCAAAACTCACACAGGCCACCGTCCCGGTGCTGGTCTCGGGCAGGACGAAGGCGGTGCAGAATGCCGCCAGGGTGTGGCCACTCGGGAAACTGCTGCTGCTGGGCGTCCGCACCAACGCCTCGAGCTGCTCTTCGGGGCGCTGCCGTTCCACCGCCGCCTTGGCCGCTCGGCTGACCAGCAGCGAGGAGATTCCGGCCGCCCCCAGGGCGACCACCGCTCGGCGCCGCGTCGGTCCCGAACGGCGACCCTTGAGGCCGGCCAGCACCACCCAGACGAATCCGTAGTCGGCCAGGTTGGAGACCACCGAGGCGGCACGATCGATGCCGGGCCGACCGCGCAGGGGCGCAAGGGCCGCATCGACCCTCTCGTCGAAGGAGCTCGGGCTCATGCCGCTCCGAAGGCGGGGCACACGGGCTTGAAGTGGCAGAAGGTGCACAGGGGCCCGGTCCGGGGACGAAAGTCCTCGTTGGCGCACGCCCGCTCGATGGCACCCCACACCGCCGCGGTCCGTCGTTCCTGTCCGCGCAGCGTCTGGGGCGTGGCGGCCGCCGACAGGACCATGGGGTCGCGCAGATGGAAGAGTCGAACTTCGACCGGGATCCGCCCCAGGAGCTTCTCGCAGAGGAGGGCGTAGGTCTGGACGCCGACCATCCTGCCCTGCGCATAGCGATCGGACGGAGCGGCCCCGGTCTTGTAGTCCACGACGGTCAAAGCACCATCGGGCGCCATATCGAGCCGGTCGATGATGCCGCGGAGCCGCAGGCCGTCCTGCTCGATCTCGACCCCGAGCTCCACGCCGATCGCCCGCACCGTGGTGGGGTCCTCCAACCGGAAGTAGTTGGCCACGAGGACCCGGGCGTCGGCCAAGAAGGCGGCCGCCTCGTCCTGCGGGAGGGCCAACTCCACGAACTCGGGGTCTGACTGCAGATCCACCCAGGCCCGTTCGAGCTCATCGGCCGCGACGGCCTCCGTGCGCCCGGCACCCTGGTGATTCCAGAAGAGCCGCTCGAGGGCAGTGTGCACCAGGGTGCCCTTGACGGCGTGGGGCGATGGCGGTTCGGGCCGATGTTCGATCACCGAGAACTGGAAGGCCAACGGGCAATTGGTGAACGTCGCCACCTTCGACGGCGTCAGGGTCCGGGGAAGGGTCAACGCCATCGGCCCAGGATAGGACGAGGTTCTGACATCGCCGGCCCATGCGGTAAAAAGAGGCCCCGATGGATCATCTTCTCGATCACCCCGGTGATGCCGCGCTCTGCTCGGTCGCCCTGGCCACGGCGGTGTGCGCCGAACCCTCGACCCGACCCACCCCGGTGGGAACGGACGTGACCGTCCCGCTGGTCCAAGGGATGCCGCGCCGAGCGCGGGCGTGCCCGTTGGTGGGGTATGCCCCCGGCTGACCTCAAGCGCAGTACGAGGTGGGCCGGGTTGCGCCCGGGCGATCCGGTGCAGGTGGACGGCACGCGCCTGCGCGGGGCGTCCTGGTCGTTTGTGGCCCACGTGGCCAACGCCGAGACGGGTGAGGAGTGGGTCGAGGTGGTGGGCGGCCGCGCCGGTGATCGCGCCGTCCGCTCCTTCCGGCCGGACCAGCTCTACGCCGCCTCGGCCCGGCCGGGTCGCGACCCTTCATTGGCGGACGCGCCGGGTCTTCCGCTGAACTGAGCCCGAGCCTCCATGAGCATTCCCGTCCTCACCACCGATCGCCTGATCCTGCGGCCCTTCGTCCACGAGGACCTGTCCGTGTTGGCCGTCCTCCACGCCGAGGAGTCGTTCTGGTGGTACCCGCTGCGCGGCGGGATGAGCATGGAGCAGACGACCGGGTTCCTCGTTCGGACCATCGAGCGCTATGAAACCGACGGCTTCGGCATCGAAGCCCTGATCGATCGCCAGAGCGGCGCCATGATCGGGTGGGCCGGCCTCGCCGTCCCGCACTTCTTACCCGAGGTCTTGCCGGCGGTCGAGGTGGGGTGGCGACTGTCGGGCCCCTACCGGGGCCGTGGCCTGGCCACCGAGGCCGGGGCGGCGGCCCTGAACTGGGGTTTCACCGGGGGGGAGTTGGACCGCATCGTCAGCATCTACGAGCCCGAGAATGTGGCGTCGGGCAAAGTGATGGAGCATCTGGGGCTGGTGCCCTACCTCACCACCACCCACCCCGAGCGGGGGGAGACGATGATCGTCACCGAGTTGACCAGGGCCCGGTGGCGGGCCCGCCAAGCCGGTGGGTGATCTGGCACAACAGACCGAGGCCACCCCGGTCGGCGATACCGACGGCCCCGGGCCCCGCCGTTTCAGCGCTCTGGTGCACGACGACTGGGAGATCTGGGGACCCGAAGGCGGCTATGTCGCCGCCATCGCCCTCCGAGCGGCCGGCGCGGCCAGCCCGTTTGTCCGACCGGCCAGCTTCTTCTGCCACTACCTCTCGGTGGCGAACTTCGCCCCGGTCGACCTGACCGTCACGGCGCTTCGCTCCGGGCGAACCGTGCTCTCGCAACGAGTCGACATGACCCAGGAGGGCCGCCCCATCCTCGAGGCCATGGTGTGGTCGGTCGGCGAGGTCGCTGGCCTGGTCCACGACGACGCCCGACCGCCCGACGTGCTCGACCCGGACCAACTCCCCTCGCGAGAAGAGCTGTGGCCCGACGAGGAGGAGCGCTTCAGGTTCTGGAACAACTTCGACCAGCGTCCGATCGACTACTACGACCAGTGGCCGCCCACCGAACCGGCCGCGCCCGAATGGCGCACGTGGATCCGCTGCCGGCCCCAGGCGACCTTTGCCGACCCCTGGATCGACGCCGCCCGCACGCTCATCGTGCTCGATGTGGTCAGCTGGCCCGCCGGTTCCCGACCGCACGCCCACACCGAGCCCCCGTTCATCGCCCCCAGCCTCGACCTCTACGCGGCGTTTCAACGCCCCGCACCCTCCGACGACTGGCTCCTGCTCGACGGACACTCGCCCGTGGCGGGCGACGGCCTCATGTCGTGGACCGGTCGGATCTGGACGCGTGACCGCCACCTGGTGGCCTCCGGCGGCGGTCAGGCGGTGTTCCGGCACACCTGAGCCGGAGGTCAGCGGCCCGTTGCCCCATCGAGCAGTTCACGGGTGATGTCCATGTGGCCGGCGTGCCGGGCGATCTCCTCGATGAGGTGCGTCAGCACCCAGCGCAGGGTGGTCGGGCGCATCGGGCCGGCCGAGGCCTGATCCATGGAGGCGGCCCGATCGAGCACCGCATCGGCCGCCGCCGTCTCCTTCTTGTAGAACGCCACCGCATCGTCGGTCGACCACCCGTCGGGCAGGGTGAACATGGCGGTCCGCCACGCCATGTCCATCTCCTCACCGGCGAAGATGGCGCGCACCCACAGGCGCTCGCAGTAGCCGAGATGCACCACGATCTGGCCCAGCGAGTTGGCCGTCGGCGCCGGTTTCCAACGCAGCTGGGCGTCGCTGAGACCCTCGAGCTTGTGGATGGCGCTCTCACGGAGATGGGTGATCCAGGCCCGGTCCATGGTCATTTCGTCAGCCGGAGCGGCTTCGTCCGGGCGCGGTGTGTGCATGGTGGGCGGGCTCTCAGGTGTCGACGTCACCATGCCAGGGTGACCGCCCACCGTCGGACCCGTCAAGGATCGAGCCCGCTGGCAGACCGGTCCGTCCAGACAACCGGGCACACGGAGCAACCGGTCACCGGGCGATCGTCCACCTTCGCCACGCCGTTACGGAATGGCGTTACGGAATGAGAGCGATCTTGCCGTGCGTGTGGCCTGCCGCCGATTGCCGGTGCGCGGCGGCGGTCTCGACCAGTGAAAAGGTGACCGCCACCCGACCGAATTCACCGCTGTAGACCTTCTAGTCGTTCGGATTCACCCGCACTGCCCGGACCCCTACCTGCACGTCGCCAACGCCGAGGTCGCCCAGCGGCTCGTCGACCACCGAGAGAACTTCTGGACCCCCGAATCAGGTGGCGACCACGGTGGCTGTCATGCCGGGTGACAACCGACTCCCCTCTTCCCCTCTTCCACCCCGATGCGACCCGGTACCGTGACCTGGACCCAGGAGGTGGGCGCATGGCGGCCGACACGATGACGAAAAGATTCACCGGCAAGGTGGCGGTGGTCACCGGGTCGTCAGCGGAGCCCAGCATCGGCCGGTCGTCCGCCCTGCGCCTCGGGCACGAGGGTGCATCGGTCGTCATCAACGGCCGAGACGAGACCGCGTTGGCAGCCACCGAGCGGTTTCTGCGCGATCGGGGAATCGCCGTGGCGTCGGTGTCGGGTTCGATGGAGGACGAAGCAACCTCGGGTCGGTTGGTCGATGCGGCGGTCGATCACTTCGGCCGGATCGACCTGGTGATGAACACCATCGGGGGCGCCCGCTTCCAAGGTTCCTTCGAAGAGATGGACCAGGCCGACCTGATGGACACCCTCGCGTTCAATACATGGCCCGCCCTGGCGCTGGTTCAGGCCGCCCTGCGCGGGGGCTTGGCGGACGGCGGCGGGTCGATCGTCAACATCTCGAGCGGCTCACCCCGCAAGACGACTTCCGCCATGATCGCCTATGCCGCGGCGAAGGCTGCGCTGAACACCCTCACTCGGACGATGGCAGCCGATCTCGGACCCAGGGGAGTACGTGTCAATGCGGTCAGCCCGGGACTGACCAAGACCACGGCGACCCGGGCCATGTGGGAAGGCGACGACGGCCGTGCCGCCGGTGCCCACGCGGTCCTGGGCCGGCTCACCGAAGCGGACGACATCGCCGCGGCGGCGGCGTTCTTGTTGTCAGACGATGCCCGCCAGATCACCGGCATCGTGCTCGATGTCGACGGGGGGAACCACCTGAACAGCGGCGGCTGGACCCCCATCACGCCACGCCGCCCAGCAGCGTCCTGAGCCGTGGGACCACGTCCTGGCCCAGTCGGAGGATCTGTTCCCTGACCTCGTCCGGAGCCATCCCGGGCAGATGGACGCGCAGGTTGAGCGCGTCGGCGCCGCTCACGGTGAGGACCTCGTGGAGTCGTCCCGCCACCTGGTCGGGGTCATGCCCGCTGATGGTCTGATCAGTCCCGAATGCGCCGGACCCCTCGGCATAGGTGGCGTAGACCTTGCGCTGTCGGTCGACCAGCTCACGCTGGGGGTCGCCCACCCAGACCCGTCGAATGAGCACCTTGGACTGCCGCCCGTGCGCTTCGTCGTAGCTGGCGCAGATCCGGGACAGTCGATCGACCGCCGACATGCCCTCCATCAATATGCCCGCCCCGCAGGCCGCCGCCCTCGCGGCGGCGGCCCCGGAGGACGCGGCGCTGAGGACGGCCACGGGGTGCTCGGCGCAGTGGCCCAGGGCCGGGTCCCCGGCCAGCGCGCCCAGCTCGCGACCGCGCAACAGGTCGACCAGGCGCGGAAGCTCGGCTTTGAACGTGGCGACGGCCGAGCCGATGGGGACTCCCATCACCTCGAAGTCGAGCGGCAGTGCGCCGGCGGCGACGCCCACGCCCACCCGCCCCGGATGGCGAGCGGCCAGCCACGCCACCTCTTCGGCCACCAGCGCCATGGGCCGCAGCGGCAGGAGCAGGGGACAGGCGGCGGCCCACCCGCCGGCGTTCTCCTCCAGGACGAAGGTCACCATCTGCAGGGGATTCGGAAGGTAGCCGGGAAACCCACCGTGGTGTTCGCTGGTCATGATCCCGTCGAAGCCGTGCGAGAGGGCCAACTGCGCCTGGGCGCAGAGCTCGGCGATCACGCCCGGGGCGGACAATTCGTTGTGCGGGTAGAGGCGAAGTGAGATTGAACCAGCGGCAAACGGTTCGCTGTCGCCGGTCACCACGGCGGGAGACCTTACCGGCGCCGCTTCCATGGACCCCGATCTGGACCCGAGTTCGACCGACTCGACCCGGACTTTCGACCCGGACCTTTAACCCGGAACGTGACCCGCTGATCCGTTACTCGGTGGCGTAGCCGTCCATGCGAGCCAGTATGCGCAGCATGACCTCGTCGGCTCCGGCGCCGATGGAGTCGAGGCGCGTGTCGCGGTAATAGCGAGAGGACCAATGTTCGGCCATGTAGGCGATGCCCCCGTGAAATTGCAGGCAGGTGTCGGCCACTTCACGCTGCAGGCGTGAGCCCATCAATTTGGCGATGGTGGCAAAGCGCGTGGCATCTTCGCCGCGTCGCACGGCATCGGCGCAGGCGCGGGAGTAGTGCTTGAGCATGTCGTGGCGGGCCGACAATTCGGCCAGCACGAATTGCAGGTGCTGATTGGCCATGAGCGGCTTCCCGAAGGCCCGGCGCTGGCTGAGGTACTCCTTGGTGCGTCGCAGCGCCTGCTCGATGGAACCAACCTGCTTGTAGACCGTGATCAGGCGCTCGGCCTGGAACTGCACCATCTGCTGCTGGAAGCCGCGCCCGATCTCCCCAATGGTGTGCGACACCGGCACTCGGACGTCGGTGAACGACAGTTCCGCCGTATCGCTCGACCACATGCCCAACTTCTCGAGCTTGCGGGAGACGACGACGCCATCGATCGAGGTCGGTACGACAATGAGGGACATGCCGCGATACCCGTCCTCCTCCGAGGTGCGAGCCAGCAGGCACAGCCAGTCGGCCTGGGTGCCGTTGGTGATGTAGAGCTTCGACCCGTTGATGATCCACTCGTCACCGTCTCGCACGGCACGGGTGCGAATGCCGGCCACATCGCTGCCCGCGTCGGGCTCGGTGACGGCGATGGAGGCCACGATGTCCCCGCGGATGGAGGGCGCCAGATAGCGCTCCTTGAGCTCATGTGATCCGTATCGAGCGAGGGCGGGCGTGGCCATGGACATCTGGACCGCCATGGCCATCGGGACGCCACCGCAGTTGATCCGACCCATCTCCTCGCCGGCGATCACCGTGAAAGAGTGATCCGCCGCCATACCCCCGTACGCCTCGTCGTACTCGAGGCCGAGCAGGCCGACGGCGCCCAGCTTGGGGAAGAGTTCGTGGAGGGGGGACGAACGTGCCGCCTCCCACCCGTCGATGTGGGGTTCGATCTCGCGCTCGAACAGGTCCCGCAGTGTCTTGCGGAAAATCTGATGTTCGTCCGTCTCGATCACACGCAGGACGCTACCACCGGGTAACCGCTTCTCCGTTGGCTGCGCAGGCCCCCTACACTGCGCATTCGTGACAGCTGAGCTGGTCCACGTCGCCCACCGCGATTTCGTCCGAACCCTGACGCTCGACTCGCCGGCCAACCGCAACGCGCTCTCGGCGCAACTGCTCGATGAGTTGGCGAACGGACTCCGGGACGCCGCGGCGGACCGGACGGTCAGGGCCATGGTGCTGACGGGCACCGGCAACGTGTTCTGCTCCGGCGCCGATCTGTCCGAGCGGGACCGGAGCCTGCCGTCACGTCTCCCCGAGATCTTCGAGACCATCCGCACGGCCGGCCAACCCGTCATCGCGAAGGTCAACGGACACGCCCGGGCCGGTGGCCTCGGCTTGATTGCCGTGTCCGATCTGGCCGTGGCCCCGTCGGAGAGCACCTTCGCTTTCAGCGAGGTCCGGGTCGGCGTGGCACCCGCCATGATCCTGGTTCCCGCCCTGCGGGTGGCCGACCCACGATTCCTGGCCCATATGACCCTGACCGGAGAGCGGTTCAGCGCCACGGCGGCGGGACAAGCTGGGCTGCTCAGTGCCGTGGTGGACGGTGACGGCGAGCTCGACCGCTGGGTCGAGCGGGCGGTCGACGCCATTCTCAGGTCGGCCCCGGGCGCCGTGGCGGCCACCAAGGAGCTGCTGGCCGAGTTGCCCGGGCGGGAGTGGTCACGCAGTGTGGCGCGGGCGCAGGAACGGTCGGCCGAGTTGTTCGCCGGAGCCGAGGCGTCCGAGGGCATGGACGCCTTTTTGAACAAGCGCACCCCGTCGTGGGACCGGTCCACCTCGTGAGCACGCCTCTCGTCTCCCGACTGAAGGTCACCGGCGCTGAATATCAGGACAACGCCGCAGCCATGACCCTGCTCGTCGGTGAGGTCGAGACGCTCCACCGGGAACTGCTGGGCGGGGGCGGACTGCAGTACGTCGAGCGCCACCGCGCGCGCGGCAAGATGATGGTGCGCGAGCGCCTCGAAGCGTTGGTCGACCCCGGGACGCCCGTCCTCGAGTTGTGCCCCCTGGCCGGACTCGAGACCGGAGACTCGGTTGGTGGCGGCGTCGTGGTTGCCTTAGCGGAGATCTCCCACACGCAGTGCCTGGTCATCGCCAACGACCCGACGGTACGGGGCGGGACGACGAGCCCCACCACGATCAAGAAGCTCCTTCGGGCCATGGACGTGGCCGAGCTCAACCGGCTTCCCCTGCTGATCCTGGTCGAGTCCGGTGGGGCGGACCTGCCCCGTCAAGCCGACGTGTTCGTGCCCGGCGGCGAGCAGTTCCGCCGTCTCACGCAACTCTCGGCCAAGGGCATTCCCTCCATCTGCGTGGTCTTCGGATCTTCCACGGCGGGAGGGGCCTATCTCCCGGGCATGAGTGACTACACGGTGATGGTGGACGGGCGGGCCCGGGTCTTCCTCGGCGGGCCGCCCCTGGTCAAGATGGCCATTGGCGAGGACGCCGACGAGGAGGAGCTTGGTGGTGCGCTCATGCACGCCCGGACCTCGGGTCTGTGCGACTACCTGGCCCGGGACGAGGACGATGCCTTGCGACTGGCGCGCGGCATTGTGGCGCACCTGCACTGGTCCCGACTCGGTCCCGGACCGTCCGGCCCGGCCGACCCGCCGCTGTTCCCGGCCGAAGAGCTCCTGGGCATCGCCTCGGTCGATGTCCGCGTTCCGTTTGACGTGCGAGAGATTGTGGCCCGCATTGTGGACGGGTCCCGATTCGAGGAGTTCAAGGCGTCCTATGGCGCCCAGCTGATCTGCGGCTGGGCGTCGCTCGGTGGCTATCCCCTGGGCGTCGTGGCCAACAACGGGATCCTCTTCTCCGAGGAGGCCCAGAAGGGGGCCCAATTCATTCAGCTCTGCAATCGAAGTGACACGCCGATTCTCTTCGTGCAGAACATCACCGGGTTCATGGTGGGTACCCGCTACGAGCAGGGCGGGATCATCAAGGATGGGGCCAAGCTGATCAACGCCGTGTCGAACTCCACGGTGCCCCACCTCACCCTCATGGTGGGTGCCAGCTATGGCGCCGGCAATTACGCCATGGCCGGTCGAGCGTACGACCCCCGCTTCGTCTTCACCTGGCCCAACCACCGCATCGCCGTCATGGGTCCCAAGCAGTTGGCCGGCGTGCTCTCAATTGTGCGGCGCAATGCGGCGCAAGCGGCCGGACGCCCCTTTGATGAACAGGCGGACGAAGAATTGCGGTCCGAGACCGAGGCTCAGATCGAACGGGAGTCCACGGCGCGGTTCGCCACCGGCCGGCTGTGGGACGACGGCATCATCGATCCTCGCGAGACGCGCACCGTGCTGGTCATCGCGCTGACCGCGGTGCACTCGGCCGCCGTGCGGGGCACAGCCACCTTCGGGGTGGTTCGTCACTGATGGCGGGGCTTCCCTTGCTGCGAGTCCTGGTGGCCAACCGGGGAGAGATCGCCCGTCGGGTCATCCGGGGCGCGCACGATGCCGGCCTCGAGGCCGTGGCGGTCTATGCGGCCGATGACGCCGACTCCCCGCACGTCGGAGAGGCCGACGCCGCGGTACCACTCCACGGGAGCACCCTGGCCGAGACCTATCTCAACACCGACGCTCTCATCGCGGCGGCTCAGTTGGCCGGGGCGGATGCGTTGCATCCAGGGTACGGGTTCCTCTCGGAGAATCCGGCCCTGGCCGACGCCTGTGGCGAGGCCGGGCTCGTGTGGGTGGGCCCCACTCCCGCGGCCATGCGGGTCATGGGCCACAAGACGCGGGCAAAGGAGACGGTGGCCGCGGCCGGGGTCCCCGTGCTCCCGAGTGTGGTGCTCCGTCAGGGAATGCCCGACGACGACGTCCTGACCGGGGCCACCTCGGTTGGCTTCCCCGTTCTGGTCAAGGCCGCGGCCGGCGGTGGTGGCCGCGGCATGCGTCTGGTCGAGGCGCCAGGAGACCTCGGGGGCGCAGTCGCCGCGGCCCGGAGAGAGGCTGCAGCGGCCTTCGGCTCCGATGAGGTCTTTCTCGAGCGGTACCTCCGGTCGCCTCGTCACGTTGAGGTGCAGGTCGTCGGAGACGAGGATGGAACCATCCTGCATCTCTACGACCGGGAATGTTCGGTGCAGCGCCGTCATCAAAAGGTCATTGAGGAGGCGCCGGCGATCCTGGTCGACACGGCCACCCGGGCCGGCATGTGGCGGGCGGCCACGTTGGCCGCCGCGGCGGTCGGGTACCACGGCGTCGGCACGGTGGAGTTTCTGGTCGATGGCAAGGAGTTCTTCTTTTTGGAGATGAATACCCGCCTGCAGGTCGAGCACGGCGTCACCGAACTGGTGACCGGGCTCGATCTCGTCGGCCTGCAGTTCTCGGTCGCGGCCGGTCGTCCGCTGCCCATCTCCCAGGCGGAGGTGACGTCGTCGGGTCACGCCATCGAGGTACGCCTCTGCGCCGAGCGACCCAGCGAGGACTATCGACCCACACCGGGCGAAGCGGGCCATGTGCGGTGGCCCCATGGTCCCGGCATCCGGGTCGACGCGGCGATCGAATCCGGCAGCAGAGTCAGCCCGGCGTACGATTCCTTGGTCGCCAAGGTGATGGCCTGGTCCGACGACCGAGCGTCGGCCAGGGCCCGGCTGGCTCGAGCCGTCCGCAGTCTGGAGGTCGACGGGCTGGAGACCAATCGGTCGCTACTGGCGGCCGTGCTGGCCGACGACGCCTTCGTCAAGGGCGACATCGGCATCGACTATCTCGACGCTCGACCCGACCTCAGGGTCGCTCGGCTCAGCGATGAGACTCGGTACCGGCACGCCGCGGCGGCCGCCTTGGCTTTGCTGCAGGCCCGGTCCGCGCAGAGTCTCGTCCCGGTGCCGGCGGCCGGCTGGCGCAATGTCGGTGCCGCGCTCCACATCGACGAGTTCACGGATTCGGTGGGGACCCTCGAGGTCCGTGCGCCGTCGCTCGATGGGCCGGTCAGCCTCCGGCGGCAGGGTGAATGGCTGGAAATTGGCTGCGCCCGTGTGTCGGACGAACGCGTGGACCTCACGTCGGAGGGAGTGCGCCGGCGTTATGCCGTGCGTGTGTCGCCTCACGCGGCCGAGGTGAGCGGGCCCGAGGGCCAGTCGAGCTTTGCCCGCCGCGGTGAGGACGATCCGGACGATCAGGGTGGCCTGGCCGGGGAGTGTCGGGCACCGCTTCCGGGCGCCATCGCCAAGATCCTGGTGACCGAGGGCGACGCCGTCGTCGAAGGAGACGCCCTCGTGGTGCTCGAGGCCATGAAGATGGAGCACACCCTCCGAGCGGCGGGAGCGGGCACGGTGGGTGGGGTCTTCTGCACCGTCGGGCAACAGGTCGACGTGGGCGATCTGCTGGTGGTGGTGACGCCGGAGTGACCCCCACCCCGTCGGTCCTGCGGGTGGCCAACTGCAGCGGGTTCTTCGGCGATCGCCTCTCCGCCGCCGAGGAGATGGTGTCCGGCGGTCCGATCGACGTCCTGACGGGCGACTGGTTGGCCGAATTGACCATGTACATCCTGCACAAGACGCGTGAGCGCAGTGGGGGCTACGCCCGCACCTTCCTCCGGCAACTCGAAGATGTGCTCCCCACCTGCCTGGAGCGCGGTATCACCATTGTCTCCAACGCCGGCGGCCTCAACCCTGAAGGGCTGGCCGCCGCCGTGTCCGAATTGGCTCGCCGTCAAGGGCTGGACGTTCGGGTGGCGTCGATCTCGGGCGACGACATCACCGATCGTGTCCCGACGTTGCAGGCCGGCGGATGGCCCTTCGTCAACCTCGATACGGATGAGCCGCTGCCGCCGGACGCTCAGCTGGTGACGGCGAACGCGTACCTGGGGGCGCGACCGATTGCCGACGCGCTGGGGGCGGGGGCGCAGGTGGTGGTGACCGGCCGCGTCACCGACGCCTCGGTGATCGTGGGTCCCGCGCTGCACGCCTTCGGTTGGCGTGACCGCGACCTCGACCGCATCGCGGGCGCCGTGGTGGCTGGGCACGTCATCGAGTGCGGCGCGCAGTGCTGCGGTGGGAACTACGCCTTCTTCGACGAAATTCCGGATCCCACCCATATCGGGTTCCCCATCGCAGAGCTTCACGCCGACGGATCGTCGGTCATCACCAAGCACCCCGGCACCGGGGGAGCCGTCACCGTTGGTACCGTCACGGCTCAACTGCTGTACGAGATCGCGGGGCCGCGCTATCTGAGTCCCGACGCGGTCGCCCGCTTCGACACCATCGCGTTGGAGCAGGAAGGCCCGGATCGCGTCCGCATCGCCGAGGTGGTGGGCGAGCCGCCGCCGCCGACCCTCAAGGTGACGGCCAACCTCGAAGGTGGGTGGCGCAACTCCATGACGCTGGCCATCACCGGAGCACTGGTCGAGCAGAAGGCTCGCTTGGCTGCCGACACCGTATGGGCCGGCATCCCGGCCGGCCGCGCGTCGTTCTCGGAGACGTCCGAGGATCTCTCGGGTGATCTCAGCGGTGAGGGCATGGCGTTCCTCCGCCTGGCCGTGCGTGGTGACGACGAGGCCTCGGTCGGTCGGGCCTTCTCTGGCGCAGTGGTCGAGACGAGCCTGGCCAGCTACCCCGGAACCTTCTTCACGTCCGCCCCCACGCCGGCCCAAGCGGTCGCTCGGTACTGGCCGACCACCGTGGCGGCCGACGAGGTCACGCCGCACGTCGCCTGCGATGGCGCGGCCATCCGCAATTCGCCGCGGCTCCACCACGGCGAACCGACCCTCCGGGCCGAGCCAACGTCCACTCGCACCCCTCGCACCGCTCCCCCCCCTCGCTCCCCTTCCGCTTCCCTCGACGCGGCACCGGTCACCGTGCCGCTCTGGGTCCTCGTGGGGGGCCGATCGGGCGACAAAGGTGGGGACGCCAACGTCGGGCTGTGGGCCGACAGCGACCTCGTGGCTCAATGGCTGCTCGACACCTTCGAGGTCGCCCAGTTCCGAGAGGCCCTGCCCGAGGCGGACGCCTTCGAGGTCAGTCGATATCCGCTTCCCAACCTCCGTGCCGTCAACTTCGTCGTGCACGGCATCTTGGGCTGGGGTGTGGCCTCAAACCTTCGTTTGGACACCCAGGCCAAGGGGCTGGCCGAACTGTTCCGATCGCGCCCTTGGCCGGTGCCCCCCGAACTGGTCTCGACGGGACCTCCGGCCGAGCGTTTGGCCGCGCTCGACGGTGCAGGGCGCGCTAGGTTCGATGCGGAGAACTGAGTTTCCCATTCGTGGGGTACGGAAACCGGGGTGACGACATGAGTCCAGGAGCACCTTCTACGGCTGCGGCGGGTCAACCATCGGTACGGAGTCCGCTCGGCAAATTTCTCTTCGACCACACCATCGACGAGTACCCACACGGCAGCCGGCGCTGGGGTTACCTCACGCTGGCCGTGTTGGCCACGGTCGTCCTGTACTACGTCTACTACACGCAGACCGGAGTGACGCCGAACATCCTGGCCGGCTTCCACATGAGTTTTGCCTTCTACATCGGGATCATCGTCGTCTCGAACTTGCTGGGCGCGTTCGCCTCGTTGCCGGCCGGCCGGACCGATCGGCTGGGCCGCACCAATGTGGTGATTTACGGACTGCTGATCGTCGGGCTGCTCACCGCCATCGGTATTCCGTTGTGCACCGGCGAGTGGTCGTATGCCGCCGTCACGTGCCTGATCGGCATTGTCGAGGGAGCGATCCTGGTGGCCACCCCGGCCCTGGTTCGGGACTTCAGCCCCCAGCTCGGTCGAGCATCGGCCATGGGTTTTTGGACCATCGGCCCGGTGGCGGGGAGCCTCATCACCTCGCTGGTGGCATTGCACACGCTGGACCACTTCGGGCAAACCCACTGGAAGAGTCAGTTCGTCATTTCCGGCGTCGCCGCCCTCATCGTCTTCGCTATTTCGCTGGTTTTCTTGAAGGATCTCTCCGCTCAGCTCCGAGACCAACTGATGGTGTCGGCCCGGGACCAGGCCCTCGTCGAAGCGCGGGCGCGCGGCCTGAGCGATCGCCAACTGGTGGAGGCGACCGAGAAGCCGTGGAAGCAGATCCTCAAATGGGACCTGGTCGGTATGTCGATCGGCATCGCCCTGTTCCTGCTGGTGTACTACGCCGCAGCCAGCCTGTTCACCATCTACTACCCCGTCATCTTCCAGAATCCCGACGGGTCGGGCTTCACGGTGACCCAGGCCAACGGATTGAACACCTGGTTCTGGGGCGCCGACATGGTGTCGCTGGTCGTGGTGGGCGTCCTCTCCGACGCGCTCAAGGTACGGAAACCGTTCATGCTCGTCGGTGCGGTGGTCTCCATGGTGATGCTGTTCATATTCTTGGGCAACGCCACACACGCCCACACCGGCTACTACACCCTGGCCATCGAAGCCATGCTGCTGGCCCTGGGCCTGTCGTTGGTGTTCGCCCCGTGGATGGCCGGCTACACCGAGAGTGTCGAAGACAAGAACCCGGCGCTGGTGGGTACCGGTCTGGCTCTGTGGGGCTGGATCCTCCGACTCACCGTCGGCCTCTCTTTCATCTTCTTGCCGCTGGTCATCACCAGTGTCAACCCGATCGTCGACAACCTCCCGGTGGCGCAGAAGGTCATAGCTGGTCAGACCATTCAGGCCTTCGTGGGCACGCACCCGAAGACGATCGCCTTCGCCACCGAGCACCAGCCGCTCCTGACCTTGCTGGCCAAGGACCCAGCGGCGGCCGCTCGGGTGGGAGCGGATCCATCGCCCGCCAATATCGCCGCGGCCACCAAGGCCTTCGGAGCCAAGGGCCTGGCCGAGCTGGCCAAATTTGAGGTCCAGCTGAAGACACTCGTCCAGCCCTACCAGGCCCAGCTGACCTTCATCCAGGCCAATCAAGCGGCCTTGTTGGATTTGAGCGCGGCTCAGAAGCAAGCGCCGCACCAGTGGCAGCACTGGTTCTACGTCGACCTGGCCGGCATGGTCGTCTTCATCCCGCTGATCTGGCTGACCAAGGGCCGGTGGCGGCCGTCCTCGGCTCGTCGTGACGCCATGGAGCACGATGCTCGCGTGAACGAGGAGCTGGCACGCATCGTCCGCCAGAGTGAGGTCCGGGTCTAACGATCGCCGTTCAGGCCCGTTGCCACTGAGGCCCGACTCCGGCTCTCGGGCCTCAGTCGGCGAGGGAACGAGCCTGGGGATACACCGTTTCCCCCCGAGCCAGCATGGCCACGAACTGCTCGATTCGTCTCGCTCGAGTCTCCGCTTTCTTGGCGTTCCCGATTCGGTAGAGCACGGCGTACCGATTTTGGCTGGTGAGGATCTCGAACATCGCCAGTGCGCGTGGTTGGGCGGCCAGGGCGATCGCCAGATCGTCGGGGACATCGATGCTTGATTGGCTGGCGTAGGCGGCGTCCCAGCGGCCGTCGCCCTTGGCCCTGGCCATCTCGGCCTCTCCGGCTGGTTGCATCCGACCGGCGGCGGTCAACCTCTCTGCGATGACGGTGTTCCTCTGGGACCAGGGACTCCGAGCTTTCCGCGGGGTGAACCGCCGCCGGAACGTCGTCGAGTCCCGACGTCCGATCTGACCGTCGATCCATCCAAAACAGATCGCCTCGTCGAGTGCCTGGTCGTACGAGAGCGCCGTCGGATCCACCGTGCCCTTCTTGGCCAGGACGAGCCAGACTCCAGGCGATTGCCCGTGGTGTCGGCGCAACCAGTGCTGCCACGCCGCCGCGTCAGCCACCACGAGTTCGGGTACCTCCATGCGTTCCACGGTACCGGTCGACCCGGGACAGGAACGGCCCCATCGATCCTCGCCCATTCGGCCACGCTGGGGGTCGAACTCCTCCACGGTGTCCACGCGGAGCCGCATGGCAGGATGACGGCGTGGAGACCGCCCTTCGTCTCGCCGCGCTCGTCCTGGGCATCCTCGTCATTGTCGGCACCGCATTGAGTGTCTTCACCGCGCTGGTGGTGCCTCGGGCGACGTCGTCTCGGCTCATGCGCGCCATCGGTCGCGTCCTCAATGGTTCGGCGCGGCGCCTGGTGCCTCGGCTTCCCACCTATGAGCTGCGTGATCGGCTCATGTCGTTCACAGGGCCGGCTGCCATGGTCCTCCTCTTCATGTCATGGCTGCTCCTCCTCGTGCTGGGCTTCGGTCTCTTGGTCTGGTGGGCCAGTGGCCTCGACTTCGGCTCGGCCTTGGCCATTGCCGGTTCGTCGGTTTTCACCCTCGGCATCGCCACGGCATCGCACCCCGGGGCCAAGACGATCGAGATCACGGCGGCAGGGGTCGGTCTCCTGGTGGTGGCGCTCGAAATCGCCTATTTACCCGCGCTCTACAACGCCTTTGCCACGCGAGAGACTGAAGTGACGCTGCTGGCCACCCGATCGGGTACCCCGGCGTGGGGCCCGGAAATCCTGGCCCGTCACCACATGTTGGGCAACATCGACGAACTCCCACCCCTCTACGCGGACTGGGAACGCTGGGCCGCCGCCGTGTCGGAGAGCCACGCCAACTACCCGGCTCTCATCTGGTTCCGATCGCCTGTGTCCTCACGGAGCTGGCTCTTGAGCCTCGTCGCCATGATGGACTCGGCCGCGCTCTACCACGCCGTCAACCCGGACGAGGCGCCCCGACAGGGGCGTCTCTGCCTGTCCATGGGAACAGGGTGCCTCCGTTCCATGGCCCGGGCGCTTCAAATCCCACATGACGTTGACCCGCTGCCCACCGCGGGCATCAGATTGACCCGAGAGGAGTTCGCTCAGGGTTTCCGGCGTCTCGAGGAGGTCGAATTTCCGATGGAGCGCGATCTCGAGGACTCGTGGCGCCACTTCCAAGGGTGGCGAATCAACTATGAGTCCATCGTCGACAGCCTCACCCGGTTGACCCTGCCGCCACCGGCGCCGTGGCTGCTGGCCCAGCCGATGATGGGGGCGGCCGAACGGTCCACGGTGCTCAACCGGACCCCCGATCACCCCGAAGGGACTCAGTTCTTCGTGTCGAGCAAGACCTTCAAGACACCGTCGCGTCGGGAGTCGAAGAGCTGATACGCCTCGGCCGCCTGGCTGAGGCCCATGTGATGGGTGAACGTCTCGGCCAGCGAGAATCTCCCGGCTTGCACCAGGGGCACCAATGCCGACCACGTGCTGGGCACGGGTGCGAAGATCGTCCGTAGGGTCAGGCTTTTGAGGAACACCAGCCCCATGGGGAAGGCGAGATCCATGGTCAGGTTGACGCCGACCACCGAGACGGTGCCACCGGTGGCTGCGCAGGAGATGGCATCGACCACCGTGGCATCGGCGCCGATGGCCTCGATGACCGATTCCGCGCCCCGTCCGCCGGTGGCCGCCAGCACCTGTTGTGATCCGGGCGCCACCCGGGCGTCGATGGGTTCGGCCCCCATCCGCTCGGCCCGGGCCAGGCGCTCGGGAACCATGTCGATGGCCAGGATGCGGGCCGGGCCGAACAGTCGTGCGCACTGGAGGGCCATGATGCCGACCGGACCGAGCCCGACCACCACCACGGTGGACCCGGGTCGGATGTCGGCTCGCGCCGCGCCCAGATAGCCGGTGGGCAGGATGTCGGTCAGGAGGACCGCTTCTTCGTCGCCCACGCCTTCGGGAATGCGCAAGGCAAAGGTGTCGGCGAATGGAACGGCCATCGCCTCGGCCTGCCCACCGGGAAGATCGGGGACGGTTCCGAACGCCGCTGCCTTGCCGGCCAGGCACACGTTGGGCAATCCGGCCAGGCAGGGCCCGCAGACTCCGCACCCGATCACGCCCGACACCAGCACACGGTCACCCACCGAGTGCGTGCGCACCGCTGGACCTGCTTCGTCCACCGTGCCGATCGCTTCGTGTCCGAGATGAATCCCGCTCCCCGTGGGCGCGTCGTGGAAGAGATGCAGGTCTGAGCCACAGATCGCGGTGCGCTCGACGGTGACGATGATGCCGCTCGGACCGGGCAGCTCGGGGTCGGGCACCTGCTCCACCCGGACATCCCTCGGACCCTGCAGGATGGTGGCTCGCACGACCGCACGCTACCGGGCGGAGGACTACGATGACGGGGGCCAATTTCGCGGCTGCCATCTCCTATGACCCTGGTTCTCGAACTTCCCTCCACCATCGACCCGTCGGTCATCGACGACGTCGACGTCGATACCTTCTTCGTGACCGAGGATCTGTGGGCCGTCATCGTGTGGAACGACGACGTCACGACGTTCCAAACGGTGATCCAGGCCTTCGTGGAGATCTTCCACCACTCGGTGGAGCGGGCGGATCAGCTGGCCTGGAAGATCCACCGGACCGGCAAGGCGGTGGCGGCCATTCGACCCAAGGACGAGGCCGAGGCGGCGGTGAGGGATCTCCACCGCCGCAAGATCTCAGCCTCGCTCGATCGGGCCTGAGTACCCCGGGCT
>DASZJQ010000046.1:0-3419 GCA_035947875.1 Acidimicrobiales bacterium
ACGCTGGTGATCTGCCGGTCGGCCGGAGCCTGGCCGCGCAGTTGCAGCCAGCACTCGAAGAGCATGCGCAGTCCCGAGGCGCCGATCGGGTGACCGAAGCTCTTGAGGCCCCCATCGGGGTTGACGGGGAGTTCGCCGTCGAGATCGAAGGTCCCGGCCAGGACCTCCTTCCAGGCCGTTCCCCGTTCGGCGAACCCCAGGTCCTCCATTAGCACCAACTCGGTCGGCGTGAAGCAGTCATGGACCTCGGCCATGGCCAGTTGCCGGCGTGGATCGGTGATCCCGGCCTGCGCGTAGGCGTCCGCGGCCGAGCGCACCACCTCGGCGAACGTGGTGTAGTCGTACCCCGGATCGATCGGACCGGCGGCGGGGCCGGCAACAAAGCTGAGGGCCTTGACGTACAGCGGGTTGTCGCAGTACGTGTGGGCGTCCTCGACCCGGCAGATGATGGCGGCGGCCGACCCGTCGCTCACCCCGCTGCAATCGAAGACACCGAGCTCACCGGCCACCAGGGGGGCCTTGGCGATGGTCTCCATGGAGACTTCCTTCTGGAACTGGGCCCGCGGGTTGCGAGCGCCGTTCTGGTGGTTCTTGAAGGCGATCCGGCTCATCACTTCCTTCATCTGGGCGGCGTCGACGCCGTACTTGTGGCCGTAGGACGGGGCCAGGAAGGAGAAGGCGGCCGGCGAGGACAGCCCCGGGTCGGTCCCATCGCCCACGGGTCGGATCCCGGTCAGTCCCGAGTACCCGGTGTCCTTGAGCTTCTCGACGCCGATCGCCATGGCCGTGTCGTAGGCCCCCGAGGCCACCGCATAGCAGGCGTTGCGAAAGGCCTCGGACCCGGTGGCGCAGAAATTCTCCACCCGGGTGACCGGCTTGTAGTCGATCTTGAGCGGCCGCGACAGCGTGACGCCCGACACGCCCGAGGTCATCGTCCCCAGCCAGAAGGCGTCGATGTCGTGGATGGGCAGGCCTGCAGAGACGGCCGCATCGGTGGCGGCGTCGGTCAGGAGGTCGTCGACGCCGGTGTCCCACCGCTCGCCGAATTTGGTGCAGCCCATGCCGATGATCGCCACCTGGTCGCGGATGCCTTTGCTCGCCATGCCTACTCCTCTGCGTTTGCCTGGGCCGGGGGTACACCTTGAAGGGGGCGGGCCTTCCAGAAGTAATTGTGCACGCCTTCAGCCGTGTAGATGCGGCGGAACGTCATCTCGACCCGGCCTCCGATCGTCAGCTCATCGACGTTGACGTCGGTCAGCTCGCAGCGGTAGCGACCGCCGCCGTCAAAGTCGACGATGACGCCCACCACCGGCGGGGACAGGCTGAAGGCCAGATGGTCGATGGTGAAGGTGGCGATGGTGCCCTTGATGTCGGCCAGGCGTTCGGTCGTCATACGGTCGATGGAGCGGCACTCGAGGCAGACGCGGGTCGGCGGGAGATGGCGGAAGCCGCAGTCCAGGCAACGGCTGGCCGCGAAGGCGTACTTCCAGGCCTCGGAGCGGTGGACGATCGGCGCACCGGGACGTTCGGGATCGGGCCGGCGTGGCGGCTCGCGGTGGAGCTGCCCCCGCCACGACAGGAACGAGGCGTAGGAGAGGTCGGTTCGCCCGGCGGTCAATTGCTCGGCCACGGTGGGGACACCGGCGTGGCGGGCCGCGACCTGCGCGGCCGGGAGGGCATCGGTGGTACGCAGCACCAGGGCGTCGGCGCCATCGGCCAGGGAGAGGACGACGATCACCTGTCCCGGCTCGGCCCGTTCGAGCACATCGGCCAGCGCCACGCCGGCGTGGGCCGCGCCGAGATTGCCGGCCCGGCCGATGAGATCGGGGGCCATGACGCCCTCGGGGGTACCCAAGGCGGCCCGCACCGCTTTGACGGCCCGCACGTGCAGGCCGACCACCACGGCGTGGTCGATGTCGCTCTCGGTGATGCCGGCGTCCTTCAGTGCGTCGGCAAAGGCCTCGCGGGCCAGGGGGACGTACATCTCCTCGCCGAAGCGCTCCTCCCACACGTGGGAGTCCGACTCCCCGGGCACGCGCCAACGGTCGAGGAACTCGTCGCTCGAGGCGCCCCGGCCGACCAACTCGGCCACGGCGCCCTGGGCGGCGCAGAGAAACGCCGCCGCGCCATCGCCGGAATCACGCTCTTCGGCGCCGCCGGCCAGCCCGCTGCGCAGGTCCGAGGCTACGGCCAGCGTGGCGCGGTCGGGGGCGCCCCGGAGGGCGAGCGTGAGGGCACCGAGCGCCGACCGGGACGAGCCGCAGAAGTCGTAGGCCGCGCCACTGCGCGCCACGCCGAGGGCGGCGTGCACGGTGGTGGCGTTGGTCTTGTCCAGGTAGCCGGGCGCCGAGGTGGAGAAGAGCAGATCCTGCGGAGCCGGCGACGCGGCGGCCCCGGCCAGGGCCCGTCGCCCGGCCTCGACCCCCAGCGTCGTGGTGTCCTCGTCGTAGGAGGCCACGGTCCGCGTGCCCTGGCGCGGGCCGGCACCCAGCACTTGCGCGATGGCCGCCCGCGGCAATCGCCAATACGGCAGGTAGGTGCCCCACGCCACAATGCCGGCGGTCATGGTGTCGCGCCGCCCCGAGTTCTCAGGCGGCGCGGGCGGCCAGCATGGCGGCTCGGCAGCGCTCGGTGGCCGGCTCGTCGATGACGAGGGTCAACGCTTCTAGTGATCCGGTGAGCACCACGCCGTAGTCGCGCTCGGCACCCTCGACGCTGACGTACTCGTCCAGCACATCATCGAGCACGGCGCTGGCCGGACGATCGAGCGGGTCACCCCAGCCTCCGCCGCCGCCGTAGTCGAAGCAGATGCGATCGCCCGCCGCCATGGGGACCCAGTCGGCGGTGTGGGCCACCACCAATTCGTCGTCGGACCCGTAACGCAGGGTCAGCTTGTTCGGAGCGCCCTTCCCGCCGCCGGCGATGCCGGGCATGGGGTACTTCATTCCGACCACGTAGGTGTACACGTTCGACGGCACCCGTACCTCCTTGATGTAGTGGCTCCCGCAACCCCCGCGCCACTGCCCGGCGCCGCCGGAATCGGTGCGGTAGTCACGGCTCCATTGGATGTGGGGGTAGAGGCTCTCGTTGATCTCGGCCGTGGCCTTCCAGAGATTGCCGAAGCTGGCGCTGACGGCGCCCCAAGCGTCCATACCCTTGGCCGCGTTGCACCAGCCGGCGTAGACCTCGGCCGAGCCGTCGACGAAGACCTGCCCCGTACGGGGGTCGATGCCCTTGATATTGGTCGGGATGCCCGTCTTGTAGGTCTGGGGCACGGCCCGCTCGGGCAGGACCCCCGACAACGCCACGGCGACGAGCTCGCCGATGTCGGCCCCGGGATGGTGGGTCCCGGCGCTGACCGGTCGACCGACCACGGGATTGAACACGCACCCCTCGGGTACCACCAACTCGATGGAGTT
>DASZJQ010000047.1:0-1618 GCA_035947875.1 Acidimicrobiales bacterium
CGCCGCCACCCCTCCGACGCCGTAGACGATGGCGGTGGCCAGTGAGGCGGTGAGCGTGAGCGCCACGAAGAAGAACCGGGCGTAGGTGGCCTGGGCGATCCCGATGTCGCGGACGCGACCCGCCTTGGCGTCGAAGGCCTCCGCCTCGGCGGCGGGCCGTCCGTTCAGCTTGACCAGCATGGCCCCGCCTACCTGGAAGCGCTCCTGCATGACCATGTTCATCTCGGAGTTGAGGTCATAGCCCTCCTTGGTGAGCGAACCGATGCGCTGGCCGACGAAGCGGGCCGGGATCAGGAAGATGGGGAGCAGGATCAGTGCAGCCAGCGTGATCGGCCAGGACAGGAAGAACATGACGCCCACGACGATGATGACCGTCACCAGGTTGCCGATCACGTTCGACAGGAGATCGGTGAAAGCCTGCTGGGCCCCGATCACGTCGTTGTTCAGCCGGCTGACCAGCGCGCCAGTCTGGGTGCGGGTGAAGAAGGCCAGCGGCATCCGCTGGATGTGACGAAACACCTTGGACCGCATGTCGTAGATCAGGCTCTCGCCGAGATAGGCGGAGATTCGTCGGTCGACGAGCGACAGACCAGCGTCGGCCAAGGCCAGGATGGCGACCAGGACGGACAGCCAGACCACGAGGCTCTCGTCGTGCTTGAGGATCCCGTTGTCGATCAGGGACTGCAGGATCAACGGGTTCACGGCGCCGATGACGGCGCCGAGAATGACCACGGGGATGAAGATGGCGAGGATCTTGCGGTAGGGGACGGCGAAGGTGAGCATGCGCCGCGCCGTGCCCTTCTTGACCCGGTGCCGCAGGACGGACCGGTCTTGGCGTATGGAGCGCATGCCGGCCCACCCGCCGCCGCGTCCACCGCCCATCGCGTGTCCCCGCATACTCATGCCTGCAACCTACTGTCGGAGGTGCGGCGATCTTGTCAGCGCCGGCCCGGCGCAGCCGCTGCGACATCGGGTCCGCCCTGGTGAACAGCCCGGCGATGGTGGCCGACACTCGAAACTTCGCGACGGCCGAGGTTAGGATGCAGTGAACCTACGGCGAATGGACCTCACGAGAAACCGCCGCCCCCGGACCGCCACGACCCCGCCCCTGATGTCAGGACGAGGCGGTGCTCCCGACGTGGCTGACCACTGTTTCCTCGGTGTCCTTGGCGATCGGCCGAAGGGACGAAGCGAACCGGCTCAATAGGCGCCGGTACCCCGGGCCATCGTCATGGGCGTCTCGAACATGATCTTGAGGTCCCACCACAGCGACCAGGACGCTACATAGAGGTAGTCGAGCTGGACGAGGTCGTTGCGGGTCAGGTCGTTGCGCCCCGAGACCTGCCATAGGCCGGTGATTCCGGGCCGCACGTCGAAGCGGCGTGTCGCCCAACCCTCGACCTTCGACTCGCTGGGGATGAACGGGCGGGGACCCACAATGGACATGTCGCCCTTGAAGACGTTCATGAATTGTGGGATCTCGTCGATGCCGGTCCGGCGCAGGAACGCCCCGAAGCGGGTGATGCGGCCCGCCTCGTCCTTCTTGTTCCGCAGCTCGTAGAGCGGCCGGTCGGGGTCGTCCGACTCGGCTGCCGCCCCGGTGTCCGGGGCCGACCCG
>DASZJQ010000048.1:0-11232 GCA_035947875.1 Acidimicrobiales bacterium
GATCACGTCGCTCCAGGCGGTCTACGTCCCGGCGGACGACTACACCGACCCGGCTCCGTTCACCACCTTCACCCACCTGGACGCCACCACCGAGCTCTCCCGGCAGATCGCTGCGCTGGGCATCTACCCGGCGGTGGACCCACTGGCGTCGACCTCGAACATTCTCGCTCCCGAAATCGTGGGTGACCGTCACTACGCCGTGGCCCGGCGGGTGCAAGAAGTGCTGCAGCGTTACAAGGAGCTGCAGGACATCATCGCCATTCTGGGCATGGACGAACTCTCCGAGGAGGACCGGGTCACGGTGACCCGGGCCCGCAAGATCCAGCGCTACCTGTCGCAACCCTTCTTCGTGGCCGAGGTGTTCACCGGCGTGCCCGGGATCTTCGTGCCGATTGACGAGACGGTGGAGTCCTTCGAAGCCCTGGTCAACGGTGATCTCGACAACATCCCCGAGCAGGCGTTCCTCAACGTCGGCGGGGTGGAGTCGGTGCTGGCCAAGGCCAAGACGTTGCAGGACGAGGCGGGCTAGTGGCCGACGGCGTCTTCGGCGTGGAGGTCGTCACGCCCGAGCAGTCGCTCGTGGCCGGCGGTGCCACGGCCATCGTGCTGGCCACCTCCGAGGGTGCGCTTACCGTGCTCGACGGGCACACGCCCCTGGTGGGCGACGTGGTGCCGGGTCTGGTCACGGTGGAACAAGCCGACGGCACGAGCCAGCGCCTGGCGGTCCACGGAGGGTTTGTCCAGGTCGACACCAGCCCGGGCGCGGCCGAAGGCCTGGCCGAGGGGGACGGACCGTTGCCCGGCCTCTCGACCAAGGTCACGGTGCTGGCCGGCGTCGCCGAACTGGCCACCGAGATCGACGTGCCCCGGGCCGAACAGGCCAAGGAGGCCGCAACCGCCCGGGTGGCGGAACTGAGCTCCGGGCGGGGCGCATCCTCCGACACTCCCGAGGGTGCACCCGCACCCGACGCCGCGTTGGCCGACGCCGAAACGGCGCTGGGCCGGGCCGAGTTGCGACTCAGCGTGGCCTCCGGCTCCGTCGACTGAACCTGGGCAGGACCGGGGCCGGAGTACCCGAGGCCCCCCACCCCGAACGGCGAGGTCGAGATCATCGACGCGCTCCGCGGTGGTGACCGCACACCGGGGGAATACCATTCTGAGCCATGCAGACGGTCTACGAGGCCATCGGTCGTGACGACAAACTCTTAGGCTTGGCCAGAGCATGGCACGCCAGAGTGATGGTCGACGAAGTGGTGAGCCACGCCTTCAGCCACGGATTCCATCCAGAGCACACCGAGCGACTCGCTGCCTATTGGGCGGAAGCGCTCGGCGGTCCCGCACGGTATTCGAACCTGAACGGGAATGAGAGCACCGTCGTCCGGATGCACAGCGGCAACGGGCCGCACGAGGAAATGGACCGACGGGCGATTGCCTGTTTCGATCAGGCCCTGGTGGACGTAGGTCTCGCAGACGATGACTCGCTCAGGCAGGTCTTGCACAACTACTTCGAGTGGGCAACCACGACCACAATGTCCCGCTACCACCGATCCGAAGAGGACGTGCCGGATGGACTCAGTATCCCGCACTGGTCGTGGGACGGACTCGTTCCTGGAACCGGTCCTGACGAGATCTGATCTGGTATCCCAGGTGGGGCGAGACGTACCGCGCCCGGCGAACCGGGGCGTGGATCATGTGAGATTGAGTGGCAGTTGCCGAGGGCCGACCGAGGTCGGCCACTGCTGGACAGCAGTCACCCGTGGTGGCACGTTCGGCCCGGCGCCGGTCGGGGTCATTGGCCGTCGTACTCGTCGTGGCGGCGCCACCAGAAGCCGTTCTCGTTGCGACCGAGTGGGGCGCGGTCGAGCCACTGGTACATGCCCCAGAGGCCGTCCAGGCCACGCGCGTAGGCCGAGTAGGTGTGGTACACGACGCCATCCTCGAGCACGAATGCACTGACCCCAGGCCCTTCTCCCCTGTAGGTCTGCCAGTCCGTGCCCACCTTGCTCGACGCGAACTCGTCGAGCCCGGCGCTGTCCTCGCCGGCCGGCGGCCGAAAGTCCGAGGTGTGGAAGTTGTACTCGACGGCTCCCGACTCCCATTGCTCCTTGGTGATCCCCGCCTGGAAGTCGTAGTTGAAGTCGCTGTCGAACGACGACGCCCACGGGAAGCTCCAGCCCATTCGCCGCTTGTACGCCTGCAGTTTCGCCAGTGGAGCCCGCGACACCGCGCCCAGCGTGACGTCGTGACTCGCGAGATGGGCCACGGAGCCGTCGAAGCCGTCCGCGATCGCCGAGCAGGAGGGGCACCCTGCCGTGTAGTCCGGCCCGAACATGAAGTGATAGATGAGGAGCTGCGAGCGTCCCGCGAAGAGATCGGCCAGGGAGGCCGTGCCCTCGTCGGTGTCGAAGCGGTACTCCTTGTCGATTCGAACCCAGGGCAGCTCCTGGCGCTGCCGCGCCAGTTCGTCGCTACGGCGGGTCAGCGCCTTTTCGGCCTCGAGCAGCTCCAGCCGGGCTGCGAGCCACTCTTCCCGTGTTGCGGTCTTGTGTTCGCTCATTGTTTCTCTCCTCTTCGTCGTGGCAACTGCGTTGTGACAACTATCTGGCGTGGTCCGCGCCTCCGATGGCGCCTCACATTGGTGGCAAGAGTCCGGGCACCGACGACGGCGCGATGACGATCAGGATGCCAAGTCCGACGATCGCCAGCCCCAACGGCACGTCGATGGCGGCCTTCGGGGGCAGAATCTTCTGGGCGAGGGCGACGACGGCAATCACTACCATCCAGGTGACGCTCATGACGCTCAGCGCCACCAGCAGCAACATCAGTCCGATGCTCGAACCGACGCAGCACAGCCCGAACTCGAAACCAGATCCGACGCTCTCGCGGCAGCGCCGGCGGAAGCGCCGCTTGAGCGGTGTGAGCTCGTAGACGCCGGCGGCGATCGCCACCGCGCCCGCCACCGACGACCCGTGCGGGCGGTACACCGCGTACACGGCGAGGCCCACGAGGGTCCAGACCCCGAGGTACGACCCGACGAACAACGGCACGGCGCGCACTCGACCGCTGGCCTGCGCGCGTCGCAGAACCGCCGGAGCGGCGCCGGGCAGCATCATGGCCGCCATCATCCAGACCCACAGGGCGACAAAGAACGCGAACGAACCGAGCCGGGTCGCCACGCCCATGTCCATCCCGTTCATCTGCCGGATCGCGACGACCCAGGATGCGGCGGCGAGTCCGAGCGTCGCCGTCAGCGCGGCCGCCGTCGCGGCTGTCCTCGCACTCGTCAGGCCGCCGGAGCGGAAGGTCGGCGTGGCGAACGGGCGCCCGAGCGCCGTGGCCGCACCGTTGCACCAGCTCTCGGCCAAGGACTCTGGCCGGGATTCTGGGACTGACATTCGTCCGGTCCTCTCGTCAGCCTGCGGGCGGGGCGACGTCGGGACCGGGGTCGTCCCCACCGACAACTGCGGCCAGGCGTTCGAGATAGTGGCCCCAGCCGCTCGTGTGGTCGGACACCGCGTCGTCGGGCAGCCCGCTGTGCACGAGGCGAACACGCGTCTTGTCGCCATCGGGGATCAAGGTGATCGCGACCTGCGTGGAGCGGGCCGGGATCGGGTGGCCCGGCTCGTCCCACCCGAACGTGAAGACGACTCGCTCGTTTGGAACGACCTCGACGAACTCGCCCGCCGAAGGGTGTCGACCTTGGACCAGGACTCGATGGGTGCCCCCGACCCGGGCGTCAAGCTCGGCCTCGGTGCCCATCCAGCGCACGTGCAGCTCGGGATCGACCAGGAACGGGAAGATGGTCGCCGGGCTGGCGACGATCACGACCTCTTGGGTCAACTCAGCCATGTGTGGTTCCTTTCTCTTGTTGGACTCTCGTTGTTGTCTCTTGCGAGCTCTCTTTGGTGTCCTGCGCCTCGTACGACGCCTGTTCGGTGGCTTCGGCCAGGTCCCGCAGGCGATCGAGGCTCTCGGTCCAGTAGCCGTCGAGGAACGTACGGAGCCTGGCCATCTCGGCGTGGTTGGTCCGGTAGAGCCGCCGGGTGCCATCGCGTCTCTCGACGATCAGTTCCGCCCCCCGAAGCACGCCAAGGTGTTGGGACACCGCGGACCTGGTGATGTCCTCGAATCGGGCGGCGATGTGGGATGCGGACATCTCCACGGACCAGACCATGCGGAGGATCTCCCGGCGCCGGGGCTCGGCCAAGGCTCTGAAGGCAATGTCCACTCCGTTAAGTGTAAGCGATTGCTTTCGTAAGTGTCAACTGTCATTCAGCGGACAGCGGCAGCAGTCCGCCATCCTGGGGCCGGTCCGAGTCGTCCCGGTGGCCGACGAGTGGTGCCCTCGGCTGCTCTCCTTTCGAAGGGGACCGGGACTTCCGGGCGTCAAGTGAGGGAGCGTTGCCAGTAGCCCGCAGGCCCTCGGATCGGGAGGGCGAGCCCGATCACATCACGCCGCACAAGCGCGCCCAGCGCGCCCAGCGCGGTCAGCGCTTGGGCTGCGGTCTCTTCGGCGCTCGACTTGTGCGGCACCGCTACGGCGACCCCGGCGCGTGGCGCTTGGGCTCAGTCGGTCTCGGACTCAGTCGAAGGAAACCGAGCTGAATTCGGACAGCTTGGCCAGGGCGTGGCTGGCATCGATCTTGCGCAGGGTGCCGGACTTCGAACGCATGACCAGCGACTGGGTCGTGGCGCCGAACTCGTGGTACTGCACACCGCGGAGGAGCTCGCCGTCGGTGATCCCGGTGGCGGCGAAGAAGCAGTTGTTGCCCTGGACCAGATCGTCGGTCATCAAGACGGCCTCGAGGTCATAGCCGGCGTCGATGGCGGCGGTTCGCTCGTCGTCGTTGCGGGGATAGAGCCGTCCCTGGATCTCCCCGCCCATGCACTTGAGGGCGGCCGCCGCCAGGACACCTTCGGGAGTGCCGCCAATACCGAAGAGGATGTCGGTGCCGGCGCCCGGCCACCCGGTGGCGATGGCGCCGGCCACGTCCCCGTCGGTGATGAGCCGGATGCGGGCACCGGTGGCCCGCACCTCCGAGATGAGCGCGTCATGCCGAGGGCGATCGAGGATCACGGCGGTCAGGTCCCGCACCGGACGACCGAGCGCGTCGGCGAGCGAGTGGAGGTTCTCGCTGGGCGTGCGGCGGATGTCGCACGCTCCCTTGGCCCGGGGTCCGACGGCGAGCTTCTCCATGTAGACGCAGGGCCCGGGGTCGAACATCGTTCCCCGCTCGGAGACGGCGATGACGGCCAGGGCGCCGCCGCGGCCAAGTGCGGTCGGGGTGGTCCCGTCGATGGGGTCGACGGCGATGTCGGTCATCGGGGGTGTGCCGTCCCCGATCTTCTCGCCGTTGAACAGCATGGGGGCGTTGTCCTTCTCGCCTTCGCCGATCACGACGATCCCGTCCATTTGGACCGAGGACAGCACGATCCGCATGGCCTCGACGGCCGCCCCGTCGGCGCCCAGCTTGTCGCCCCGACCCATCCAACGGCTGGCCGCCATGGCTGCCGCCTCGGTGGTCCGTACCAGCTCCATGGCCAAGTTGCGGTCGGGTGCCTGGGGAAGGGTCGCCACGGTACGACCCTAGTTGGTCGTCCGGCGTCAAAGCCCCGGCCCAACCCCCGCCAGCGGCGATACTTGGGGCCGTGGAAAGAATCATGGTCCAGCCCAACGGCCCCCTGCACGGGACCGTTCGCGCCGGAGGAGCCAAGAACTCGGCCCTCAAGTTGATGGTGGCCTGCCTGCTGGCCGAGGGACGGTCCGTCCTGCGCAACGTGCCCGACATCACCGACGTGGAATCCATGGCGGCCGTCCTGCGGTCCGTCGGGGCCCGGGTCGATCGTCTCGAGAACGGGGATCTGGCCGTCACATCTCCCGTCGCCGCCGATCTTCAGCCGGTGGCCCCCTACGAGCTGATCGAGCGCATGCGCGCGTCCGTGGTCGTGCTCGGTGTCCTGCTGGCCCGCTGCGGGTGGGTGCACATGCCGTTGCCCGGCGGCGACGATTTCGGGGAGCGTCCCATCGACTTCCACGTCAACGGGCTGGCGGCCATGGGGGTGCACTTCGAGTCGTCGGGCAGTGAGGTCCGGGGCCGGGTGGAGGAGGGGCGCTTGACCGGCACCCGGGTCGTGTTGGAGTACCCCAGCCACACCGCCACCGACAACCTGCTCATGGCGGCCGTGCTGGCCAAGGGGACCACCGTGATCGAGAACGCGGCGAAAGAACCAGAGGTCACCGACCTGGCCGACATGTTGTGCACCATGGGGGCGGTCGTGCACGGCGCCGGCACGTCGCGCCTGGAGATCGAAGGCGTGGAGGAACTGCATCCCGCCCGGCATAGCGTCGTGCCCGACCGGGTGGTGGCGGCCACGTTCGTGGCGGCGGTCGGGATCGCCGGCGGAGAGGTGACCATCGAGGACGCTCGGCCGGAGCACATGGAGATGTTGCTGCGCAAGGTCACCGAAATGGGCGTCGTGACCGACATGGGCCCGCAGGGGCTGATGGTCAGCGCCAACAAGAGACTGGGCTCGGCCGACATTGCCACGCTGCCCTACCCGGGAGTGGCCACGGACTACAGCCCGCTGCTCGTGGCCATGCTCACCGTCGCCGACGGCGTCGGCATCCTCACCGAGAACCTCTTCTCGGGACGGTTCCGCTATGTCGAGGAGCTGCGCCGCATGGGGGCCGACATCCGGACGGAAGGGCACCATGCCGTGGTCCGGGGGATGGACCGCCTTTTCGGCGCGCCGGTGCGGGCACCCGACCTCCGGGCGGGCGTGGCCCTCGTCCTGGCCGGCTTGGTGGCCGAGGGGGAGACCCTGGTGACCGGGGCCCGTCACATCGACCGGGGCTACGAGGATCTGGTCGGCTCCCTGACGTCGCTCGGAGCCAAGGTGACGAGCCTGTGAACCGCCCGCCTTCGGATCCGGCGGCGCTGTTGGCCCTGGCCCAGGACAACGACAGGGTCGCGCTGGCTCGGCTGATCTCGCTGGTCGAGCGGGGAGGTGAGCCCGGTCTCGCCGTGGCCCGCCTGGCCTACCGCTCCGCCGTGCCCTACACGGTCGGCCTGACGGGCGCCCCCGGTTCGGGCAAGTCGACCCTGACCGATCGGCTCATCACGGTGGCGCGCACCGGCTGGGGAGGGCCGTCACCCGAGGCGCTGGATCAGGTTGGAGTGCTGGCCATTGACCCGACGTCTCCGTTCAGCGGCGGGGCCATTCTCGGCGACCGGGTGCGCATGCAGCAGCATGTGCTGGACCCCTCCGTGTTCATTCGTTCCATGGCGACGCGCGGGCATCTCGGTGGTCTGGCCCTGGCCGTTCCCGACGCCATTCGTGTCCTCGGTGCGGCCGGCCTGCCGGTAGTCATCATCGAGACGGTGGGCGTCGGGCAAATGGAGGTCGAGGTGGCCTCGGCGGCCGACACCACGGTGGTGGTGGTGACCCCCGGGTGGGGTGACTCCATGCAGGCCAACAAAGCCGGCCTGCTGGAGATTGCGGACCTCTTCGTCATCAACAAGGCCGACCGTCCGGGTGCTCGAGAAGCGCGGCGGGACCTCGAACAGATGCTCGACCTCTCCACGCTCGGCGCCTGGCGCCCCCCGGTGATCGACACCATTGCCGCGACCGGCGAGGGCGTGGCGGAATTGTGGAGCGAGATCGCCCGGCACCGGGCCCACCTCCTCGACAACGGCCTGCTCGAACCGCGCCGCACCGAGCGGGTGGCACACGAGTTACGGCGGGTGATGGTGGCCCGCAGCCGGGTTCGGATTGAGGAAGTGGCTGCCGGGGAAGAATTTTCCCGTGCCGTCAAAGCTGTGGCCGCGGGGGAACTTGACCCCTACGAGGCCGCTGACCGGCTCGGGCCTGGTTGAGAACCCCCGTACGTCAGATACGGTGCCCCTGATGACCGACACTTTCGTGACGTTGGAGCGACGAAGCGATGGCGTGGCCGTGATCCGCCTTGACCGGCCCAAAGCCAACGCCCTCTCGGGGGCGGTGCTGGGGCAGGTCTTCGCCGTGGCCCAGGAGTTGACGGCCGATCCGCCGGGTGCCGTCGTCCTGTGGGGCGGGCGCCGGATCTTCGCCGCCGGGGCCGACATCGTCGAGTTGGAAGGAACCGGGGCCGACTCGGTCGGAGCCAGCTTCACCAGCGCCCTCGGCGCCCTGGCCAAGGTGCCCCGGGCGACGATCGCCGCCATCAACGGCTACGCCCTGGGCGGAGGGTTGGAGTTGGCCCTGGCCTGCGATCTGCGGGTCTGCGCCGAAGACTCCAAACTCGGCCTGCCCGAGGTGCTCCTCGGGGTGATCCCCGGCGGCGGCGGCACCCAGCGGCTGCCCCGGTTGATCGGTTCGTCGCGGGCCAAGGAGATCATCTTCTCCGGGCGTCAGGTGCGGGCCCCCGAGGCGCTGGCCATCGGCCTGGTGAATCGGGTGGTGGCGCCCGACGACGTGCTGGACGAGGCCGTCGCCTGGGCCGGCGAGCTGGCTCGGGGCGCCATCGTGGCCCACGGTCTGGCCAAGGCGGCGGTCGATCGGGGGCTCGAAGGGTCGCTGGCCGAAGGTTTGGGCCTCGAGCAGGAGGCGTTCGCTGCGGTGGCCCGAACCGAGGATGCGGCGCGCGGCCTCGCCTCCTTCGCCGAGCATGGGCCGGGTCGGGCCACCTTCGTCGGCCGATGAGCGGGATGAGGCGATGGGGACGATGGGTCGATGATTCGGTGACACGGTGAGTTCACCCCCTATTCCCGTGAGCGCCGGCGAGGGGCCGTTCGACCCGTCGGCACGCTGGTTCCAGCACGCCGTCTTCTATGAGGTCCTGATCCGTGGCTTCTACGACGCCAACAACGACGGCAGCGGTGACCTGAAGGGCCTGCGCGACAAGCTCGACTACATCGAGTGGCTGGGCATCGACTGCATCTGGATGCTGCCCTTCTACCCCTCGCCGCTGCGCGACGGCGGCTACGACATCAGCGACTTCTTCAACGTGCATCCCGACTACGGGAGCATCGGTGACCTGGTGGCGTTCCTGGAGGACGCGCACAGCCGCGGCATCCGGGTCGTCGCCGACCTGGTCATGAACCACACCAGCGACCAGCACCCGTGGTTCATCGAGTCGCGTTCGAGCCGCGACAACGCCAAGGCCGACTGGTACGTCTGGAACGAAGACGACCAGCGTTGGCCCGACGCCCGGGTGGTCTTCACCGACGTGGAGCGGTCCAACTGGACCTGGGACGACACCCGCCAGCAGTACTACTGGCATCGCTTCTACCACCATCAGCCCGATCTCAACTACGACAATCCCGAAGTGGCCGACACCATGATCGACCTGGTGCGCTTCTGGCTGGATCTCGGCTTCGACGGTTTCCGGCTCGATGCCGTGCCGTACCTCTATCAACGTGACGGCACCTCGGGGGAACACCTGCCCGAGACCCACGCCTTCATCCGGCGCATCCGCAAGCAACTGGAAGCGGACTACCCGGGCCGGATCCTGCTGGCCGAAGCCAACGGCTGGCCCAGCGACGTGGCCGACTACTTCGGCGACGGGGACGAGTGCCACCTGTGCTTCCACTTCCCGCTGATGCCCCGGCTGTTCATGGCGGTGCGGCGGGAACAGCGCTATCCCATCACCGAGATCCTGGCGCAGACGCCGGTCATCAACGAGTCGTGCCAGTGGGCAATCTTCTTGCGCAACCACGACGAGCTCACCCTCGAACAGGTCAGTGACGAGGATCGCGATTACCTCATCGCCGAGTACGCCAAGGACCCCCGCATGAAGCGGCACATGGGGATCGGGCGGCGGCTGGCCCCCCTGATCGACAACGACCGGCGCACGGCCGAGCTCCTCTACGCCCTGCTGCTCTCCCTGCCGGGCAGCCCGGTCATCTACTACGGCGACGAGTTGCTGATGGGGGACAACATCTACCTGGGTGACCGTGATTCGGTGCGGACACCCATGCAATGGTCGCCCGACCGCAACGGTGGCTTCTCCCAGGCGGATTTCGCGCAGCTCTACCTGCCGCCGCTGATGGATCCGGTCTACGGGTTCAGCGCGGTGAACGTCGAGGCCCAGCTGCGCAACCAGGGCTCGTTCCTGCACTGGCTGCGGCGCATGCTGACCGAGCGCCGCGCCCTCCCGGTGATGGGGGTGGGCGAGATGGAGATCCTGCCCTGCGCCAACCCATCTGTGCTGGCCTACATGCGCTCGGGCGAGGTGTCCGACATCATGACCACGGTGCCCAGTGCCACGTCGGGGTCGACCTCGGGGGTCGACGCCGTCCTCGATGTCCGGGATTGGGGCCGCACGCTGGTGACGGCGCGCACGGTGCCGGCCGGGAACGAGGGGGCCGACGACGAGGCGGTCCGGCGCTTCCAGGCCGTGCTCTGCGTGCACAATCTCAGCCGGTTCGCCCAGCCGGCCGAGCTCGCGCTGGACAAGTGGGCCGGGTCCACCCCCTATGAGGTGCTGGGGCGGGTGCCCTTCCCGTCAGTCACCGAGGAGCCCTACGACATCACCCTGCCGCCCTACGGCTTCTTGTGGTTCGACCTGGTGCGTGAGGAAGGGCCGGCGGCGCCATGAACGCCGAGCAGGAGCAGGCCGTGCACCAGTTGATCGGGGCGTGGCTCGAGGAGCGCCTCCCGGTCGGTGCCCCCGCCCCGGTCCCCGATGAGATCACGCTGCGCCAGGTGGAGGTGCTACGGGCGGGACGCCCCGGGTTGCTCGACGTGGTGGCCGAGGTGGGCGGTCGTCTGGCCCATGTGATCGTCGGCCTCCGGCGGGTGGGTGATGAGCCGCGGTTCTTGCGTCCCGGGGACGAGGCGGCGTTGGGACTCTTCGAAGACGACGACGGGCTGGCCGTGTGCCTCGATGCCCTGCGCGACGCCGAACTGGCCCCGCTGGTGCTGGCCACCGTCAGGGGCGTGGACCCGAGGCCCGGCACGGTGGCGTACCTCCGCGACGACGAGAAGGTCACCGTCCTCGACTGCGGCGATCGCGGGGACCTCACCGTCTTCCCGTGGCTCCGGGACGGTCCCCGGGCGGCGGTTGACCTGTTGGTCGCCCTCGACGCGGCCGGCTTCAACCACGTGGCGGCGCCGCTGGTCCGCTGGACCTGGGAGGGGCGTGATCTGGGTGTGGTCCAAGAGCCGATGCAGGGCCGTTCGGGCGGCTGGGCCCTGGCGCTGACGTCGCTGCGCGATCTCTTCGCCGCCGGCGGCCGCCCCGAGGCGGCC
>DASZJQ010000049.1:0-15930 GCA_035947875.1 Acidimicrobiales bacterium
TCCATGTAGGTCAGGTCGAGCACGCGCCCGGCCACGGCCGCTTGATACGTCTCGAGATTGAGCACCAGGGAGCCGTACTCGATGATGTCGGGCCGCATGCTCTGCCCGGCCCGCCAGAAGAGATGCTGCAGGCGGGCGACCAGTTCCTCCGGACGGGCCGGCAGCACGCAGAAGTCGTCGAAGAGGTCGTCGCGCAACAAGAGGTCGCCCACCTGCTCGGTGCGGATGACCAGCAACAGCGGGCTGATCGGCACGTCACGCAGCCGCACGGCTCGGCAGAACGCCACGGCCGCTGCCATGTCCACTTCGGCCACCACCACCGCACCGGACCACCCCGCCACCCGACCGTCGACGACGGCATCGCCCACCTCGTCGGGACCCGAGACCGTCTGGTGGCCGAGACCGGCGTTCTGCAGGGCCAGGGTCACCTCCGGGGGGAGATCGGTGGGAAAGCACAGCAGGGGATCCATGTCAGAGGAGGGGCAGGTAGCGGTCCAGCTCGAACTGGGTCACCTGGGACTGGTAGTCGTTCCATTCGGCCCTTTTGTTGCGGATGAACCACTCGAAGACGTGATCGCCCAGGGTGTCCGCCAACAATTCGGAGCGCTCCATTTCGTTGACGGCGTCGTGCAGGCTGGACGGCAGGGACTCGATGTGCTTCTCGCCCAGTTCGCGGTCCGAGAGCGCGAAGAGGTTGGCGTCGGCTTCCGGCGGCAGGGGGTACCCCTCGGTGATGCCCCGGAGGCCGGCCGCCAGGATCACCGAGAAGGCCAGGTACGGATTGCAGGCGCTGTCCGGGGCCCGGTACTCCAGGCGGGTGGACTCGACCTTGCCGTGCTTGACCACCGGGACCCGCACCAGCGCCGAGCGGTTGTTGCGGGCCCAGCTGACATGGACCGGGGCCTCGTAGCCGCCGATCAGCCGCTTGTACGAGTTCACCCATTGGTTGGTGACGGCGGTGATCTCCCGGGCGTGGTGCAGCAGTCCGGCGATGAACCGGCGGGCCACGTCGGACAGCCCGTACTCGTCGTCCTCGTCGACGAAGGCGTTGCGCTCGCCCTCCCACAGGGAGATGTGGGTGTGCAGGCCCGATCCCTGCACGCCGCCCAGCGGCTTGGGCATGAAGCTGGCGAAGACACCGTCGCGGCGCGCCATCTCCTTGATCACCATGCGCGTCGTCATCACCGTGTCGGCCATGGTGAGGGCGTCGGTGTAGCGCAGGTCGATCTCGTGTTGGCTTCGGGCGTCTTCGTGCTGGGTGTGCTCGACCGGGATGCCCATCTCTTCGAGCATGAGGACCGAGCGCCGCCGGAGGTCGCTGGTCACGTCGGCCACGCTGAGGTCGAAGTAGGAGCTCGAATCGAGGGCCTGCGGGGCCTGGCCGTGCCCGGGATTGGCGTCGGCGAAATAGAAGTACTCGATCTCGGGCGCGGCGAAGAACGTGTACCCCGCTGCCCGGGCCCGCTCCAGGGTGCGGCGCAGGACATGGCGGGGATCGCCGCCGAAGGGGGTGCCGTCCAGGTTGGCGATGTCGCAGAACACCCGGGCCACCGACGAGTCGTCGTCGTGCCAGGGCAGCAGCTGGAAGGTCTTCAGATCCGGGCGGGCCAACACGTCGGCCTCCTGCACCCGGCTGAATCCGTCAATGGCCGAACCGTCGAAGGTCATGCCCTCATCGAGGGCATTTTCCAACTCCGCCGACGTGATGTTGAACCCCTTGGGGGTCCCGAGCACGTCGGTGAACCACAGCTGGACGAAGCGGACGCCGCGTTCTTCCACGGTCCGGAGCACGTAGTCGCGCTGGCTTTGCACCAGCCAAGCTTCGCAGGTGCGGGGCGTCACCCGCCTATCGAGGCGATGGCTCACTACCCTGGTGGCGTGGAGGCCGTGCCCGCCGACCCCGCCGATCTCGTCCGAATTCCAGTCGGGCGGGCTCATCTGACGGTGGCCCGGGCCGGCCTCGGCCGCTCACCCGCCGCGGTGTTCCTCCATGCCGGCATCGCCGATCACCGCAGCTGGAGCGACGTCATGGAGCTCCTCGGTTCGGACATGGAGGTCGTGGCCTACGACCGGCGCGGCTTCGGCACCACCACCTTTGAGCCCGAAGGCCATGACCAGGTGGCCGATCTGGGTGCGGTGCTCGATGCCCTCGGTCTCGAACGCGTGGTGCTGGTCGGCAATTCGCGAGGAGGCGAGATCGCGTTGGACGCCACCTTGGCCCACCCGGCGCGGGTCCGTGCCCTCATCCTGGTGTCGCCGTCCGTGTCCGGAGCGTCCGCCGTGACCGGGTCGCAGATCGATCCCGCCGCCGCCGCCATTTGGGCAACGCTCGAGGCGGCCGACGCCGCCGGCGCGCTCGACGCGTTGAACCTCGGTGAGATCCGGCTCTGGCTGGACGGGCCCACCGCGCCCGAGGGTCGCATCGGCGGACGGCGGCGCGCCCTCGCCCTCGAGATGAACCGGATCGCCCTGCACGCCGAGAGCCCCGGGCATGAGCCCGAGGCTCCCGACGCGTGGTCACGCCTGTCCGAGATCACCGTTCCGGTGCTCGTGGTGGTCGGAGATCTCGACCTGCGTCACGTTCAAGAGCGCGGCCGTGAGGTGGCGGGGCGCATCAACGGCGCCAGCCTGCGCGTGATGCCGGGCGCGGCCCACCTCCCGGCGTTCGAACAACCCGAGGCCTTCGTCGACATCGTGCGCGCCTTCCTGCGGGCGAACCTCGATTGATCAGCTCGGCCGAGCCGAGGCGGGCCGCACCCGTTCTCGCGGCTCAGTAGCTGTGACAGCCGCCGGACTCATTCGGCGGGGCGCCGACGTACGTCTGCTCCCACTGGAGCTGAACCGACTGCGGAGCTGAACCGGCCGTCGGGTAGCCGTCGAACCCGTTCCACTCCTTGATCCCGTAGTAGCCGTACTGCGGATTGTTGACGCCGCCCTCCTCGCACCGGGCCACGGCGGCCCAGCTGGCCGCGTCGTTCCCCGACGCCGCCAGGGAGACCGAGACCGCGTGCTGGGCCGCGGCCTGGGCCAGGGCCTGCTGCTGGGCGGCGGCGACGGCGGTGAGGAACTGGGTCCTTTGCGCTGCCGCGACCCCGGCGAGGTACTGGCTCAGTTCGGCGGCGGCGACGGAGCGCTGGCGGCCCGCCGCTTGGGCGTGGAGCTCACGATCGCCGATGAATCGTTGCGACAGATTGTTGACCGAAACGCGGTAAGCGGTGGCCTGCATCGCCGGTGATGTGGGTGATGCCGGAAATGCCGGTGATGACGACGGTGCCGGCCGGTCGGCGAACGCGACGGCCAGCCCGAGCGTGGCGACTACGAAGGTTGTAACGGTCGTGACTTTCCAGACGGTCCATAGGCGTAGCCGTCTAGGGGTAGGGGAAAACATGGGGGGTTTCAACTTTCCTTGGTCGGGCGTCGCGCCGCGGTGGCGGACTGCCTCTCTTGGGTTCGGTCGGACCCCACGTCATCGCATGCAAGCCCCAGCCGGTCACCGGGAAGGGTGGGCCGGCCTCGCTACATCTGCGGGAAGGTGTGCTGGCGGGTTATCCAGTCAAGCAATGTCGGTGATGCGGCTCACAGCCTCCAATGGGGATTGACGAGTGCCCCCCACCATGGTGGAGAACAGACATTCCCGTTTTGCCTTGCGGGGAAACGGTCGGGTGCGGCTGCCGGCGTGTACATGACCTCGGTGGCCCGGGGCATCCGCGGGAAGGGACCATTGCACACTCCGGCGCCGAGCTGAGCGCGGTCCGGGTGGTCCGGACCGTCCGGGGGAGGGCGATGCCGGCGGCCTAGAGCCGCGGCGAACAGGGGGAACCCCCCGCTTCAACGCTCATTGCAGACCGGCCGGAAAGAACCGGCCAAAAGAGCTTCATTGTTAGGCTTCTCTTATGGCCCTGCGCGTCGCTGCGGCGCAGCTCAATACCGTTGTCGGAGACCTCTCGGGCAATGTTGACCAGGTGTTGGCCGCGTTGGCCGGTGCCGAGGCGTCCGGCGCCGACCTCTGCGTGCTGCCCGAGCTGGCTATTCCGGGCTATCCCCCCGAGGACCTCCTCCTCAAGCCCGCCTTCGTGGCCGACAACCTGGCCGCCCTGGACAAGGTGGCCTCGGCGACGCGGCAATGTGCCGTCGTGGTCGGCTACGTGGGCGCCACCCCCGACGGCACCGGCCTGGCCAACGCCGCCGCCGTCTGTGCCGGTGGGCGGGTGGCCGGTATCTACCGAAAACGCTTCCTCCCCAACTACGGCGTCTTCGACGAACAGCGCTGGTTCGTCCCGAGCGACGAGACGCCCACGCTCTTCGGCGTGGCCGGGGCCTGGGTGGGTATCTCGATCTGTGAGGACGTGTGGTTCCCCGACGGTCCGGTGGCCCAGCAGGGACGCGCCGGGGCCGACGTGGTGCTGAACCTCAACGCCTCGCCCTACAACCGCGGCCGCCGTGACCAGCGACTGGCCATGTTGCGCCAACGGGTGGACGAGGCCGGCTGCGCCATCGTCTACGTCAACCAGGTCGGGGGGCAGGACGAGCTCGTGTTCGACGGCGACTCGCTCGTCATGGGGCGCGACGGGACCCTGCTGGCCAACGGGGTCCAGTTCGAACCGGACCTGATCGTGGTCGATCTTCCCGTCCCGGCCCCGGATCCCCGCGGGCCCGATCGCAAACTGCCCCGGCTGGTGGTCACCGAGGCCCGGGCCGCCGAGCGACCCGTCGCCCCGCCGCCACCGCTGCCCCAGCCGCTCGCCGCCGACGCCGAGGTCTACGCCGCCCTGGTGCTCGGGACCCGGGACTACCTGGGGAAGAACGGCTTCACCGATGCGGTGATCGGGCTCTCGGGGGGCATCGACTCGTCGCTGGTCGCCACCATCGCCGTCGATGCGCTGGGGCCCGAACGGGTCCATGGGATCTCCATGCCCTCCCGCTACTCCAGCGAGGGATCACGCCAGGACGCCGGCGCCTTGGCCCAGAACCTCGGCCTGGACCTGCGCGTTGTGGCCATCGAAGAGGCCCACGTGGCCATGACCTCCATGCTGGCCGGTGTGCTCGGGCGCGAACCGGCGGGACTGACCGACGAGAATCTCCAGTCCCGTCTGCGGGGCGTGCTGCTCATGGGCATCTCCAACGCCAAGGGGTGGATCGTGCTGACCACGGGGAACAAGAGCGAGATGGCCACCGGCTATTCCACGCTGTACGGGGACTCGGCCGGCGGCTTCGCCGTGATCAAGGACGTGCCCAAGACGCTGGTCTATGAGCTCTGCCGCTACCGCAACACCCGGGCCGTGCTCGATGCCCAGCCCGCCCCGATCCCCGACAGCGTCCTCGACAAACCGCCCTCGGCCGAGCTCCGGCCCGACCAGCGCGACGACCAGTCGCTTCCCCCCTACGAGGTGCTCGATCCGGTGTTGCAGGGCTACGTGGAGGGTGACCGCACGGCGCCCGACCTGGTGGCCGACGGCTTCGACCCGGCCGTGGTCGATCTGGTGGTCCGGTTGGTCGACGGGGCCGAGTACAAGCGCCGTCAGATGCCGCCCGGGGTGCGCATCACGACCAAGGCCTTCGGCAAGGACCGCCGCATGCCCATCACCAACCGCTACCGCCCCGCTGCGCCGACCGAGGCCATCCAGTCCACTGCGCCGACCGAGCCGACCCAGCCCGACCGTGCCTGAGGTTCCCCTCCCCCCCGACGTCGGCTGGCGGACGATCGACCAGTTGGCCCGGCGCGTGGGCGGGTACTGCTGGTGGGAACACCGGCTCTTCGAACTGACCGGGGGGTGGGCCAGCGGGGCGGGCGACCCCGAGATCCGGGTCCTTTTCAGCCAGATGTCGGCCCGCCATGCGGCCGTCTCGCTCCAGTGGCGGGACCGGCTGCCCGCCCGGGCCGGGGTCGATGTGACCGCCTTGGTCGTGGCCCCGAGCCGGGCCGACGTCGACGCCCTCACCCTCCTGGACGGCCAATCCGACGACCGGCTCCGTCTGGGCGGGCTGATCGAGGTCGTGCTCCCCCGGCTCCACTCGGCCTATCGGGCCCACCTGAGGCAGGCCTCCGCGGTGAGTGAGGGTCCGGTCATCGAGGTCCTGCGTGACATCGCGGCCGCCGGGGACCGGGAAATCGGCCAGGGCCAGGCCCTTCTCCGGCCCGACCAGCGGCCGGGGCGGTCGGGCCGCCCGACGCCCCACCGGGCCGGAAATGTGGCAGAATTCTGTCGCAGCCTCGAACGATCGTTTGAGGCTGCTTCCGACAAAAGCCCTGCTGCTTGGGCATCTTGACGCGCCCGGTACAATGTTTCTGCAGCCCTTGCGCGCCGAGAACGACGCAGGCTGCACAATTGAGCGCGAATGCCCGGCAGGGTCCTGACCTGTCGAGGCCCATGGTTATGGAAGGTGTGGCGAGACTTTGGCGAAGGAACGTATTGAGCGCGACGACGAGGATCTTGTCCGGCTCTATCTGACAGATATCGGTCAATATCCCCTTCTGACCAAAGACGACGAGGTGCGCCTGGCCCAGGCCATCGAGGCCGGCCGCGAGTCCGAGCTCGATGTGGCTCGGGCCCCCAAGGGCCTCTCCACCGCCAAGAAGCGCGAGATGCGCCGCTCCGTCATGGAGGGCGAGCAGGCCCAGCAGACCTTCGTGCAGTCCAACCTGCGCCTGGTGGTCTCGATCGCCAAGAAGTACCAGGCTTCGGGCCTCCCCCTGCTCGACCTGATCCAGGAGGGGAATCTGGGCCTGATGCACGCCGTCGAGAAGTTCGACTGGCGCAAGGGCTTCAAATTCTCCACCTACGCCACCTGGTGGATCCGCCAGGCCATCACCCGGGGCATCGCCAACACGGGCCGGACCATCCGGTTGCCCGTCCACGCCGGTGACACCCTGGCCCGGGTCCAGAAGGCCCAGGCGCGCCTGGAGCTCAAGCTCGGCCGTCCGGCCACCCTGGCCGAGCTGGGGATCGAAGTCGAGATGCCCGAGGACAAGCTGGTCGAGGCCCTGCGCTTCCGGGCCGAGCCCCTCTCCTTGTCCGAGCCGCTCCGGGAGGACGGCGACGCCGAATTGGGCGACGTGGTCGAGGACCGTTCCGCCGAATCGCCGTTCGAGGTGGCCGCCGTATCGCTGCTGCCCGACGAGATCGGGCGCCTGCTGTCCCCCCTCGACGAGCGCGAGCGCGAGATCCTCCGCCTGCGCTTCGGCCTGGACCGGGGCGAGCCCCGCACGCTCGAAGAGGTCGGCGAGCACTTCAACCTCACCCGTGAGCGCATCCGCCAGATCGAGGCCCGGGCCATGTCCAAGTTGCGGCACCCCTCGTCCGACACGGGCGCCCGCGATCTTCTGACCGTCTAATCCTGATAATTCTGACTTGATTCTGACGGTTTATTTCCCTCCGGCGCGGCGATAGGCTGACCGGATGAAGAAGCTGATTTTTCTCCTCGTCATTGTCGGTCTCGGTGTCGTCGCGGCGAAGCGACTGCGCGACGCCTGAGACGACCCAGCTGACCCACCCCGTCCAGACCCAGCTGGTCTGACTCCCGTCGGTCTGATCCACCGGAACTGACCCTCAGGCTCAGGCTGCGGCGCGCCCTCCGGGCGTCCGGTGACCGCGTGTGCCTCGGCGCCACAAGATGAGCGCGGCTCCGGCCACGGCCAGGCTCGTCGTCACCACCGGCGTGGTCCGCCCGACCCGGTCCCGGAGACGGACCGGCTTGATGAAGGTCCGCACCTCCCAGCCGCGCTCTCGCGCCACCTTGGCCAGGGCGCGGTCGGGGTTGACCACGACCGGTCGTCCCACTGCTTCGAGCATGGGGAGGTCGGTCGCCGAGTCCGAGTAGGCGCTGCTGGCGGCCAGGTCGATCCCGGTGCGCTCGGCCAGTGCGCGCATGGCGGTGGCCTTCTCCGGGCCGTAGGCGTAGAACGCCATGCGGCCGGTGTAGCGGCCCTCGTCGTCCACTTCGCCCTGGGAGCAGATGGCCCCGTCGACGCCCAGCATCTCGGTGAGGGGGAGCACGATCTCCTCGGGAGAAGCCGAGACCAGATAGACCCGGTGCCCGGCCGCCCGGTGCAGCTCCATCAACTCGAGCGCTTCGGCGTACATGATCGGCTCGATGGTCTCCAACAGTGTCTCGCGCACGATGTCGCGCACCTGGGACCGATCCCAACCCTTGGTCAGGGCCAGCATCGACTCGCGCACGCGGGCCAGCCGTTCTTCGTCGGCGCCGAAGTGCAGATAGATGAGCTGGGAAATGGCCGCCCGGGCCACCACCCGGCGGTTGATCAGTCCACCCTTCATGAAGGGCCGACCGAAGGCGGCGATGGAGGCGCGGTCTATCACCGTCTTGTCCAGGTCGAAGAAGGCCGCCTCCATCGACTCCATGCTAAAGGGATTCCGTTCGCCCACGTGGTCAATCGTGTCGTTTCCCCGACCGGAGCGTGACGCCTTTTGGCCGTCCTACCTGGGATGCACTCCCTGGGGCGGCGCTCCGGTGGCGCTACCAGGGCGCAACGTGGGCGGCACTACCGAAGCCGCAAGGTCGGCTACTCGGCGATGAGGGCCGCGTGCACGTCGTCTTCGGCATCGGCCGTGACGAGCGCGAGAACCTCATCACCGGACTGCAACACCGTGTTTCCCTTGGGCACGATCAATCGGTCGGATCGCACTACGGCCACGACCGTCGCGTCGCGGGGGAAGTTCAGGTCGGCCAGGGCGATGTCGTTGGCCGGAGAATCCTCGGCCAAGGTGATCTCCACCAGGTGGGCGGCACCCCCCTGGAACTGCAGGAGCCGCACCAGGGAGCCGACCGAGACGGCTTCCTCCACCAAGGCCGTGAGCAGCTGCGGCGTGCTGACCGACACGTCGACCCCCCAGCTCTCGTTGAACAGCCACTGGTTCTTCGGGTGATTGACCCGGGCGACCACGCGGGGGACGGCGAACTCCTGCTTGGCCAACAGCGAGACGACCAGATTGTCCTCGTCATCTCCGGTGGCCGCCACGACGACGTCGACGGTGGCCAGGCCGGCGGCATCGAGCGACGACACCTCGCAGGCATCGGCCGCGATCCAGGTGACGTCGAGTGTGGGGCGGAGCCGCTCCACGAGGTCCGGGTCCTGTTCGAACACCATCACGTCGTGGCCGTTGGCATGTAGGTCGGCCGCGATGGCCGTCCCAACGCTCCCGGCTCCGGCGATGGCCACCTTCACGTGGGGTCGCCGGTCACTTGGCGTCGCCGGTCTCGAGGAGGGCATCGAGCTCGGAGCGCGCGTCGGACAGCACGGCCACGTGCAGCACGTCTCCCTCTTGACCGACCAGCTCGCGCGCATCGAGCCGGGGGACGCCGGCCCGGGTCACGGCGACCAGGCTCACCTTTCCCGGATCTTCGAGATCCACCAGACGACGGCCGGCCCAGGCGTCGGGGAGCGAGCGGTCCGTCAAGGTGAGTCGACCAGACGGGTCCGACCAGTCACTGGCGTCCTCCTCGGGCAGGAGCCGTCGGCGGACCTGGTCGATGGTCCACGTCACCGTGGCCACGGTCGGGATGCCCAGGCGCTGGTAGATCTCGGCCCGGCGCGGATCGTAGATCCGGGCCACCACATTGGGGATGAGATACGTCTCGCGGGCGATGCGCACCGTCATGATGTTGGTGTTGTCCCCGCTGGTCACCGCGGCCAGCGCGTCGGCTCCCACCGCGCCGGCCCGCTCCAGGTCATCCCGGTCGAAACCCGATCCCGTGATCCGAGGCCCATCCCAGTCCTTGAGGCGGCGGAAGGCCCGGGCGTTGCGGTCCATAACCGCCACGGTGTGACCCTCGGCCGTGAGGGAAACGGCCAGTCCAGACCCGACCCGGCCGCATCCCACCACGATCACGTGCATGCCACAGTGCAACACGCAACGCCGTCACGTGCAAAGGGACGACCTCGAGCCCCGGATGGCCGGATGGCGGATGCACCGAGATGCACCGACATTTGCTCCTACGCTGTCGCCGTGGCGCTCACTGCAGGTCCTCGCCAATCGGGTTCCCGCCCGTCGGTCCCGTTGCCCGGCCTGGCAGCCGAGATGATCCCCGAGACCCGTCGTTACCGGCTGAAGAACAAGCTGCTCGGACCCCCGTTGGTCACCGAGCAGCTCAGTTCGGAGCGTCTGGGCCGTCCTACCGCCCTCGCCATCCTCTCGTCCGACGTCATCTCCTCGTCGGCCTACGCGACGGAGCAGGCGCTGATCCCATTGATCAAGGTCATCGGGGTCGCCGCTTTCTCCCTCTTGATGCCGGTCAGCGTCGCGGTGATTGTGGTGCTCGCCTTCGTCACCCTGTCCTACCTCGAGGTGGTGAAGGTCTACACGAAGGCCGGAGGCGCCTACGTCGTGGCGAGGGAGAATTTCAGCCTCAATGTGGCCCAGGTGGCTGCCGTCTCCCTGCTGATCGACTATTCCCTCACCGTCGCGGTGTCCGTGGCCGCCGGTGTGGCTGCGCTCACCTCGGTGTTCCCCGCGCTCGTCCCGGGGACGACGGCGATCGCCATCGCGTTGGTCGTACTCATCAGCTACGCCAACCTGCGCGGCGTGCGCGAGGCGGGACGGGTCTTTGCCATCCCCACCTACTTCTTCATCGTCAACATGGCCGTGCTGTTGGTGGTGGGCGCCACCCGAGCGGTGCTGGGACAGCTCCACGCCCACTCCATCCACCAGTCCGGTGCGGTCACGATCGGTCACCCGGGGGCAGGGGTCCTCTTCGGCGCGGGCGCCTTCGTGCTGATGCGGTCCTTCGCGTCGGGTGGCTCGGCCCTGACCGGCACCGAGGCCATCTCCAACGGGGTCAGCGTGTTCCGCCAGCCCGAGGCGCGCAATGCCCGGATCACGATGATCTGGATGAGCTGCATCCTGGGCAGCCTGGTGCTCGGGGTGAGTGCCCTGGCGGCGGTGACCCATCCGGTCCCTTACGTCTCGGGGACGCCCACCGTCGTCTATCAGGTGGCCAAGTACGTCTACGGGAGCATGCCACTCGGCCGGGTGCTCGTCTTCATCCTGCAAGCCAGCACCGTCTTCATCCTGGTGCTGGCGGCCAACACCAGCTTCACCGGCTTCCCGTTCCTGGCCAGCTTCGCGGCCGATGACTCGTACCTGCCGCGCCAGTTGACCCGGCGCGGCCACCGGCTGGTCTTTTCGACGGGCATCATTGTGCTCACCGTCGTTTCGGTCGTGCTGCTCCTGATCACCCGGTCCCAGGTCGACAAGCTCATCCCGCTCTACGCCATTGGGGTCTTCACCGGCTTCACCATGGCCGGCGCCGGCATGGTTCGCTACCACCTGAAACACAAAGAGGATCATTGGCGCCGCCGCGCCGCCATCAACGGCACGTCCGCCGTCCTGTCGCTCATCGTGGACTTGATCATCGTGGTGACGAAATTCACCGAGGGAGCATGGGCGATCGTGATCATCCTTCCCCTCGGGGTGATCGGCCTCATCCGCCTGCACGGGCAATACGAGAAGGAGGAGGTGCTGCTCGAAACCGGAGCGATCGAGGCCTCGGAGGCTCCCATTCTCCGCCGAAACGTGGTCATCGTCCTGGTGGACCGGCTCGACATGGCCACCGCCCGGGCCATCCAGTACGCGCGCACCCTCACGCCCGATGACCTCCGGGCCGTGCACTTCGACATCGACTCCAAGGAGGCCCGGGCCTTGGAGGAGGAGTGGGGACGCCTCGGTCTGTCCCGCCTGCCGCTCGACATCATCGAGACCCCCGATCGTCGGCTGGGCCGCGCCGCCATCGAATTGGTGGCCGACGCCACCCTCGACGGCGACACCGAGTGCACCGTCCTGTTGCCCCGACGCGGGTACCGCCGGGTCTGGCAGCGCTTCCTGCACGACCGCACGGCCGACAAGATCGCCGGCGTGCTGTCCCAGGTACCCCACGTCAGTGCCACCATCATCCCGTACAACCTGCCGGGTCAGTTCGGCGATCGGGTGCGCTCCTATGGCCAGGCGGTACAGAAGTCCCGGCTGCGCAGCACCAAAGGCGATACGTCGTCCGACAACGGAACGGCAGGGGGCGCCGACGCCCCGGTTGACCCCGAGGGGCGGAGCGGCCTGGACCGTCCCGGCCGCCGGGAGGGTTCGCGCCGGCACACCGCAGTGTCCGATGCCGACGACCTGCTGGCGCGCCGGGCCGGTGTCACCCAGCCCATCGGCAGCGTCGTCTCGCGGCAGAGGGTCAAGGTGGCCGGCCGAGTGAAGTCGGTGCGGGTCCAGCCCCGGGCCGGGACGCAGAACCTGGAATGTGTCCTCAGCGACGGCACCGGTGGACTGCTGCTGGTCTTCGTGGGGCGGCCCAAGATCGCCGGCATCGAGCCGGGCGCCCGTCTGGTGGCCGAAGGCATGGTCGGCGCCTGGGGGCGGCGCCCAGCCATGCTCAACCCCTCGATCGAGCTGGTGGCCGGGGCCGGGCAGGACCCGACCGAAGGCTGATCGGCCGGGAACCAGCAGAGACGAGTCTTGCTCCTCCCCCCGCCAGTCGCTAACGTCCCCCCCGGCCCGTCGTCGGGTGCGCAACCACCGGGCGCCCCCACATGGGAATTCAGCACCGAGGGCGGGGTGGGCACCCCGACGGCGCATCGGCCACAGGTTTTGCGCAGTTTCACTCGATTCGAAGAACACCGACCGATACACAGAGAAACAGAGAAAGGGCACACCCAGGCATGATCAACCTCCTGGCCGCTGGCGATGGTGGCTATCAGAACTTCCAACTCGGCGGTACGGACAAGACCTGGCTCTACATCTGTCTGGCCGCCGGCGTGGTCGGCATCGCCTCCGGCCTCCTGCTCGCCCGCAACGTCCTGGCCGCCGATACCGGCACGCCGAAAATGCGGGAGATCGCCCTGGCCGTCCAGGAGGGGGCCCAGGCATTCCTGAAGCGTCAGTTCAGGACGATCATCATCATCGTCGTCCCGTTGGCCGTCCTCATCTTCTTCACCGCCACCAAGGTGGTGCGCCCCAACGCCTCGATCGCGCTCACCTTCAACCAGGACGGCCTCTACCGCGTCATCTGCTTCCTCTTCGGGGCGGCCTTCTCGGGTCTGACCGGATTCATCGGCATGAGCATCGCCGTGCGAGGCAACGTGCGCACGGCGGCGGCCGCCGCCAAGGGCGGTGGCATGGCCGGTGCCCTGCGGGTGGCCTTCCGCACCGGCGCGGTCACCGGCATGCTCTGCGTCGGGCTGGGCCTGCTCGGCGCCACCGCCATCGTCCTGATCTTCCAGAACTCCGCCACCGCCGTGCTCATCGGCTTCGCCTTCGGTGCCTCGCTGCTCGCCCTCTTCATGCGTGTCGGCGGCGGTATCTTCACCAAGGCGGCCGACGTCGGCGCCGACCAGGTGGGCAAGGTCGAGGCGGGCATTCCAGAAGACGACCCCCGCAACGCCGCGACCATCGCCGACAACGTGGGCGACAACGTCGGTGACTGCGCCGGCATGGCGGCCGACCTCTTCGAGTCCTACGAGATCACCATCATCGCCGCGCTGATCTTGGGTTACACCGCTTTCAACTCGCTCTCCTCCAGGCTGCATCACGTCAACCCGACGCCGGCGGTGCTCTTCCCGCTCATCATCCCGGCCATCGGGATCTTCGCCTCGGTCATCGGGGTGGTGGTGGTCAAGGCCCGCAAGAGCGACCGCAACGCCATGGCTCCGATCAACCGGGGCTTCTGGCTGGCCGCTGTCCTCACCGTCATCGGCGCCTTCCTGGTCGCCCAGTACTACGTGCACAACCTCAAGGTCTTCTATGCCGTCTTGACCGGCGTCGTCCTGTCGCTGGTGGCCAGCCAGATCACCGAGCAGTTCACCTCGACCGAGCGCAGCCCGGTCAGGGAGATCGCCAAGTCGGCGCGGACCGGTCCGGCCACCACCGTGCTGTCGGGTATCGCCATCGGCCTGGAGTCCTCGGTCTACGCCATCTTGGCCATTGCCATCGCACTGGGTGTGGCCATCGGTCTGGGTGACGGCAATATTGAATTGACCTTCTACCTGATCGCCCTCATCGGCATCGGCCTCCTGGCCACCGCCGGTATGGTGGTCTCAGAGGACAGTTTCGGCCCGGTGTCGGACAATGCGGCCGGCATCGCCGAGATGTCGGGTGAGTTCTCCGGCGAAGCCGAGCGGATCATGGTCAGCCTGGACGCGGTGGGCAACACCACCAAGGCCATCACCAAGGGAGTAGCCATCGGCTCGGCGGTCATCGCCTCGGTGGCCCTGTTCGCCTCGTTCATCGAGACCATCGGCCAACAGATCCCCAGCCTGCACGCCACGGGGGCGAAACTCTTCAGCGCCATTCAGATCAACGTGGCCAACCCGACCACCTTCATCGGGCTGCTCATCGGGGGCTCGGTGGCCTTCCTCTTCTCGTCGCTGGCCATCCGCGCCGTCGGCCGTTCGGCCGGGACGGTGGTGCTGGAGGTGCGGCGCCAGTTCCGCGAGCATCCCGGGATCATGGACTACACCGAGAAGCCCGAATACGGGCGGGTCATCTCCATCTGCACCGCGGCCGCCCAACGCGAGTTGGCCACGCCGGCCCTGCTGGCCATCTTGACGCCGGCCATCGTCGGCTTCGGCCTCAACTACTTGGCGTTGGGAGCCTTCCTGGCCGCCGCCATCCTGACCGGGCAATTGATGGCCAACACCTTGTCGAACTCGGGTGGCGCCTGGGACAACGCCAAGAAATTCATCGAGGACGGCAACGAGGGCGGCAAGGGATCCGAGGCCCACAAGGCCGCCGTCATCGGCGACACCGTCGGTGACCCCTTCAAGGACACCGCCGGCCCGGCCTTGAACCCGCTGATCAAGGTGATGAACCTGGTCTCGCTGCTCATCCTGCCCGCCGTCATCGCGCTGCGTCACAACACCAGCGCACGGCTCAGCATCGCCGGGGTGGCCCTGGTCATCCTGATCGGGGCGCTGGCCTTCTCCAAGCGGGCCACCGAGTCCATGGACGCCGATGCCGATGCCGCCGAAGTCGAGCCCACCCCGGCCGTGGCCGCCGTATCGGGCAACTGACCTGGTCAGGGCCCGAGGAAACAGGGGTACCTCGGTACCCCTGGACGCGGGCGGTCTTGACAGGCCGGTGTCGGGCCTTCAACCTTGCGGGACCATGCCCACCGGACCGAGAGAGACCCCGATGCCCGAACGGGCGCGCCGTCAGTCGGGCACGCCGTGAGTAAGGCCCTGGTGATCGTCGAGTCGCCGGCCAAGGCCCGCACCATCGGCGGCATGCTGGGCCCGGACTTCATCGTGGAGTCCTCCGTCGGCCACATCCGGGACCTGCCCCGGGGGGCGGACGAAGTACCGGCGGCCTACAAGGGCGAAGCGTGGGCCCGTCTCGGGGTCGACGTCGACAACGGTTTCAAACCGCTCTATGTCGTCTCCTCGTCCAAGAAGTCCGTCGTAGCCAACCTGAAGCGACTGCTCAAGACGGTGGACGAGGTCTACCTGGCCACTGACGAAGACCGCGAGGGCGAGGCCATCGCCTGGCATCTCTCCGAGGTGCTCTCGCCCACCGTCCCGGTCAAGCGCATGGTCTTCCACGAGATCACGCCCGAGGCCATCGGACGCGCCGTCGAGGAGTGGCGCGACCTCGATCGGCGTCTGGTCGATGCCCAGGAGGCCCGGCGGATCCTGGACCGTCTCTACGGCTACGAGGTCTCGCCGGTCCTGTGGCGCAAGGTCATGCCGCGGCTCTCGGCCGGGCGGGTCCAGAGCGTGGCGACGCGCATGGTGGTCGAACGCGAGCGGGCCCGCATGCGGTTCAACTCGGCCACGTGGTGGGGGATCGACGGGCTGTTCACCCACAGCGCGGCGCCGGCCGGCTTCGGCGCCGCCCTGGTGTCGCTGGGTGGCCAGACCATCGCCACCGGAAGGGACTTCAACGACGACGGCGTGCAGAAGGGCACCGCCCGGGTGCTGGT
>DASZJQ010000050.1:0-1882 GCA_035947875.1 Acidimicrobiales bacterium
TCGGACCGCCGCGGTCGATCTCGAGCCGGCTGGCGCTGGCTCCGGGAATGGTCTCGGCCAGGGCCTCAGTCATCGCGAAGCGATCCTCGGCCGGGGTGATCGGGCGAGTGGGCGATTTCTGCCACGGGTCGTTGGCCACCATGAGGAGGAGGCGGTCGAGATCCAGGGCGCTCAGGATGGCGCGGGCGGCCGCCTCATGCCCCACGTGGGGGGGATCGAATGTCCCGCCGAAGATCCCGACCTTGTGGGCCGTTTGGGCCTTCTCCGACTTGTGGGCCCGCGTCGTCGCGCCCTCAGGTGCCGGCAAGTTCGGCGATCACGGGTCCGAAGGCCTCCATCGCGGCGTCGGGCACCACGATGTAGCTGAAGCCCAACGAGGCCCGACGCTCCTGCAGGGTCTCGATGATCTCCCCGGTCGTGCCGATGAGGGCGAGCGGCGCGGCACGCAGTTGGGCCGGTGTGAGGGCGAACATGGCCGCCAGCGAGTCGAAGACCTCCGCCGCGTTGGGAACGACCTGCACGGCCGCCGTCCAGCATTGGAACTCGAGCTGGTCGGCCCGGTCCCCCGCCGCTTCCCGGGCCCACGCCACCCGGTCGGCGTACTTCTCCACCACGGCCCCGGCCGCCATCTCGACCCCGAAGGCGCCGGCGGCCAGGCTGGGCACGATGCTGACGGTGTCGGCGAACTGGCCGGCCAGCGTCAGGATGCGCTTGCTCCCCCCGCCGATGACCAGCGGCGGCCCGCCGGGCGTCGTCGGGGGCGGTGTCCCCTTGGCCTCGTTGACCCGGTAGTACTGCCCGTCGAAGGTGGCCTTCCCGTCCCGCCACATCGCCCGCATGATCTCGAGGCTCTCGGCCAGCTTGGCGATGCGCACCGCGGCGGGTTCCATGGGGATGCCCGACGCCTCGTAGTCCGAGCGCATCCACCCGGCGCCCATGCCCAACTCGAAGCGACCGCCGGTCACCACGTCCATCGTGGCGGCCTCCTTGGCCAGGACGACGGGGTGGCGAAAGTCGTTATCGAGGACGAGGGTGCCGACCCGCAGCGTCGTGGTGGCCTGGGCGGCCACGGTCAGGGCGATCAGGGGCGCCCACTGGTCTTCCATGTGGTCAGGGATGTAGAGGGTCGAGTAGCCCAGATCTTCGGCTTGCCGCGCCAGTGCCTTCCAGGCGTCGGTGGAGGCGGCGTTCGACACCTGCACGGCGAATCGGAAGGGTGCCATGAAGGGCGATCCTATGGCGTTAGCCTGGTCCGATGGCGAGCGCACCGGCATCCACTCCGGCGACCACTCCGTGGAGTGCCGCGTCATGGCGGCAATTCTCCGCCGCGCAGCAGCCGCAATGGCCCGATGCCGAGGCCCTCAAGCAGGCCGAGGCCCGGCTGGCCACCCTGCCGCCGTTGATTTTCGCCGGTGAGGCCCGGCGCTTGACCTCTCAGCTGGCCGACGTGGCCAATGGACGAGCCTTCCTCCTCCAAGCCGGCGATTGCGCCGAGTCCTTCGCCGAATTCTCGGCCGACTCCATCCGGGACAAGCTCAAGATCATTCTGCAGATGGCGGTGGCCCTGACCTACGCCGCCGGTGTACCGGTGGTCAAGGTGGGACGGATTGCCGGTCAGTTCGCCAAGCCGCGCAGCAACGCAACCGAACGGATCGGGGACGCCGAGCTCGATGTGTTCCGGGGCCACATGGTCAATGACGACGCTTTCGACGTCGACGCCCGCCGGCCCGACCCTCACCGCCTGGTCGCGGCGTACCACCAGTCCGCCTCCACCCTCAACCTGCTGCGCGCCTTCACCAAGGGCGGCTTCGCCGACCTGTCCCAGGTCCATCAGTGGAACCAGCAGTTCGTGGCCTCCTCGGCCGAGGGGCAACGCTACGAA
>DASZJQ010000051.1:0-25075 GCA_035947875.1 Acidimicrobiales bacterium
ACTGGACTCAGGTCAGCCTAAGCAAAGCCGGCGCGGAATTGCTGTCGCCCTACCGATACCCCGAAACCCGAGTTCCCAATCCTAGAAATTTTCGCTCAGCCCGCGTTCAGAGGGCACTCAGCGGGTGAGGAGAACGGACGATCCGTGCCCGAACAGGCCCTGGTTGGCCGTGACCGCCACCCGGGCCCCCTCGACCTGGTGCCCCGTCGCCGTCCCGCGCAGCTGCCAGACCGATTCGCACACCTGGGCGATGGCCTGAGCCGGGATGGCCTCCCCGAAGCAGGAAAGGCCCCCGGATGGATTGACCGGCACCCGGCCCCCGAGCGAGGTGACACCATCGCGCAGCAACTTCTCGGCCTCCCCCTCCCCGCACAGGCCGATGTCCTCGTACCAGTCCAGTTCCAACGCGGCCGAGAGGTCGTAGACCTCGGCCAGGTCCAGATCGTCGGGGCCGATCCCGGCTTCGGCGTAGGCCGCGGCGGTGATGGAGGGCCGGAAGCCGGCTCCGCCCACGTCGCCGGTGTCGAAGGCGACGGACGAGTCCGTCGAGAAGTTGGGCATCTCGATCACCGTGTTGGGGAAGGACGGTGTGACCGTGGACACGGCGTCGATGGTGACCAGCGGGTCGGCCCGGCCGGCGTGGCGGCGGGCGAACTCCATGCTGGTCAGCACCAGTGCGGCACCGCCATCAGACGTGGCGCAGATCTCGAGCAGACGGAGGGGGTCGGCCACCATGGGCGAGGCCAGCACCTCGTCGACCGTCACTTCGCCCCGGTAGCGGGCATACGGGTTGGCCAGGCCATGCCGCGCGTTCTTGACCTTGACCAGCGCGAAATCCTCCTCGGTCGCCCCGAAGCGATCCATGCGGCGACGGGCGTACAGGGCGAAGTAGGTCGGATTGGTGGCGCCCATCAGGTGAAAACGCAACCAGTCCGGATCTTCCTTGCGCTCCCCTCCTCCGACCGGGGTGAAGAACCCCTTGGGCGTGGTGTCAGCGCCGACCACCAGCGCAACGTCGCACAGACCGGCCAGAATTTGGGCCCGGGCGTTCCCGATGGCGGACGCCCCCGACGCGCAGGCGGCGTAGGAACTCGACACGCGCGCCCCGGTCCAGCCCAACGCTTGGGCGAAGGTGGCTCCGGCCACGAAGCCCGGGTACCCGTTGCGGATGGTGTCGGCACCCGAGACGAACTGAATGTCCCGCCAGGTCAGCCCGGCATCATCGAGCGCATCATGGACGGCGGCCATGCCGTACTCGACGAAGGGCCTGCCCCACTTGCCCCAGGGATGCATGCCGGCACCGAGGACAGCGATTCTCTTGTCGTCCGGCATGGTTCACGCCTCCTTGGACTCGCCCACGGGCTTCCACTTCCACACCAGATGGTCGTGGTCGCCTTCCGAATAGAGAGTGTCAGCCACCAGTTCCACCTCGTCTCCGACGGTGAGGTCGCCGACCGTCACCCCGGCCACCACTTGTCCCATCACCACGAGCTTCTCGGCGGCCAACTCCACCGCCACCAGACAGAACGGCACGTAGGGATCGGCGGGCACGTAGGGCGGCGGCGGCTGGTACCGGGCGTCGGTGTACGACCAGATCTTGCCCCGGCGCGACAGGGCCACCACCTCGAACGCCCGCGACGCGCAGTCGGGATTGCCGCAGTACGTCGTGGCGGCCGGAAAGGCGTAGGTGCCACAACCAGAACAGCGCGAACCGGTCAGCGCGGCGGTTCCATCGTCGTCGACCGTGAACCACCCTTCGATCACCGGGGCGCGGGTCGTCACGCGTCCAACCTCTCGATGATGGTGGCATTGGCCTGGCCGCCGCCTTCACACATGGTCTGCAGTCCGTAACGCCCGCCGGTCCGCTCCAGTTCGTTGACCAACGTCGCCATCAGCCGCGCCCCAGAGCACCCGGTCGGATGACCGATGGCGATGGCCCCTCCGTTCGGGTTGACCCGGTCCATGTCCGGGTGGAACTCGCGCGCCCAGGCCAGCACCACCGACGCAAAAGCCTCATTGATCTCGATCAGGTCGATGTCGTCGAGCGACAGTTTCGATTTGGCCAGCACCAACTCGGTGGCGGGGATCGGGGCGGTCAGCATGATCTGTGGGTCGTTGGCCGCCACGGCGAAGCTGTGGAAACGGGCCCGGGCGCGCAGACCCAGCGACGATGCCCTCTCCTCGCTCATGATCAGCACGGCCGCCGCGCCGTCGGAAATCTGCGACGAGGTCCCGGCCGTCACCGAGCCACCATCGGAAAAGGCCGGGCGCAGGCCCGACAGCTTCTCCAACGAGGTGTCGCGCCGCACGCCTTCGTCGCTCTCCAGCATCCCCGTGACGTCGGCCGCGCCCGGCACGTCGGGATGCACCCTGGCCTCCAACGGCACGATCTCGTCGGCGAAGCGCCCCTCGTCGGTGGCCCGGGCCGCCCGTTCGTGCGACTTCAGGGCGAAGGCGTCCATCTCGTCCCGGGTCACCTTCCAGCGCCGGGCGATCTCCTCGGCGCACTCGCCCTGGTGGATCAACTCGAAGCGTTCGGTGTAGAGCGGCCCGTAGGCCTCGCCGGGGCCGGGCTCGGTCGTCGAGCCGATCGGCACCCGGCTCATCGACTCCACCCCGGCGCCGATGGCGATGTCCATGGCGCCCGACATCACCGCTTGGGCCGCGAAGTGGATGGCCTGCTGGGCCGACCCGCACTGGCGGTCCACGGTCGTGCCGGGCACCGAGTCGGGAAACCCGGCGGCCAGCGCCGCGTTGCGGCCGATGTTCATGGCCTGCTCGCCCACGGTCATCGTGCAGCCCATGATCACGTCCTCGACCAGGGCCGGATCAAGATCGTTCCGGGCCAGCAGCGCGGCCAGGGGCTGAGCGGCCAGATCGGTGGCGTGCCAGCCCGAGAGGCGGCCGCCCCGACGCCCCACGGGGGTCCTGACGGCATCGATGATTACGGCGTTGGGCATCGGGCGCTCACGGTGAACATGAATCCTACGGGTTTCCAGGGGGCGGGCCTCCCACGGGGGCTCCGGCCGGGGCCTCCAACCGCCTTGGCAATCCCTCCGGGGGTGTGCCAGATTCGCACCCGCATGGGCACCGCGTGAGGATGAGCATGGACCTGACCTTCACCCCGGAGCAAGAGGCGTTCCGGGCCGAGGCGCGAGCCTGGCTGACCGCCCACGTCCCGGCCGATCCCCTCCCCTCCCTCGACACGGCCGATGGCTTCACCGCCCACCGGGCCTGGGAGCGCCGGCTCTTCGAGGATCGTTGGTCGGTGGTCAGTTGGCCCACGGCCTACGGCGGCCGCGGCGTCGGCATCATGGAGTGGCTGATCTTCGAGGAGGAGTACTACCGCGCCCGGGCGCCCAAGCGGGTGAGCCAGAACGGCATCTTCCTGCTGGCCCCCACCCTGCTCGAGTACGGCACGACCGAACAGAAGAAGCGCTTCCTGGTGCCGATGGCCTCGGGGGAAGAGGTGTGGTGCCAGGGCTGGTCCGAGCCGGACGCCGGCAGCGACCTGGCGGGGATACGTTCGCGGGCCGTCCGCAACAGCGCCGGCGACGGCTGGCTCCTCACCGGTCAGAAGACATGGGCCAGCCGGGGCGCCTTCGCCCATTGGTGTTTCGGTATTTTCCGCACCGACCCCGAAGCCGAGCGCCACCGCGGCCTGAGCTACTTCCTCATCCCGCTCGACGCGCCGGGGGTCACGGTCCGGCCCATTCCCCAGATCGACGGCGAGACGGGTTTCGCCGAGATCTTCTTCGACCGTGTCGACATCCCCGACTCTCAGATGCTGGGCGACGAGGGCGCCGGCTGGTCGGTCGCCATGTCCACCGCCGGCAGCGAGCGCGGCCTCAGCCTGCGCAGCCCGGCCCGGTATACCGAAGCGGCCGACCGCCTGGTCGAGCTCTTCGTGTCTCGCCGCGGCTCGGCTCGATCGGCCGACGCCATCGCCCAGGCCCACATGGACGCCGAGGCCTATCAACTGCACACGTATTGGACGGCGACCAGAGTCGCCCAGGGCCACGGGGTGGGACCCGAAGCCAGCTGCAACAAGATCTTCTGGTCCGAGACGGACCTGGCCATTCACGACGCTGCTCTCGACCTGCTCGGCCCCGAGGCCGAACTGCTCGAATCGGGCGCGCCGGGTGCGTGGTTGGACGGCTATCTGTTTGCGCTGGGCGGCCCCATCTACGCAGGCACCAACGAGATCCAGCGCAACGTGGTGGCCGAGCGGCTGCTCGGATTACCGCGGGGCTGAACATGTACTTCGCCTTCTCCGACGAACAGATGGCCCTGCGACAGGCGGTCCGCCAGGTCCTCGAACACGAGTGCCCGGTCGCCGCGCTGCGCGCCGCTGACGCCGCCGGCGCCGAGGAAGGGACCGCGCTGGCCGAAAAACGCTGGAACGTGATCGCCGAGCTCGGCGCGCCGGCCCTCCTGGTGCCCGAATCGGCCGGAGGTCTCGGATTGGGTGATGTCGACCTGGTCGGTGTGCTCGAAGAGGCCGGGTGGGCCGCCCTCCCCGAACCGTTGCTCGAGACGGCGGGCCTGGCCGCTCCGGTGCTGGCCACCTTGTCGCCGGCCGCCCCGGCGGCGGACGCGCTCGCCGCGTTGGTGGAACGCCACGCCACCGTGGCCGTCGGCGGCATCGACGTGGGCGCCGGCGGCCTGTCCTCCCCGACCACCGTGTCGGCCGATGGGATGTTGCACACCCCGAGGGTGGCGGGCGCGTCGGGCGCGGACGTGCTGCTCCTGTCCTGCCGCGACGCCGACTCCGGCTGGCAGGTGCACGCCATCCCGGCATCGGCCTGCACCGTAAGACCCACCCCTACCCTCGATTCGACCCGCCACCTCGCCGCGGTGCAGTGGCCCATCTCGGGCGACACCCTCTTGGCCTACGGCGTGGCCGCCGACGCCATCGTCCAACTCATGGCGGACCGTGCCGCGGCCGGGTCGGCGGCGCTCCTCATCGGGTTGGCGGATCGCATGATCACGATGGCGGCGGACTACGCCAGGGAACGCCAACAGTTCGGCAAACCCATCGGCAGCTTTCAAGCCGTCAAGCACCTGCTCGCCGACGCCCGGGTCAAGTTGGAATTCGCCCGGCCGGCCACGTACCGCGCCGCCTGGTCCCTGGCCACGTCGCAGCCGACCGTCTCGCACGACGCTTCGATGGCCAAGGCGATGGCCTCGGACGCAGCGGACCGCGCGGCGCGGGTGGCCCTCCAGGTCCACGGGGCCATCGGGTACACCTGGGAATGCGATCTCCACTTCTTCATGAAGCGCACCTGGGCCCTCTCGAGAGCCTGGGGCGACGCGTCCACGCACCGCCAACTGGTGCTGGCCTCCATCCGGGGGCGCTGAAGCACCAGGGTCATTCAGAAAGCCGCTGAGTCAGGCGCACCGTCACGGTGTCGCCCTCGCCCTTGCGGATCGCCTTTCGCACCGCCGCCTTGATCGGCAGCTTGTGCGTGCCGTCACCCATTGCCATGAAGGAACTCTCGAACGGGCGGCCGTCGGCCGTGGCCTTGACCTTCACCAGGCCCCGCGTGCCGAAGAACTCGACCGAATCGGGCATCACCACGTAGGTCCAGCCGCCCCGGTTGGGACTCTTCTGCATGGTGGCCACGAACTCCTTGTCGAGCTTCCCCGCGCTCACGGCTGCTCGACGATCTCGAGGCCGTTGCCGTCCTGATCGCGGAAGGCGAACATGGCGGGCACGCCCTCCCACCGCAGGATCTCGTCGGCATCGACGCCGCGGGACCGCAGCTCGGCATGGTCAGCGTCGGCGTCCTCGGTCGTGAACCGCACGCCGGTCTCGACCCCTGCCGGCACGCCATCGTGCGCTGGAATGAGCGCGATCGATGTCGTTGCCCCCGGGGGCGCCACCTCGATCCAACGCGCCCCCTGGCCCATGGGGACATCGAGGCGCTTCTCGAAGCCGAGCCGGTCGACGTAGAACTCGAGGGCTCGATCCTGCTTGGTCACCGCGACGCCGACGGTCCTCACGTCGGTGATGCGGATCTTCGTTTCGGTCTTCGACATGCTCCTGCTCCTTCTCTTTGGTTGTTCCGACTGGTTGTTCCGGGTGTTCGCTGACTCCGTGCTGTCTGATTCCGGGCTGCTGATTCCGGACTGTTCAGCTCCGGGACCATGTGCGGCTAGCGCCGTACATGAGTGATCCCGGAGTGGTGAGGAGTTCGCCCGACTCCAACCACGTCTTGAGGCCGGAGAGGATCATGGGCCAGCCGCCGTAGATCTGGTCGTTGGCGCCTTCCCGCATCTGGTCGTGGGTCAGGGTCAGATGACACGAATCGCCCACGGGCTCGATCTCCCAGGTGACCCTCGACTGACCCTCGCGCTTCACATCGTCACCCCATAGGGCGATCATGGTGTGGACGAGCCGGCGTGGGGGATCGACTTCGAGGACCTCGCCCTCGCCGAGATGGACACCGTGCGCGGCCACGTCCATGTTGAGGGGCGAGCCCACCTTCCAGTCCGAGGTGGTCCCGGCGCCGAAGTTGTACTTGCTCCTGATCTCGGGATCGGTGATGGCCTCCCAGAGGCGTTCGGGTGTGGTGCGGATGTAGATCTCGTAAATCTTCTCCATCTGACTCTCCAGTCTCTGTTTGATGTCGCTGAGCCCTGCGACCCAGGGTTCGGCGTACTTGCTCACCCACCGGTCGTGGACGAGCCGGATCGGGACCGGATTCAGGAAGTGGAGCTTCTCGCGGCCGCGCCGCCTGGTCACCACCAGCCCTGCCTCTTCCAGCACGTTGAGGTGCTTCATGACCCCGAAGCGGGTCATCGAGAAGCGCTCCTCGAGCATGCTCAGCGTCTGCCCGTCCTCCCGGAAGAGCTCGTCGAGCAGGCTCCGCCGGGTGGGATCGGCCAGGGCTCTGAATACTTCGTCCACGCACCCATGATAGGTGACTAAATAGTCACATGTCAACCCTGGGCGGGCCCGTTTCTCACGCCGGTGGACCGGCCGACCCCGGCCGCGGCCGCCCAAAACTGCCCCAACGGTGATGTCCGATTTCCGCCAGTAATAGGGCCGGTGGCGTGCCACCATGGCGCGGTGATCGAAGACCCCGAACGTTGCTATCAAGCGGCGCACAGCAAGGACGACCGCTTCGACGGGGTCTTCTTCATCGCCGTCACCTCGACCGGCATCTACTGCCGACCCAGCTGCCCGGCCCGCACCCCCAAGCGCGAGAACGTCCGCTTCTACGCCTCGGCGGCGGCCGCTCAGCAGGCCGGCTTCCGCGCCTGCCTGCGCTGCCGGCCCGACGCCACGCCCGGTTCTCCCGAATGGAACCTGCGGGCCGACGTGGTGGCCCGCGCCATGCGCCTCATCAGAGACGGCATGGTCGACCGCGAAGGTGTCGAAGGTCTGGCGCGCAGCGTCGGGTACAGCGTGCGCCAGCTCAATCGCGTGGTGACGGCCGAGATCGGCACCGGGCCGCTGGCCATCGCCCGGGCCCAGCGGAGCCAGACGGCGCGCGTCCTGCTCGAGACGACCGACCTCCCCATCTCGCACATCGCCTTCGCCGCCGGCTTCGCCAGTGTCCGCCAGTGCAACGAGACGGTGCAGCAGATCTACGCCAAGACGCCGAGCGGGCTCCGGAACCGAGTGTCGCAGCGGGCCGCCCGCAACCGGACCGACGGCACCACCCAGGGCATCCGCCTTCGCTTGCCGGGCCGGCGCCCGCTGAGCCCCGATTCGGCGCTGAGCTTTCTCGGGACACGGGCCGTGCCCGGCATCGAGGTGCTGGACGGCACCACCTATCGACGGAGTCTGCGTCTCCCCCATGGCCACGGCGTCGTGGCCCTGCGGGCCGATGAGCCCGGCGGCGACGGTCCCGCCTTCGTCGACGCCGAGCTCCACCTCTCGGATCTTCGGGACCTGACCACCGCCGTTTCGCGCTGCCGCCAACTGCTCGACCTCGATGCCGATCCCGTCGCCATCCTCGAAGCCCTGGGCGACGATCCCTTCGTGGGCCCCCTGGTCACCGCGCATCCGGGGCGTCGCGTCCCGGGCGCGGCGGATGGATTCGAGTTGGCGGTGCGCGCCGTGATCGGCCAGCAGGTCTCGGTCCGGGGGGCCCGCACCGTGGCCGGGCGCCTGGTGGCGGCGGCCGGCGAGGTCCTGCCCGACGCCACCCAAGGCATCACCCACCTCTTCCCCACCCCGGCTGCGCTGATCGAACTGGCCGAACGGGCCCCGGCCATCTTCGCCATGCCGGCGGGCCGGCGCCGCGCCCTGGTGGCCCTGGCTGACGCGGTGGAGCGCGGGACCGTGGCGATCGACCCGGGGGCAGATCCCCACGAGCTCCGGTCGAGCCTGGTGTCGCTGCCCGGCATCGGGCCGTGGACGGCGGAGTACGTCGCCATGCGGGCCCTCCGGGACCCCGATGCCTTCATGCCCACCGACCTCGGCATCCTCCGGGCGGCCCGGGAGCTGGGACTCCCGGCCGATCCGAAGCACCTGGCCCGCCTGACCGAAGCCTGGCGACCCTGGCGCAGTTACGCCATGGCGCACCTGTGGTCGCTGCCCACGGCGCAGGTCCCCACACCGACAACATCCCCGACCGACCCCAACACCGCAAAAGGAAGGCACGCCGCATGACCATCCCTACGTTCACCATGCCCATGGACACGCCCGTGGGCCACCTCGTGCTCGAGAGCGACGGCGACGTCCTCATCGGGATCTGGCTGCCGTCGCAGGCCACGACGACGCGGGGCGACGGGCATGACGCACCGCCGGTGCTCAAAGACACCGCCACCCAGCTCGAGGAGTACTTCGCCGGCGAGCGCACCGGGTTCACCGTCCCGATGGAACTCGACGGCACGCCGTTCCAAAAGGACGTGTGGGCCGAGCTCACCCGTATCCCGTACGGCGAGACCATCAGCTACGGCGAGCTGGCCCGCCGGGTCGGCCGGCCCAAGGGCCCGCGTGCGGTGGGCCAAGCCAACGGGAAGAACCCCATCCCGATCATCGTGCCGTGCCACCGGGTGCTGGCCAGCACCGGGATCGGCGGCTACGGCGGGGGCTTGCCCATGAAGCGCACACTGCTGGCCGTCGAGGGCGTCACCGCCTAAGGGGGTCGGCGCCGGATCCGGACCTACCGGCGCGGAGCCACACCGGATCACGGTCGCGCCCTGGACCTAAGGTTCGCCCGTGGAAACGACGGAGAGTGTGCGCGACGCGTTCGATCTGGCCGGGCGCGTGGCCCTGGTCACCGGGGCCGGGAGCGGCATCGGCCGCACCACTGCCGAGGTGTTGGCGGCGGCCGGGGCGACCGTGATCTGCGCCGACATCAACCTGGCGGACGCGCGGACGTCAGCGAGCGGAATCACCGACGCTGGTGGCACTGCGTCGGCATCCGAACTCGACGTGGCGGAGCGGGGTGCCGCGGCGGCGCTGGTGGCGGAGATCGTGGCCGGTGAGGGCGGCCTCCACATCATGTGCAACATCGCCGGGATCATGATCGACAGCTCGATCATCGACCTGGACCCGGACGAGTTCGACCGCATCCTGGCGGTGAACCTCAAGGGTGTCCTGTACGGATGCCAGGCCGCCGGGAGGGTGATGGTGGAACAGGGCGCGGGCAGCATCATCAACATGGCCTCGGCTGCCGTCCTGGCTCCCTCGCCCGGCATCGGGCCCTATGCCATCTGCAAGGCCGGCGTGGCCCAGCTGACCCAGTCCATGGCGGTCGAGGTCGGGCGGCGCGGCGTGCGTGTCAACACCATCGCGCCCGGGTTCATCCCAACCAACATGACCGCCCGGTACTACACCAGGGCCGATGGGACGATCGACGAGGAGACGAAGGCGGCCATGCTGGCCCCCATGGCCAAGTTCGCTCCGCTGCGCCGGGTGGGGGTGACCTCCGACATCGGCTACTGCGTGCTGTATCTCGCCTCGGACGCCAGCAGCTTCGTGACCGGGCAGTTGTTGAGCCCCAACGGCGGCGTGGCCATGCACTACTGATGGGCCGGCCTGACGGCGGGCCGGCCGACGGCGGGCAGGGCTGACGGCGGGCTGAGCTGACGGCGGGCCGCATCTGACGGTCCGTCAGGTCCGGAGTAACCTCGCTCCCATGCCCGAGGCGCTCCCGTTGATCATCTCGGTGGACGACCACGTGGTCGAACCCGCCAACGTGTGGCAGGACCGCCTGCCCGCCAAGTACGCCGAGGTGGGACCGCGCATCGTGCGGGCCCCGATGGGAGAGATCACCTTCGTGGGCGGCAAGTTGACGGTCACGCCCGGCTCCGAGGGACTGCCGACGGACTGGTGGTACTACGAGGACCTCAAGCGCCCGCTGCTGCGGGTCGACTCCGCCGTGGGCGTGCCCCGTGAAGAGGTCACCATGCGCGGCGTCACCTACGAGGACATGCGCCCGGGCTCCTATGAGGTCAAACCGCGGCTCGAGGACATGGACCTCAACCACATCGAGGCCGCCCTCTGCTTCCCCACCTTTCCCCGCTTCTGCGGCCAGACCTTCACCGAGGCCAAGGACAAGGAGCTCGGCCTGCTCTGCGTGCGGGCCTACAACGACTGGATGGTCGAGGAGTGGTGCGGCGACTCCGGCGGGCGGCTCATCCCCCTATGCCTGATCCCGCTGTGGGACGCCGAGATGGCGGCGACCGAAGTCCGTCGCAATGCCGACCGGGGCGTCCGCGCCGTGTGCTTCAGCGAGATCCCGCCCTTCCTCGGGCTGCCCAGCGTGCACGATCCCGGGCACTACTGGGACCCGTTCTTCCGGGCCTGCGCCGAGACCAACACGATCGTCAACATGCACATCGGCTCGTCGTCCAAGATGCCCTCGACGTCGGCCGACGCGCCGCCCGCCGTGGGCTCCACCCTGACCCACACCAACGCCACCTTCTCACTGGTCGACTTCCTCTTCAGTGGCGTCTTCGTCCGCATTCCCGAGCTGAAGGTGGCGTACTCGGAAGGGCAGATCGGCTGGATCCCCTACATCCTCGAGCGGGCCGACCGGGTCTGGGAGGACAACCGGGGCTGGGGCGGCGTGGCCGACATCGTGCCCGAGAAGCCGAGCAGCTACTTCGCCGACCACGTGTGGGGCTGCTTCTTCGATGATGCCCACGGCCTCAAGTCGGTCGACGAGATCGGGGAGGACAACATCACGTACGAGTCCGACTACCCGCACTCGGACTCCACCTGGCCCCGCACCCGGCAGATCGCCGAGGAACAGATGGCCGACCTGACCGACGCGCAGCGGCGCAAGATCGTGCGGGGCAACGCCATCACGTTGTTCGGTCTCGATTTCCCCGCCTGATCGCTTCGCCGTCGGTGGACCGGTAAGGACGTGGACCTTCGCTACAGCGCGGCCGAGGATCAGTTCCGCGACGAGTTGCGCGCCTGGTTGGTCACCACCCTGCCGACCCTCGGGGCCGCGCCACCGGCCGACGACTGGCCGGCTCGGCGCGCCTTCGATGCCCGCTGGCAACGCCTGCTCTTCGACGCCGGGTACGCCGGCGTGGACTGGCCGACCGAAGGCGGTGGGCGGGGCGCCTCCCCGGTCGAGCAGCTCATCTTCAAGGAGGAGTGCGAGCGGGCCGGTGCGCCCTACGTCGGCGTCAACTTTGTCGGCCTCCTCCACGCGGGACCGACCATCATCGCCGAGGGGACGGCCGCACAGAAGGAGCGCTACCTGCCGGCCATCCTGCGCGGCGATGACGTGTGGTGCCAGGGCTTCAGTGAGCCCGACGCCGGCAGCGACCTGGCCTCGTTGCGTACCCGGGCGGCCCGCGACGGCGACGAGTACGTGGTGACGGGAAGCAAGATATGGACCTCGCACGCCGAAGTGGCCGACCACTGCGAAATGCTGGTGCGCACGGGCGAGGAGGGGCGCCGGGGCATCACGTGGTTGATCGTGCCCATGGACTCGGACGGGATCGAGATCCGACCGTTGCGCACCATTGCCGGCTCGGACGAGTTCGCCGAGTTGTTCCTCGACGAGGTGCGGGTCCCCGTGGCGAACCGGGTGGGTGAGGAGAACGACGGCTGGCGGGTCACCATGGTCACCCTCTCCTTCGAGCGGGGCACGGCATTTGTCGGTGACCTGCTCGAGTCGATGCGGCTGCTCGACGCCGTCTACTCGCTGGCCCGCCGCCTCGGCCTCCTGGACGATGCGGGACTCCGGCGACGCCTCGGACATCTCACGGCCGCCTTCGACGCCCTGTGGGCGTTGACCAAGCGCAACGTGTCCGAAGCGGCGGAGACCGGCGTGCCCGGGATCGGCGGCTCGGTGTTCAAGCTGTCGTACTCCGAACAGGCCCAGGCCCTGAGCGATCTGGCCATGGAGGTCCTGGACCGGGGCGCACTCTGCGCCGACCCCTTGCTCGGGCCCGACGGGGTGGGGCTGGGCAACGACGAGCAGCTGCACACCTGGTTCAAGTCGATCTCGCTGACCATCGCCGCCGGCACGTCGCAGGTGCAACGCAACATCGTGGCCGAGCGCATCCTCGGCCTGCCCAAGGTGCGCTGACGCGATGGACTTCCGCCTGTCCGACAACCAAGTGGCGCTGGCCGACGGCATCCGCTCCATGGTCACGGGTCGGCTCCCGCTCGACCACCTGCGGGCCAACGAAGGAGCCGAGCGGGCCATCGCCGACGACGACTGGCGGCTGCTGGCCGACACCGGGGTCTTCGCGCTCTCCCTGCCCGAGCCCGAGGGCACCGGGTTGGGCCTGGCCGACGCCGTGGTCGTCTTCGAGGAGCTGGGCCGGGCGCTGGTACCGGGACCGCTGGTCGGAGCGTATCTGGCGGCCAGCGCGCAGCTGGTCGAGGGAGCGGCCGATGGGCGGGCGGTGGTGGGCGTGCACAGCACCGGGGGCGGTCCGATCCTGGTCGAACATCTGGCTTCGTTGGATGCGCTGCTCGTGCTGTCCGGTTCCGTGGGCGATTCGACGGCGCGGCTCATTGTCCCCGCCCCCGCAGCGACCGACGCACGGCGGATGGCCGCGCCACTGTGTCCCTTCACCCCGCTGTGGCACCTGGACTCGTTGCCGGCCGGTGAGCCCCTGCCCGACCTGGGCGGGCGGCTCTGGCGCGGCGGCGCCCTGCTCACCGCCGCGCTACAGGTCGGCCACGCCGGGTCGGCGCTCGATCTCGCCGTCGCCTATGCCAAGGAACGTCGTCAGTTCGGCCAGCCCATCGGCGCCTTTCAAGCGGTCAAGCACATCTGCGCCGACATGCTGGTGCGCTACGAGGTGGCCCGGGCCGCCCTGCACGCCGCGGCCTGCCTGGTCGACCAGCCCGACGTGGCGGCCCACGAGGCCGAGAGCACAGGGCGCTCGCCCGACGACATGATGGCCCGCGCCGTGCTCGGGGCCAAGGTGCTGGCCGACGAGGCCGCCCTGGCCAACGCCCGGGCGGGGATCCAGGTCCACGGCGGCATGGGCTTCACCTGGGAGGTCCCGCTGCACCTGCATCTCAAGCGCGCCCGCGTGCTGACCACGACGTTCGGGACGCCGGCGCAACTCTCGCTCGTCCTGGGCACGCCCCCCGACCCACGTCCCGCCACTGGAGGACCTCGCCATGCCTGACCCGGCTGCCCCTATTGCCCCGGTTGCCCTGCCCGCCGACGTGGTGCGCGCCGTTCCCGAGGGACAGGTCGTCTACGGCATGCAGTTGCCCATTCAGTCCCAGTCAACGCTCTACGTGGCGGAGTGGGAGAAGACGGCCGGCGTCGAGGACCTCGGGCGCATCGCCCGGGTGGCCGATGAGTCCGGCTACTTCTACATCGGCGTCTGCGACCACACCGCCATTCCCGAACGACTGGCCGACGCCATGGGCACCACGTGGTACGACACCACGGCGACCCTGGGGTGGTTGGCTGCCCTGACCACGCGCACCCACCTGCTCTCCCACGTCCTGATCTTGGCCCAACGTCATCCGCTCCGAGCGGCCAAGGAACTCTCGACGCTCGACCACCTCTCGGGCGGTCGGCTGATCGTGGGCGTGGGCGCGGGGCACGTCCCGGAGGAATACGAGCTGCTCACCGGGGACTTCGCCGAGCGAGGCCGCCACACCGACGAAGCCGTCTCGGCCCTGGCCCTGGCCTTCACCTCCGAGTTCCCCACCCTGCCCGGACCCCGCTTTCCGGCCCGGGGCATGGGCGTGTCACCCAGGCCGGTCCGCCAACCGCGGCCCCCCATCTGGATCGGTGGTTCCTCGCCGGCCGCCATACGACGCACCGCAGCCTTCGCCGACGGGTGGCTACCGCAGGGCACGAGGCGGCGCGACCTGCCCGAACAGATCGCCCGGCTGCGCCGCCGGCGCGACGAGGTGCGGGACGGCGCACCGATCGACATCGGCACCATCGTGGAGCCGATCTACCTGGCCGACGGCCGATCGGACTGGAAGCTGCCCGGCTACGTCCTCCAGGGCGGGGCCGACGAGATCGCCTCGTCCCTGCGTGAGCTCGTCGCCATGGGCGTCAACCACCTGCAGGTCCGCTTCATGGCCCGCTCGGTCACGGAATACTGCGATCAGACGGCCGCCTTCGGGTCGGACGTCGGCCCGCTGCTCAACGGCTGACCGAAGCCGACCGTGGCCGACCGCGGCTGGCCGAACGGGCCGCAGCCATAGGCTGGTAGTCGATGTTTTGGACGATCGCTTTCGATGTCGTGGTGGTGGCCCTCCTCCTCTTCCGCCAGAGGCGGATCCGGCCGGTGCCCCGTACGCTGCGCCTGCGCATGCCCATTTTTCTGGGCGTCATCGGGCTGATCGAGGTCCTGGCCTACACCGGAAGCCACCATGTCTCGAGCAGCGGCCTGTGGCTGGTGCTCGGGGTCACCGTGGTGGGTGCCGCAGTGCTCGGCTTTGTACGTGCCCTCACGGTCCAGATCTGGGAATCCAACCATTGGGTGGTTCGTCAGGCCACCGGGCTGACCATGATCCTGTGGGTGCTCTCGCTGGTCCTGCACCTGGCCATCGGTTCCGGCACCGGACAGGTCGCCACGGCCAACCTCGAGACCGCCAGCTTCCTGCTCTATGTGGCCTTGACGCTGGCCGCCCAGGCCTACGTCGTGCACGTACGGGCCGCGCCGCTGTGGCGCGCCCTCGGCCCCGAGGCCGGACGGCCGCTCCAGTTCGCCTTCGGGAACGGGCCACGCGGTGCGGGCGCTTTCTTCACCGGTTTCGGCGGTGCCGGTGAAGCTGGTGGACCCGGTGGGCCGTTCGGCAGCGCACCACGCCATGACCCACGGCATGACCCCAGGAACGACCCCACCATCATCGATGCCGAGGTGGTCGAAGACGAGGATCCGACCGAACTGCGCTGATCACCCGGGGTCATCGGGGTGGGAGCCGGCATCGAATTGGTACGCTTCGAGCGCACAGGGCTCGATTCCGCCATGCCGGACTGGCTGATCGGGCGACGACATCCGGGATCCGACAGGGAAGGAGCGAACGCCATGGCGCTCAGGCACAAGAGCCCCCTGGAAGTCAGTGACCTTCTGCCCGGATACACCGACATCACGGAAATTGGCGACGGAGAGATGGCGACCGTCTACTCGGCCAAGGAGTCAGAATCCGGACGGTCGGTGGCCCTCAAGCTGCTCAACGTCCGGGAGATCTCGCCCGCCGACCTCGAAACCCTGCTGCGGGAAACCTCGGTCCTCGAGACGTTGAGCGTCCATCCCAACATCGTGACTCTCTACCGCACGGAGGTGACGCCCGACGGGCGTCCCGTCCTGGTGATGGATCTCTGCCAGGGTCCGGTGGCCCATGGTGTCGCTCCGGAGGGCGGCATGGAGCCGGCGCACGCGGTCTCCACCGTCATCAAGATCGCCGGTGCGCTCGAAACGGCGCACCGGGCCGGCATCGTCCATGGATCGGTCACCCCGCGCAAGCTGCTGATGCACCACGGTGAACCGGCGCTGGCGGACCTCGGGGTGGCCCGGCTCCGCTCCTCCTCCGACACAGCGGGTGTGATCGGCTTCGACACCCTCTACGCGGCGCCCGAGATGCTGGAGGGCACCCCCGCCACAACGGCCACGGACATCTACGAATTGGCCTCGACGCTCTACTTGCTCTTGGCCGGGCACGCCGCGTTCCGTTCCTTCGACGGAGAGGCACCGGCGGCCGTCATCGTCCGGATCCTCCGGGACCCCATCCAGCCGTTGTTGGCCCAGGGCGTCCCGATGGCCCTGTCGGACCTGCTGGTCCAGGCCATGGCCAAGAACCCGTTGAAACGGCCCAGTTCGGCCCTGGAGCTCGCCGATCGCCTCAAGGCCATCGAGGACGCCCAGTCCTGGCCTCCGACCAGCTACTTCGTGGTGGGAGAGTCGGCCTATCGATTCCTCGCACCGATGCCCTCGAGCGAAGTCGATGAGATCGGCTCGCTTGAGCCCGGAGACGACGCGTGGTCGTTTGCGGGCGCGGCGCAACCCGAGGCCGCCGGCCGAAACGGAGTGACGGGTCTGGTGCCGTTGCCCGCCGGATCCCCCGATGAGCGGACGCCTCGATCGAACGGGACGAGTGGGTCTCAAGTACCGGCGGCGTCCCTACTGTGGTTCGCGTCCACGGCGCGGGATCGAATCGCCTCCCACGAGCCTCCCCGATTCGACGCCGGATGGGTGCCACCGGATCGACATCCGGCCTGGTCGCCCCGGCCGATCGCCCGCCATGCGCCGGCGCCGGTCGTGGCCCCGACGACCAGGGTCGAACGCCATGTCATCGCGCCCACGCCGATACGGGAGATCGCCTCGCGCCGCATCGTCGCCTCCCGGCCCACGCCGACCACCAGCCCCAATACCGGCCGGCGCTTCGCCGCCCCCGATCCGCTGCTCAGGCTCCTGTCGAGCGCGTCACCGCATCAGGACCCGGCGACGCCGGTGATCCACCCCCGCTTTCTCGACCCCCGACCTCGGAACGTCCCGGACCGGGCTCGGGAAACCCGGCCGGACGGGGAAGGCACGGCCCACACGCCAGCCCCCGGCGGGGTCGATCCGACACCCGCTCCCGACTCCTTCGGCTACCCGTCACCCGACCTCGTGGAGCAGGCGATCCTTCGCCCCGGGCCGCCGGGCGGACCGCCCGGGCGGTCGGGCGCTTCGCCCGAACCATCGCCCGATGAGCCGGACGAGACCGGGAGGGGCAGGCACGCCAAGCCGCCGCGGCATCAGCGGGACGACGGAGAGGCCCCGACCTAAGGCGGGTCTAGGGCGCCGGCCGGGAACGGGCCCGACTGGTCCGCCCGTTCCGGCGGCGCGGAGCCATCCGCAGGCGAGATCGGTTTCGTTCCCGCCCCGACTGTCGCGACTTCAAGGCGCGCCGGAAGGTTTCGAATTGGGACCAGGCCCGTCCGCTCATGTCGGCGTCCGCCGTCAGGCTGGTGGAGAAGGCGACCGCGCTGGCCGCGGTGGCGAGCACGGCAGCCGGGGCGCCCGCCGTCTGGCCAAAACGTTGATCGACCACCGACGCCACTTCGGAGTTCGTCAAGGGAGCCAGGCCCGTGACACGCGCCTCATAGAGCACGTCAAGGGTCTCGAGCCACGCCCCCTCGACCTGCTGGCCCGGGTCGGCGGCCGAACGTCGCTGTCGCCTCCTTCGGGCCTTCATGGCCTCGACCGACACGGGGACGAGCCCCACCAGGATCGCCAGGATCAGCACGCCGCCCAGGATCATGAGGAGGAGGTTCGAGGACCGACCGAGGTTCAGATTCACGCGGGGCGCCACCGCGTGCCCGCTGTTGCCGGGAGTGACCACGGTGCGGATCTGCGGCGGAGGCACCGTGGTCGGGGTCGGCGCCGCCGAGGGCGACGGCCCGAGGGGCGATCCGGTGGCGGTGGGCGTCGGGTCGACCACCACCCACCCCAGGGGGGGCACGTAGATCTCGACCCAGGCCCAGGCATCGAGATTGGTCACCCGGTAGTCCGTATTGGGTCGGGTTGGCGTGGCGACCGCATTCGGCCCGGACAGGCGGTAACCGGTCACCAGGCGGGCCGGAATTCCCAGCTTTCGAGCCAGGAGGGTGACCAGAGTGGCGAACTGCTCCGGTGTGCCGGTCTTATTGATCCCGAACACCGCACCCTGGATATCGGCCAGCGAGGTGCCGTAGAGGTCGGGACGAGTGGTCGGGCCACCGCTCACCGTGCGGGCCTTGGTCGGCGTCCCGGCGTACGCGGTGGTCGGTACCCGTCGGTAGTTGGTTCGAAAATCGTCCTCCACGGCCCGCAGGAAGGTCAGGGTCGCTCCGCTCGAGACGCCGGTCTCGGTCTCCAGTTGCGTCAGCACGTTGTCGAACGACTGATCCGCCCCGGCCAAGGGTTGGGAGTCGGCCGCATTGCGGGTGGATCCCGCCGACAGCCGCCGCAGCTGGCCCGGAGTCAGCGTGGCCAGGGTTCGGCTCGTCGCGGCCGACGTGACCGAATACGACTGGCCATTCTCGAGGGGCTGCGTCGGAATGATCATCCCCGACTGGTTGTCGAAATCAACCCCGACCCCCGACACCGACGTGGGTTGATCGAGGTAGGGCATCCAGGGCAGGGCAGGGGCATTGACGACCTGGTAGTGCTGGACCACCTCGGACTCGGCCTGGCTGGTCTGTCCGGTGCCGGCGGCGAGTCGCACGCGTCCCCCGGTCGGTTCAAAGGTGTGCTGCAACGACCAGATGTCGCCGTCGTAGGAATCGAGGTCCACGGCGGCCAGATAGCCGGAACTGGGCTTGTTCATCCGAACAACAAAGAGGGTCCGGGGTGCCTGGTTCGACGCCGTGTCCCCCCGCAGCTCGGCCAACCCGACCGTCGGGGTGATGGGAGCGACGGTCACCGTCGGGGGCGTCCGCGTGGGCGCCTTCGCCGCACCCTTGAGGGCCGAGAACTGGGGAATGACGAGCGCGCACACCGCCGCCGCCACGACCAGCGTGAGCGTTCCGAGGACAAGGGGTCGGGTCAGGGCTCTTCCCGACGGTCCCGGTTGTGCCCGGGTTTCGAGATCCTCGGTATTCAACAGCCAGCGGCGCACGAAGAGAAGGATCCCGGCCGAGAGTCCCAGGAGCGCCGCTTCGGCCACCATGGTGCCCGGAGCGCCGGCGGTCGCCGCATAGGCCAAGCTGAATCCCACGATGCCGGCCAGGGGGGCCAGTCCCGTCGTCCGACTGCGCGTCAGGAGCTCCGATGACACCGCTCCAACCAGCCAGCACAAGACGACGGGCGGAATGAACAGCCACCTGGGCGCCGAGACGGGCAGAGCGATGGACAAGAGCCGCGCCACTCCTTGGGTGAAGCCGCGCAGCACCTCATTGATCCCGGTCGGGTCGTGCAGGACGACCAGCAGAGAGAAGATGACCAGCACCACGAAGGACGCGCCGGCGGACCACACCACCGATCGACCCGTCAAGGTGGCCACCAGCGGTGGAATGGCCACCGAGATCACCGACGCCAGGAGGAGGATGGGCAGGATGACGCCCGGCGGAAAGGCCCGCAGCCACGGCGTCGAAGCGACCAGGGTCATGGCCGCGGCCAACGGCAGGACGGCGGCGGCGAGGAGGCGCCGAGCGGTCACCCGGACACCTCGAGGTTCCACGCGTTGCAGATCTCTTCGCCCGAGGTCCCGGTGATGATCGTGACACCGGGGAATTGGATCGCAGGCATGGGGACCGTGGTGACGGAGACGACGACGATGCGCTGAAAGCGCCGCCGCAACCCGGCGATGGCTGGAAGGTCGGCGGTATCGAGTGCGCCCGTCACGACGACGAGGCCCGTCCCGCCGCGTTCACGGCGGAGCCGCAGGCAATCCCGCCCGATCGAGCCGCCCGCATCGGGTTCGATCCCGGTGAGAAAGTCCAGGAGCGGAATGAGATCTCGTTGACTCGGGCCACCGACCTGTTGCCCGCTCGTCGTGCGGACCTGCACCGGGGACTTCCCCGAGGCCGAGCACGAGACGGCCGACGCGGCGGCATCCACCGCGGTCTCGAACGTCTCGGCCGAGTAGACGGCTGGGCGCAGGTCGACCAGGACGACCGTGTAGGGCTGCGATGTGTCGACGTTGTGCCGAACCATGAGCTGCCCCGTCCGGGCCGTCGACTTCCAGTGGATCATCCGCAAATCGTCGCCCACCACGTACTCACGGAGCCGGTGGAACGTGATGCTCCCTTCGGGGGCCGTGTCCGACGACGGGCCCTCGAGGTGGCGGGTGACCCCGGACGGCAGGGGGCGAAAGGGGAACACCTCGGGATAGACCCAGATGTGGTCATTGCCCGCGTGCTGCTGGGTCACCCGGACGAACTCGAAAGGATCGGAGCGGGTGATCTCCACCGGGCCGATGTCGAAGATCCCGCGCCGCGAGGTCGGCAAGCGGTACACGCGGACCCCCGATTGGCCGCGCAGCAGCCTCGGCAGGACGATGCGGACGGAGCTGCTTCCGTAGGGTTGGGAGGCCACGATGGCCGGAACCGGGTTCCTGCCCTGGTTGGAGAAGCTGAGGTAGGCGATCGCCGGATCCCCCTTGGAAACCCTCGGTGGCTGAATCTCTCGCTCGATCACCAATCGAGGTCGGCGCACGACGTAGCCCAGCGCCACCAGGACCAGGATCAAGATGCCGGCCCCCAAGACGACCAGGGGCGGCCAGACGAGCAGCCATCCCAGCGCCACCAGAACGGCGCCCAGCACCGCTGCTCCCACACCGATCCTGGTCACAGGGGCGCTCGCACCAGGCCTCTGCCGCGCCTAGCTGGCGACGGTACGGGGTACCGGCACACCCTGGAGGGCGCGGGCCACCAGCTCGCTGTTGGTGCGGCCCTCGAGCTCGGCCTCCGGGCGCAACAGGATCCGGTGCGCCAGCACCGAGGTGGCCACGGCTTTGACATCCTCGGGCGTGACGAAGCTCCGTCCGTCCGCAGCCGCAGTGGCCCGCGCCGCTTTGAGCAGCGCCAGGCTGCCGCGGGGAGAGACGCCAAGCCGGACCTCGGGCGCGCTGCGGGTGAACTGGCTGAGGGCGATGACGTAATTCTCGATGGCCGGAGCGACCTCGACCGTCTTGATCTGATCGATCATGGCCAAGAGATCGTCACTCGACATCACCGGCAACAGGCCGTCGACGGTCGCCTCGTTCTTTTCAGACCTGAGCACCATGGCCTCGGCCTCGGGACTCGGATACCCGACCGACAGTCGCATCAAGAAGCGGTCGAGCTGAGCCTCCGGAAGTTGGTAGGTACCCTCCATATCGATGGGATTCTGGGTGGCCACGACCATGAAGGGCCGCGGCACGGTGTAGATGACGGCGTCGGTCGTGACCGTGCCCTCCTCCATGACCTCGAGCAGTGCGGACTGGGTCTTGGGCGAGGCGCGGTTGATCTCGTCACCAACCACGATATTGGCGAAGATCGCCCCCGGGCGGAACTCGAACTGCAGCGTGGCCTGATTGAAGACCGACACCCCGGTCACGTCGGACGGGAGGAGGTCAGGAGTGAACTGGATGCGGTTCCACGTGAGCTCCACCGTGGCCGCCAGTGCTCGAGCCAGGGTTGTCTTGCCCACTCCCGGCACGTCCTCGATCAAGAGGTGGCCTTCGGCCAACATGCAGATGACCGCCTGGCGGATGACATCGTCCTTGCCCTGGATCACCCGCGCCACGCTTCCGGTGAGCACCTCGAAGCGGTGGGCGAAGTAGTCGGCATCTGGGTGGGTGGTGGTCATGGACGCTCCTTGTGCGAAGGACGGCGGAAGCTCGGACGGCGGCGCGGGCCATGGCGACCTCTTGCTCCCGTCACGATCGTGTCGTTGCCTCGGCGAATCATCGCACGGCTGCCGGGCGGTTCGATGGGTTCATCACGGACCCGGTGGGGTCGAGGGGGGCGCGGCGGTCGGGGTCACCGGGCCGGTCGACAGTGGTGGACCGGTGTAGGGCACGGGGCCGGACAGGACCCCCAGATACGTCCACGACACGGTGACGGTGAAGGTGACGGTCACCGGCGTGGTCGCGCTGCCGTCCACGTTCTCGAAATTCTGCACGCAGCTCGACATGTCGACCAGTCCGGTGACCGAGCCCCCGGCCGACGGGGCGAGCTGGCTCACCTGGGCACAATCGGTCGGGTCGACGCCGTCGGTGCTGCTCACGGTGGTCGTCCACACGCCGCCGAGGCTCGACGTCCCGGCCTCGAGGGGGGTGCTCGCGGTCACGGCAACGCAGTAGGCGCAGCCGGCTGTCTCCTGCAGCGCGGCCGAGACGGTCGGGGTGTCGTATTGCGCACCGAGCGGGGGAAGAGCGAAGGTGCTCGCCGTTGGCCCACCATGGAAGTTGGTGCCCGATTCGGAGAGGGACAGGTTCAGGACGCACCCGGGCCCGCCGTTCTCCACCAGGGAGAGCGGAATGCCCGCAACGGTGCCCGTGCCGCCCGCACCCTGGGCCACCGGGAGGCCTGCGAAGGCCGGCATGACGGTGCCCGAACAGGAGACCGATCCCGAGGCCTGGAGGGCCTCGCTCTGTCCGGCCGGGACGTTGCCGTACGCGCCGGCGACGGTCGCCGACAGCGAGCCGGTGTCGGCCGAGGGATCGAGGACGGCCGTGCTCGACACCAGGGCCATCGAGGGCCAGGACGACGTCACTCCGGAGATGAGTTGCGCCGGGACGGTCGTGGCGGCCGATGGGTGGCCGACCGGGGTCACCGTGACGCTGGCCGAGTACGTCACTCCGGGGATCAACCCCGTCACCGTCATGGTCGGACTGCCGACGGGGCCACCGCCTGGATTGCCGACCTGGTTGACCACTTGGCTGCTGTTCGCCGTGTCCGTGACGACGAAGGTGTATTGCGTGCTCAAGCTGCCGTAGGCCTCGGCGGCACTCACGCCGGGCACGGGAGCAACCGTGAGGGTTGCCGTGTCGGTGAAGTCGCCGGCCTGGCGGTCGACGGCCGACAGGCTGATGTCGGAGGCCACGGGAATGGCCCACCCGTCGGCACATCCACTACTGGTGGCCGGGTCCCCGACATGACCCAGGATGTCGGTACCCTGCACCTCGAACTGTAGGGGCTGCCCGATCAAGCTTGGATTGTCGGCAAATTTGAAGGTCGCAGTCCCGGTGGATCCCGACACCGTGACGGTCGGCGGCGTCCCGATGAAGGCTCCGTTGCCACACGACTGACCGGTGACCGTCCACTGGGTGGCCGGTTCGTTGGCGTCACAACCGGAGCCCGAACACGCGGTCCAACTGACGGTCCAACCGGTGCCGTCGGCGTCGGTTGCCGTCACGGCGGTCGGGGGGTCGGGCCCCTGGGGGCTGGTCGTCGTCTCTTCGGGCAGGGACGCCGTCTGATCCTGGCCGATGAAGGCGGTCACCACGAATTGATAGGTCACGTTGGGATGCAATCCCGGGTAGGTGAACGTCAATTGGCCCTGGACCACATACTGAGGTTGCGCCGGCCCTTGTCCATCCCCGACCACCGAGGCCGCCACCGTATAGGTGGTGGGCTCACAGTCTTGATTGCTCAACAGCTGGTACGACCAGGACAGCGTCACGGTGTGGGTCGACGCCACCAGAGGCGTCGTGATCACCGGCCGGTGCGGCGTCTCGGAGGTGTTGAGGCAGCGTGACTGCGCGTCCACGGCCGCCTGGACCTGTTGCTGCTTGGGCTGCGACTGCTTCTTCGTCTTCGGCGCCGCATTCAGGGCGACGCCCCCGGGCGCCGCCGGGTCGACACTGGCCAGGGTTCCCTTGTCGAAGGTCTTTGGAGGCTGACTCCCGTCGGTGAAGACGACGACACCGAGGGTGCTGTCCGGGTTGTTGATGATGACCCGTGGACCGACCGAGATCACCTGGGTCTGCGGACCGAAGGGCGGCGGTTGGGCCGCTTCGGTCGCATTGACCAGCGGGTAGTCGGGCACGTCGGGGAGCGGCGCCGCGAGTCCGGATCGCGGGTCGATGCGAAGGAGGCGAGGTTGCGTCGACGGCGTTTTGGCCACGGTGTAGATGCTGCCGCGGTTGAACGCCGGTGCCAGCAGGACCGCGCCGCCGGGGACGCCCTGCAGGGAGACGGGCCCGGTCAGTCGGGCGGTCGCCGGATCCACCCCCACCAGGCTCCAGCGGCCCGAAGCCAGATAGGCGAAGAGCACCTGTCCGAGCTCCCCGGAGACCGGAACGATCTGGGTGGTGGCAGCCATGCCGGGGACGGCCAGGGACACGGGCGCCGAACCCTTCGCCGCCGGGAACACCCGGATCGCGCCGGGCGTGGCCAGGGCGACCGTCTGGGTTCCCGATGGGCCGGCGCCCACCCCGAGCGAGGCCACCCCGGCCACCGGCCCGCGATCGATCATGGTCAGTGGGTTGCCTGGGTGCGATGCGGGGGCATACTGCATCAACCGGCGGCTCGGTGACGCGTCCGCAATGGACCAGAAGTCTCCGTTGGCGGTGACCGATCCCCCCACCCCGAGATCCACCGGATCGTTGGTGGTCGCCGTGCCGAGCGGCTGCACGGTGGAGGACCCTCCAGTCGACGCGGTGGAGGCGCGCCGGGCCGCCTGGGCCACGACTTCCTCATTGACCAGGGAGATGGTCGCGCTGTTGGCGGCGTCTCCCACCACATAGGCATCGGAGCCGGTGGCAAAGCCGGCGGCACGCTGGAAGCCCGAGGACCCGCTCAGGGCCACCCCGCCCCCGGTCGGGGCCACCAGGACGTTGTTCTGGCCGAGGAAGTTGAAGGTCCCGTTCACCGAATTGAGGAGAAGGCTCCCGTCCGACACCGGAATGGCGCTGACGGCCGAGGTGTTCAGCGCCGTGACGGCCTGGTCGACGTGTGCCAGCTCGATGCTCGCGGTCCCCGACGCCAGGTCCATGACGACCGGCCCTGGTTGGTAATTCAAGACGAGCGAACCCCCGAAGGGCTGGGTCTGCACGGCCTGACTGGGCTGACCGGCGACGGCGAACCAAATCGAGGCTCCGAGCACGGCCACCACGACCACCAGCCCGACGCCGATCTGCCACGAGGTGAGGCGAGTTGCTCCGCCGCCGGAACGAGACGCCAGCCCGAAGGTCTGTCCGGATTGACCGCGCGCCACTACCCGTGCGTCCTCGGAGGACGATTGGTTTCCGTGATCCCCAGTGCCG
>DASZJQ010000052.1:0-17983 GCA_035947875.1 Acidimicrobiales bacterium
GCGGCGCTTGAGCCACAAGGTGTAGACGAAGACGTAGAAGAGGGTGGCCGAGACGGCCAGGACGGCCGAGAGCAGGTTCACGGCCAGGGCCAGCTCGACGAAGGCCGCCACCTCCAAGGTGAGGGCGAAGACCAGCGCCGCCCTCGGCGTCATGGCCCCGGTGACCAACGGGCGCGCCTTGGTGCGCTTCATCAGCTTGTCGATGTCGCGGTCGACCACCATGTTGATGGCGTTGGCCCCGCCGGCCGCCAGCGCCCCGCCGGCCAGCGTGGCCACCATCAGCCAGAGCGACGGCAGGCCCCGCTGAGCCACCACCATGGTGGGCAAGGTGGTGACCAGCAGCAGCTCGATGATGCGCGGCTTGGTCAGGGCGACATAGGCGCCGACGGTCGACCACCCCGCTCGCTGACCCGCCAGGGCCGGGGCTTGGGAGGACACGTGTTCGAGCATAGGTCTCGGTACGCCGCGATGGGAATGACGCGATCGGAATGACGCGGTGCCAGTGCGAGGACACGCCGGTTCAACCACAGTTGGTGCCCGCGAGATCTGAAGAAGACGGAAGCGAGGAACGTACCCGCTGTCACGGGGTTAGCCTCGGCCCGTGACACACATGTGGTCTTTCCCGAGTCGATCCGGTCGGACTCTCTGATCCATGCCCGGCATGGGCCGCGGGCTACAGTCGAGCAACTCCACGGTCGCCTCGGCCTTTCACGCCGCTCTTTTCCACCAGCTGTTGCTCATTCTGGTCGTTGCGGCGGTGTTGGCGATCGCCTTCAATGTCATCCGCACGATTCAGTACCGCCGCCTGACGGCGGCCGGCACCACCACCTTTCCCAGTCGGCCACGGTGGGATCACGCCGAACCCCCGGCCCGCCGGATCCTGCGCGTCGGCTTCGGCCTGCTGTGGGTCGTGGACGGCTTCTTGCAGTTGCAATCCTCCATGCCGCTCGGCCTCCCGACGAGCGTGATTCAGCCGACCGCCAGTTCGTCACCGGCCTGGGTCCAGCACATCGTCGCCAGCGGGGTCAACATCTGGTCGCTGCATCCCGTGCAGGCGGCCGCCGCCAGCGTCTGGATCCAGATCGGGTTGGGGCTCTGGCTCCTCGTGGCCCCCCGGGGTCTCTGGTCCCGATTCGGCGGCCTGGCCAGCGTCGGGTGGGGATTGGTTGTCTGGGTCTTCGGCGAGGCCTTCGGTGGGATCTTCGCCCCCGGCCTCACCTGGCTCTTCGGCGCACCGGGCGCAGTGTTGATCTACTGCGTGGCGGGAGTTCTGGTGGCGCTGCCCGACCGGAGGTGGGCCACCCCGCGCACCGGCCGCATTGTGCTGGCGGCCTCCGGGGTCTTCTTCATCGCCATGGCGGTCCTGCAGGCCTGGCCGGGACGTGGCTACTGGCAGGGGCGCCTGTCGGCGACGAACCACGGCGGCACCCTGGCCGGCATGGTGGCCCAGATGGCCCGGACGCCGCAGCCGGGCTTTCTCGCCTCGTGGGTGTCTTCCTTCGGCCGGTTCGATTCGGCGCACGGATGGGCCGTCAACTTGGTGGTCGTGATCTTCGTGGGTGGCATCGGCGTCGCCCTCTGTACAGGCCGCCGCCGTGTGGTGCTGCCGGCCGTGATCGCGGCCGTCGTGTTCTGCCTGGCCGACTGGGTTCTGGTGGAGGATCTGGGATTCCTCGGTGGAAACGGCACGGACCCCAACAGCATGGTGCCGACCGCGCTCGTCCTGGTCGCCGGCTACGTCGCCATGGTGCGGCTCCCGGTGCCGATCATCGAAACGGCGCCGGCCGACGCGCCGTCGTCAGCGCCAGGGGCCGGGCCCGAACGCCGGCGTTGGTGGGAATGGGTCACCCCCGGCTACCTGCTGCGGATGTTCGCCGCCCTGGGCGCGGTGGTGGTGGTGCTGGTCGGCACCGCGCCCATGACCCTGGCGGCCACCAATCCCAACGCCGACCCGATCATTTCGCAGGCCTTGAACGGGACGCCGAACATCGTCGACACGCCCGCACCCCCTTTCTCACTGACCAATCAACGCGGCGCTCCGGTGAGCCTGTCCAGTCTGCGGGGCCATACCATCGCCCTGACCTTCCTCGACCCGGTCTGCACATCGGACTGCCCACTCATCGCGCAGGAGTTCCGTCAGGCCGATGAGCGTCTGGGGAGCCTGAGCGCCAAGGTCGACTTCGTCGCCATCGTGGCCAATCCCATCTACCGGTCGATCTCCTTCACCAACGCGTTCGATCGCCAGGAGGGACTGGCCCACATGGGCAACTGGCTCTATCTGACCGGGTCGTTGAGCCAGCTGCGCCGCGTCTGGAATTCCTACGGTGTCCTGGTCGAGACGTCGGGCGCGGGAGCGATGGTCGCTCACAGCGACCTGGCCTTCGTGATCGACGGCCGGGGGCACGAGCGGGCAGAGATGGAGGACGATCCGGGCGCCGGGGGACCGCAATCGTCCTCGTTCTCATCCCTCCTCCTCGCTCGCATCAGCGCCGTCGACGCGTGAGCGGTCGACGCGGGCGTCTCCGTGCGCTGGCGAACACGGTGGCGGTCGTCGGCCAGATCACGGCGGCCGGTGTCATCGGCGCCGTCCTTGCACCTCGTGTCGCCGAGGCCGCCACCTCGGTCCCTCCAGCTGCGCGCGCGCCCCTGGCCGCGGCCCTGACCACGGCTTCGGGGTCGTGGGCGGTAGTGGCCATGGGCCAGCGCGGCGCACCGCTGAACACGTTCTGGCAGATCTTTTTCCGCCCGTCCGGCGCGGCGTCGTGGACGCTGGTCACTCCGACCGGCGTGGCCGACAACGGGGGCCTCACGTTGACCGCCGCCGGGGACGGTTCTGTCACTGCGGGTTTCGAACCGAGTCAGCTCCTGCACTATTCGCCGCTGGCCCGGAGCGACGACGAAGGCTCGAGCTGGAGCCCGGCCCTGGTACCCGCCTCCCTGGTGGCCGGTCCCGATGCGGTGGCCGTGGCCGGCCGCTCCGGACCAGCCCTGGCACTGACGCGTCATGGCAGCGGTCAGGTTCTGGCCAGCAGCGGGTCGTTGCTCCGTTGGGCTCCGCTCTCTGGAAGCGGGAGCCCGACCGGTGCTGCCGCATCGAGGTGCGAGGTCGAGGGCCTCGATGCCGTCGCCTTCGGTCCGTCGGCCACGCCCATGGTCGGTACCGGGTGTCGCCGTCCGGGACAGGTCGGGGTGTTCGCCCGTGACGGCGGCGCCTGGCGGCTGATCGGGCCGACCCTGGCCGGCGCGTTGGCGGCGAGCAGCACCCGCGTCCTTCGGCTCAACGCATCGGGGTCCACCAGCACCGCACTGGTAGCCGCCGCCGCGGCCGGCCACTCCGAGCTGCTCGCCCTCTGGCGCGCCCCGGCCGGGGCATGGTTGGACTCGGCGCCGCTCTCCGTCGGTCCCGCCCAACGGATTCTGGCCACGGCTGTCGGGCTGAACGGCGAGCAATTGGTGCTCCTGAGCAAGCCGGGCACCAACGGTGAGTTGGAAGTGGCGAGTGGTCCTGGCCTCGGCTGGACGGCCCTGGCGTCCCCGCCCGCCGGCACCGCGACGTTGGCGCTCATCGGTGACGGCAGCGTCGACGCCTTCAGCGTGAACGGGAGCGGTCTGCGCATCTTCACGGTGGCTCCGCGCCAATCCACATGGGCGCTGACCCAGAGCCTGAACGTCCCCCTCGCGTACGGGTCGTCATAGTGCGGACCGGCGCCCTACTGTGGTCCGTGTCCTCATGACCGGAGGTCGTGGCGCGCCGTGAACTACGTCGTCGACAACTGGAGCTTCGATCCGTCCGCCATCGTCGTGGCTGCCGTCGTGGTGTTGCACGAGATGGGCCTGGCCAACCTGCGGCGCCGGTCGGAGTCGTCACGGACCCGTCGGCGTCGCCACCGTTCATACCTCTTCTACGCCGGGCTGAGCATGATCCTGATCGCCATCATGTCGCCCATCGACTACTGGGCCGGCAGCTATTTCTTCGTGCACATGTGCGAGCACGTCCTGATCGCCTTCTTGGCCCCGGCGCTGATCGTGCTCGGAGCACCGTGGCTGCCGCTGCTGCACGGGCTTCCCGTCGGGGTGCGCCGTCGTGCCGGTCGGGCCCTCTTGCTCGGGCGCTGGTCAGATCCGCTGCGTCGCGTGGGTCGATTCGTTGCGAACCCGTGGACGGCCCTGGTGTCGTTCAACCTGGTCATGGTGCTCTGGCACGTGCCCCTGCTCTTCGACACCGCCGAGACCAACCAGTCCGTTCACATCTGGCTGGAGCATGCCAGCTTCTTCGCCACCGGCATCCTCTTCTGGTTGACCATCGTTCCCTCCCACCCGTTCCAGTTGAAGAAGTCGCCGCTGTGGCAGATGGGAGCCATCATCGGGACCAACATGGTCATGTTCGTCATCGCCATGTCACTCTCGCTCTTCACGGCGACGAGCTGGTACTCCGTCTACGCACACGTCCCGGGCGTGACCCTGTCCCCGTTTGCCGATCAGCAGATCGGGGCGGCCATCCTGTGGGTCTGCGGGGACTTCTGGGCCGTTCCGGCCCTCGGGTACGTCATCAAACGGGGGATGGATGCCGAAGGCGGGTTCTCGGCCGCCATCGACCGGGTGTTCCACCGTGGCCCCGCGCCCACCGCGGAGCAATTGCGTGCGCCCGCCGTCTCGGAGGCGGGGCGGAGGGGTTGAGGGCTGAGAGGGCTGACCGGCGACCCTCGACTCAACGTGGGTTGTGACAGACACATCATGGTTGACTGATTGACGACCGATCGACGACTGATTGACAAATGATTGACGGCCGACGCGCACGGCCGTAAGGTCGCTGGCAAAGGGAACGAGCTGTGGATGCCTGCTGGGGGGAGTTCGCAGCTCGAGTCACGCGAGTGGAGGACACCCCCAGTCGACGATCATCGGAGACAGATAGGGATCGGGGGCTTGGTGTCAAGACCTTGGAGGCTGGCCACAGCGATCGGGCTATTCCTCGCCGCCGTCGTGGGCATCATCTTCGCCGTGATCGCGCTGACCAATGAGCCGCCGACGGTGGACTACGCCGCCGGGCATCAGTCCGGGCAGCCGGTCGCCGTGACCATGCAGACCGTCGGCTCCTTCGGATCGGGCAACCACCCCACATGGGTCTCCTACCTGACCCAAACGCCCCAGGGCCAATGGGTCCACACCACGCTGTGGCAGGTCCCGGCCCACACCCGGGTGAACGTCACGATCTACAACTACGACTCGGGCAGCCCGCTGCGCAACCAGCAGATCGGGAAGGTCACCGGGACCTTCGGGAATGTGGCCCTGCTCAACGGCAAGCCGATCCGTCTCATCAACTCGAACGTCGGCAACGGCGTGGCCCACACCTTCTCCATCCCGACCCTGGGCATCAATGTGCCCTTGTTCGCCAACAACCCCAACGCCAACCTGTGCGCCGCCGCGCCGTGTCCCACCAAGTCACCGGTGCAGGTGGTCAGGTTCTCCTTCGTCTCGCCCGGCCCGGGTCAGTACCCGTGGCAGTGCTTCGTGCCGTGCGCACTGGGCTTTTTCTACGGCAACGGCGGCCCCATGCAGACCATCGGCTACATGGACGGCTTCATGAAGGTGGTGGCGTGAGCGACGCCAGCCCGGCCACCGCCTCCCAAGGTGCGGCACCCGATGACACCGCGACGACCGAGCCGAGTCACTGGTGGCGCCTGATCGCCATTTGGGTCGTGCTCTCGGCCATCCTCGATCCCCTCTTCTATATCTTCGCCGGGCCGCACGTGCCCCCGGGACGGATGACCTCGACGGCCGGCGGGGCCCAGTTCGACTTCAACGTGCTGTTCGTCATCGCCCTGCCCGTCATGCTGGGCGTCTGGATCTTCATGATCTACGCCATCGTGATGTGGCGGGCGTCACGCGGTGGGCCCGAGCCGGTCGGGGGCCCGGCAGCTCGGGGCCACATGCCGATCCAGGTCGGGTGGATCCTGACCACCACCGTGATCGTCCTCTTCCTGGCTGGCTTCGGCACCTACGAGCTCGTGCAGCCCGAGGGAGCCGGCGGCGGCCAGGGGCCCAGCCCGATCTGGACGCCCACGTCCCACACGGTGCTGCCGATTCAGGTCATCGGTCAGCAGTGGAAGTTCACGTACCGCTACCCGACCTACGGCGGGTTCGAGACCACCGAGCTGGTGATCCCCGATAACACCACCATCGCCTTCCACGTCACATCGCTCGACGTGATCCACAGCTTCTGGGCCTACCAACTGGGCGTCAAGGCCGACGCCAACCCGGCCCAGGACAACGTGGCCTTCACCACCCCGTCGCAACTGGGGACCTTCATCGTTCGCTGCTCGGAGTTGTGCGGCATCTGGCACGGGGCCATGTACAACTCAGGCGTCGTGGTCACCCCGTCGACGTTCCAGCAGTGGGCCTTGGCGACCCGGGTCCGTCTGGCGGCCAACACGAAGCTCCTCCCACCCTTCTCGTATACCTACATTCCCGACGCCAATGGCGCCGACGGAGGGTTCTATCCCGACAATGTCGACCCCTATTCGAAGGTCCAGACCTACGGGGCCACGCCGCCCGTCCCGGCGCCGCACGGGTGATACGTCCATGACCACACCAACGATTCCGACATTCCTTGTTCCCCGAGAAAAGGGCGACTGAGCACCATGGCGATCGACACCACCGAGCAGCCGCCGGCCGAATACCCCGGCGAAGAAGCGACCCGCCAGCACCCCATCAGCACCCGGCCTGAATGGCTCCGTCCGCACATGGGCTGGGCCATCGTCGGCGCGGTGGCCGGATACCTCTTCGGCCATTGGCTGGGCAACGTGATTGCCAGCGGGTACACCAACATCCAAAACAGCGGGCAGAACGACGTGGCCACCGTGTTGGCCCTGGTGTTCGCCGTGGTGGGGTGGTTGATCGGGATCGGCGCCTTGAACTACCCGGTGACCAAGATGCTCGGCCGGGAACCGCCCCCGGCCGTTCCCGAGCGGACCTGGGTGCGCTACTTCCGCATGACCGACGACCACAAGGTGGTCGGCCTGCAATACACGGTGGGTGTCCTGCTGTTCCTCTTCACCGGGGGACTGTTGGCCATGGCCATCCGGACCGAGCTGCTCAGCCCGACCAACCACGTCTTCGGGCCCGGCACCTACATCGCCATCGTCAGCGAGCACGGCACCATCATGATGATGATGGCGTCCTCGGCGGTGGTGGGACCTCTGGGCAATTGGCTGGTGCCGCTCATGATCGGGTCCCGGCGGATGGCGTTCCCCCGGGTGGAGGCCTTTTCGTTCTGGATTTTCATGGCCGGCTACGGCGTCATCGTCGCCGCCCTCCCCCTCGGGGGATTCCCGACCGGGTGGACCGGCTACGCCCCCTTGCAGACCCAGGCCGCGGGAGGGATGGACGCGTATCTGGTCGGATTCGCGGTCATCGGGATCGGGATGATCGCCGCCGGCTTCAACCTGGCCGTCACCATCATCCATTATCGGGCGCCCGGGATGACGTGGGGCCGCGTGCCGATCTTCGTCTGGGCGATCCTGGCCACGTGCGCCCTGCTGACCCTGGCCACGCCCACCCTGGTGGTGGCCGCGCTCTGCGGCATTCTGGACCGTACGGCCCAGACCGCCTTCTTCGTCAACGAGCACGGCGGCAGCAACTTCTTGTGGGAGAACCTGTTCTGGTTCTTCGGCCACCCAGAGGTCTACATCATGGCGCTGCCCGGTTTCGGCATCATCATGGAGATCATGCCGGTGTTCACCCGCAAGCCGCTCTTCGCGTACAAGGTGGCGGCCGCCGGCATGCTCGGCGTGGCGTTGCTGTCCTTCTTCGTCTGGCAGCACCACCTGTTCCAGAGCGGCATCAACCCCGACATGCGCCCGCTGTTCATGCTCACCACCGAGCTGATCTCCATACCGACCGGTTTCCTCTTCCTGGTGACGTTGGGGACGCTGTGGAAAGCGAAAATCAGATTCGAACCGCCGATGCTCTTCTGCCTGGGCATGCTCTTCAATTTCCTGATCGGCGGCATCACCGGCGTCTTCCTCTCCGACGTGCCGGTCGACGTGACGGTGCACGGGAGCTTCTTCGTACTCGCTCATTTCCACTACACCATCATGGGGGGCCTGATCTTCGCCCTCTTCGGCGGCCTCTACTACTGGCTGCCCAAGATGACGGGGAAGACCATGAACCGCAAGCTTGCCGTGGCCCACTTCTGGACGTTCTTCGCCTTCTTCAACTTGACGTTCTTCCCGCTCTTCCTGGTGGGGTTGCTGGGCCAACCCAGGCGGGTGTTCGAGTACGCGCAGAACCTCCAGACCCTGAACGACATCTCATCGGTCAGCGCCTTCTTCCTCGGTGCGTCGTTCTTCTTGTTCATCATCAACTTCGTCTGGTCGGTCTACATGAACCCGCGCAAGGCGCCCGACAATCCGTGGCAATCTCGCGGCCTGGAGTGGCAAACGGCGACGCCGGTCCCCTGGTACAACTTCGAGCGGATCCCGGTCGTGCTCGATGACCCCTATCACTACGGCGAGCGTGACGCCCCGCCCGTGGCCGATCTGGGCCGGGAACTGGTGGGCGCCGGCAAGGTCTCCACTGAGCCGGTGGATCCCGACGACCTGTCCCGTGGCGGCCGGGACGACCTCGACCCGCGACCCCCGATCCTGTGAGTACCGAGGCCATGCCCGAAAAGAGGCCGGAGCGCTCCGAGGGCTTCCTGCACCTGAACGAGACGCCCGAAGAGATCGCCTTCGAACTGCGGGCGCAGGAAGGTTCACTGTGGACGGGGGGACGGCTGGTCATCGGGATCTGGGCCTTCGCCTTCGCCGCCCTGGCCTTCGCGTACTTCTACCTGCGTTCGGCCAACAACGAGAACCTGTGGCGCCCGGGCGGGATCACGGCGCCCACCGGTGCCGGTGCCGCCATCTTCGCCGTGACGGTGGCCAGCGCCCTGCTCGCGTACGAAGGCCTGCGTCGTTTCCGGTCCGGGGTGTCGCTGGACTGGGAGGTGGCCGGCTGGACGTCCGTGCTGGGCGGACTGGTGGCCGTCGGGCTCCAGGTCTGGCAACTCACCGATCTGCCCTTCTTCCCGGGTTCGAGCGGCTACGCGTCGTGCTTCATCGGCTGGTCCATCTTGAACATCGTGCTGATCTTGACCGGCCTCTACTGGCTCGAGACCCTGCTGGCCCGGCAGGCCCGCCTGCGCCGGGCCCTTCGAGAGGATGGCGGCACGGCACAGTCCACGCTGCCGGTGGCCCGCATGTTCCGGGCCAACCTGGAGGGCTGTACGTACTACTGGGGCTTCATCGCGGTGGTGGCGACCTTCTTCTGGGTACTGTTCTATGTGCTCTAGGGAGGTGACCCCACCATGATGGCCGCATCAGACATCGCCGCGACCCAGGCCCTCACCTTCGCCATCCCCCTGGGCTTCTTCGCGGTGGTCCTCCTCTGGGGTTTCTTCCAGCGCCGTTCGACCCGGTGAAGGCGGGGGTCGCCCCGGAACGGTCTGGCGCAGTCACCCTCCCGATACGCCGGTGGAGCCTCCTGGGGGCTGCGCTCATCTCCCTCTTGACGTTCCTGCCACCGGTTTCTTCGCTGGCCCACCGCTACGAGCTGGGGCAGGTCCTCCGCTATGGCCTGTGGGCGATGGTGGTGCCCACCCTGGTCGTCGTGGGCGCTCCCTGGCGCCATGCCGCCTGGGCCGAGACCCTGGCGCAACGGCGGCGTCGGCATCCCGAACTGTGGCGGTCGGTGGGCTTCACGCTGGTTTATGGGCTGGTGGTGGTGTGGTGGTTCACCCCGATATCGGTCCGCGCGACTTGGAGCCACCCCTGGCTCAGAGTGATCGAAGCGGTGACCCTCATTGCCGGCGGCATCGGTCTCTGGCTGGAATTGGCCGAGTCCCCACCTCTGGTCCCGCGCGTCGGCGGTCTGCGGAGCGTGGTCCTGGGAACAGCCGCCATGTGGCTGGTGTGGATCGAGGCCTATCTGGTCGCGATGTCCAAGTCCGGCTGGTACTCCACCTTCCATCACGTGGCGGGGCAGGGTCTCAGCCAGGCGGCGGACCAGCAAGTGGCCGCCGTCATCTTGTGGTTCATGGCCACGGTGGTCTTCGTGCCGGTCATCTTCCTGGACGCCATGCAGTGGCTGCACGGCGAGCAGAACCCGGACGACGAGCTCCGCCGCCTCCTCCGTGAACAGCGCCGTGGTGCCACGGCCATCATCGAGCGGCGCGCCGCCGAACGTCCCGGCGACGGTGCCGTCGGGGCTTAGTTGCTCGTCGGCGACGGTGTCGGCGTCAGTGTCGGTGTTGGTGTCGGCATGGACGGCATGTCCGGGCGGGGCAACTCGGTGTCGAGCACATGGTTGGCCCGCGCCAACTCGGCCAGTCCCGCCTCTCGATCGGTGGCCAGCGCCCGCTCGGCCTGGTCCAGCCTGGTCCCGGCGGCGCGGTCCTGCCCGTCGAGCATGAGGGCTTGGACCGCCTCAATGGCCTTGAGGGCGTCGGAGGTGGTCCACAGCACCGAAGTGGCGACGAGGTCCCCCATGTCCTTGCCGGCGGTCGAGCCGGGAACCTCGATGTTGGACAGGTCGTAGATCGTCTGGTTGGTGAACGAGCAGGCATTCTGGTCGTCGCGCAGGAGTGAGGCCGATTCGGCCCGGTCCGCGGCGGTCAGCGAGTGAGTGGTCTGTTCCCCCCAGATGGTCAGCGCTTCGTGCACGGCCAACGCACACGGCGCCAGGTCGGTGTTGAGCTCCGAGAGGACGCCCTTCTCGCTCGAGATGTCGGCGCCCCGGGAGGTGTGCACCGGGAGGTCCGAGATGATGGTGATGGCCAGGACGACGGCCACTGCCGCGCCGACCAGCGCGGCCCGTCGCCGGTACCACGGCGGTCCTGGGCGAGGAGTGTCCGGGTGTCCGTTCATGGCGTCGTCACCGTCGTCAGTGTCGACTCGGTCGTCAGTTTGCCGGCGTAGGTGGCGATGCCCGACGCCCAGCGGGCAATGTCCGCCGACGGAAGGGAGGAGGTCCCAGTGCGACTCTCGTTGGCGATAGGAGTCGCACGGTACCGCTCCCGTCCCTTCGGGTCGATGAAGTAGACAACGTCGTTGTGAGCTTCAGCGCCGGCTTTTGTGACCACCGAGATGGCGACGCCGTAGGCCTTCCACGTCGCGTTCATCGTGACCAGCGGTCCGGTGAGCATCCGCCAGTTCGACAGTGCGCTCATTCCCGGCTGGGCCAGGGCGCTCGAGAGCCCCGAGACGGCCAGAGCCGAGGGGTCCGTATTGACGGTGAGGAACGCCACCTTGGCCGCGTTGGCGCCGAGGTCGGCATCGGCCCCACGGATCTCGGCCGCCAACACCGGACAGATGTCATCGCAGCGCCCGTTGAAGAAGGTGAGCACGACGACCTTGCCCGTCTCATCGGCCAGTGTGGTTGCCTGACCAGCCTGATCGATCAGTGTGAACGACGGAGCCGGGGCGGTCCGCAGGGTGGCTAGGCCCATGAAGGAGGTGAGCGACGCGCCGAGCGGAGCGCGCTGTCCGGCCGGGACCGGCGCGGCGGAGGGAACCCCGGTCGTCGCGGTCACCGGGTTCTTCTGCGGCGCCGGGTTGAGCCCAGTTGATGAGACGAGGTGCTCGAGGAGCAGACCACCGAGGCCGAGTACGGCGACGGCACCCAGGAGCCAGTAGAAGAACGTGCGGGGGACAGGGGGCGAAGTGTCGCCGAACGCGGCGGTCCGGTCAACGACCGGGCCCGTCGTACTCTCGGAATGTTCATCCGCGCCCGAGCCCGAGTGCTCGATCCCTGACCTCATGAGGCCTGGTGGGTGAGACGATTCACCCAGCGCTGGAGCGACGTAACGGTTTGGGCCCCGAACGCGGAGCCCACGACCCGACCGTGGGCATCGATGAAGTAGGTGACGGGCAGAGCCACGAGGAGGTACTTGGCGGCCACCTGAGCGTTGGTGTCGACGCCGACCGGGTAGCTGGCGTGGGCGGCGAGCAACAGCTTCTGCGCCGGGGTGCCCGTTCCGTCGTTGGAGTCGACCCCGACCACGGCCACCCCACCCGCGTTGCGGGCGGCCACCGTCCCTATGGCGGCTAATTCGGACCGGCAGTGCGGGCACCACGAGGCAAAGAAGTTGACGATGACCGGCGTGCCGAGGAAGGAGCTCAGCGTCAACGCGGCGCCGCCGCCGAGACGGGGCAGGGAAAAGGCCGGCGCGGACGAGCCGGCATGGAGGACGGCGGGCGGGGGAGCCTCCAGCGAGGCGACCCCGAGGGTCCGCGGGCTCTTGGCCGGGGCGCGCACGGCCACGAAGACGATGAAACCGATCAGGCACAGGCCACCGAGCACGGCGATCACCTGGAAGGTCCGATCAGACGACGCGGATCGGCCGCGCGTGGTGCCCTTCGAAGCTTCCGCTGCCTTGGGTACGCCCCCAGTCCCCATGGGCAGGACACTACCGGTCGATGTACGCGTCAGACCGCCGCCATCAACCCCCTTTGCGGACCGTGTCATTCCCACCGGCGTCTACGAAGAACCACAGGGAAGTCCACGATTCCGTTTGTACCGTGATGCGAAGGAGAAGGCGCAGAACCGCCCCGACCCTCTGTGCCCATGAGCTCATGACGTTCCTCTTCATCGCCATCCCCCTCATGATTCTGACCGTGTGCATCGCGGCCGTGCCGCTGCTCGTCCTGACGGCCCGGGAGCACCGTCTGCGCCAGCTCGAAGTGCAGGAGCACCGCACACACGTCCGCCCCTGAGGCGCGCCGGTCGGCCCGGCATCAGGCAAGGCCGGTACGTACACTGGCGTCGTGCGGCAGCGCTGGCTCTCACGCAGGGCATTCACCCTTCACGTCGAGTTCGGAGTTCTCGTCGCCGCCTGCATCGGCCTGGCCTGGTGGCAGGCCACCCGGGCTCTCGAGGGCAACTTCCTGAGTTGGTTCTACACCTTTGAATGGCCCATCCTCGGGTGCGTCGCCCTCGCCGGATGGTGGCACCTCATCCACGAGGATCCCGAGAAGTTCCGGCGCAGAAAGCTGGGGCTGGACGACTGGGACACGCCCGAAAGTGAACGGGTCGACGAATCGCACGAAGGGTGAGTCCACGCTTCCACGTTCCACGTTCTGAGGTTTTACAGCTCAGACTTCCGCCCAACCCCGGGCGCGGTCGACCGCCCGCTGCCAGACGGCGTACACGGCGTCGGTGAGTTCAACCGGGAGCGCGGGCTCGAACCGGGCGGATGAGGTCCACAGCGCGGCCAGTTCGTCGAGCGAACCCCACATGCCTTCGGCCAGGCCGGCCAACGTGGCCGCTCCCAGCGCGGTCGATTCCAGCGAGGGTGGGCGGGCCACCGGCATGCGGCTCTGTTCGGCTTGGAGCTGGAGCAAGAGCTCCATGGCGGCGGCGCCTCCGTCGGCCCGCAGCGCCACGAGTGGGTAGGACGAGGCGACCGTCATGGCATCGGTCATGTCCCGGACCTGGAAGGCGATGGCCTCGACGCAGGCCCGCGCGATCTGGGCCCGGCCGGCCCCCCGGGTGATGCCGGTGATGGTGCCCCGGGCCGCCGGGTCCCACCACGGGCTGCCCAGTCCCGTCAGGGCGGGGACGAAGGTGACCCCGCCGCTGTCGCTCACCGACTCGGCCAGCGGCCCGATGTCCGCGGCCCTATCGATCAGGCCGAGGCCGTCGCGCAGCCACTGGATGGCGGCGCCGGACACGAAGGTCGAGCCTTCGAGCGCGTAGGCCCAGGCGGTGCCGGAACCGGCGAAGCCCCCCAGGTCCCAGGCCACGCTGACGGTGAGGCCATCGGGTGCCGCCGGGCGCTCGGGTCCGGCATTGGCCAACACGAAGCTGCCGGTGCCGTAGGTCACCTTGACCATGCCCGGGTCGAAACAGGCCTGCCCGAACAGGGCCGCCTGCTGGTCGCCCAGGATGCCCGAGACCGGGACGCCGTCGAGCACCGTGCTGGCCGGGCCCAGACCGCGAAGGGTGCTGAGGCCGAAGCGCCCGGCCGAGGGCCTCACCTCGGGCAAGGTGTGCCGAGGGACATCGAACAGGGAACAGAGCTCGTCGGACCAGGCGAGGGTGCCCGTATCGAGCAGCATGGTTCGGCTGGCATTGGAGGGATCGGTGGCGAAGACGCCGCCACGGGTTCCGCCCGTCAAGTTCCACAGCACCCAACTGTCAACGGTGCCGAAGGACAGGGCCGGGGAGTCGGGTCCCAGCGCGAGGTCGCCCTGGCGGAGGAGATAGGTGATCTTGGTGGCGGTGAAATAGGGATCCAGCACGAGCCCGGTGGTGCGGCGGACCAGGGGGAGATGACCGGCCGCTTGGTACTCGGCGCACAGGGCGGCCGTCCGCCGGTCCTGCCACACGATGGCTCGATGGAGCGGCTCACCATTGCTTCGGTCGAACGCCACCAGGGTTTCGCGTTGGTTGGTAATCCCGATGGCGGCCACGGTGTCACCCGCCTCGGCCAGTCGCTGCCCCACTTCGGCCAACGTGGCCTCGACGGCCTGCCATATCTCGATCGGGTCGTGTTCGACCCAGCCCGGCCGGGGGAAGTGCTGGGCGATCTCCCGATAGGCCACATCGACCACCCGGGCCCGGTCGTCGACCACCAGGGAGCGGACGCCGGTGGTGCCGGCATCGATCGCCACCAATTTGCCCACGCGAACGACGCTACTCACCCCGAAAATCTGGGTCTTGGGGGACCAGTTGGCGGACCGGGCGCGCAAACCATCGCGAGCGGCCCGTGACCAGGACGGATGAAGGGAGAAAGTGGTTGACAAGTTGTAACTACAGTGCTGTAATAACACAGCATCTCGCGTGCGTGGGGAGGGTCAGCCACTACATATTGTGGTTAAGCTGGCTTCAGTGCTTTCCGAGCGCAGGAGGGAAATATGCGCCGGAGACGTCATTCCCCAGGCGGGAGGGGCGCTGCGGCCGGCATCACGGACTCACCAGCTTCACGGCACCACCGGCCTCACGCATCACATCGAATGAACAATCACTTCTACGAGGAGGGCCCCAGCGTTATGGCCATCGCACCCCAGCGATCCGAGATCGGTATTCGGCGGCATTTCACTACCGAAGGCGTGCATCCGTACGACGAGGTCCGTTGGGAGCGCCGCGACGCTCGCATCACCAATTACCGGGACGGCACCGTGGCCTTCGAGCAGCTTGGGGTCGAGGTGCCCGAATCGTGGAGCGTCAACGCCACCAACATCCTCTCGCAGAAGTACTTCCGGGGCACGCTGAACACCGACGAGCGTGAGTGGTCGCTCCGGCAGGTGGCCGACCGGGTGGCCGACACGATCACGGCCTGGGGACTGAAGGACGGCTACTTCGTCGACGACGAGGAGGCGCAGATCTTCAACCACGAGCTGAAGTTCCTGATCATCCACCAGAGGGCCGCCTTCAACTCCCCGGTTTGGTTCAACATCGGGGTGCCGGGCGTGCCGCAACAGGCTTCGGCGTGCTTCATCCTCTCGGTGGAGGACCAGATGGACTCGATCCTCAACTGGTACACCGAAGAAGGGGTGATTTTCAAGGGCGGATCGGGCGCCGGCGTCAACCTCTCGAAGATCCGTTCGTCGCACGAACTGCTCAAGGGTGGTGGCACGGCCTCGGGTCCGGTCAGCTTCATGCGGGGCGCCGACGCCTCGGCCGGGACCATCAAGTCGGGCGGCAAGACACGACGCGCCGCCAAGATGGTCATCCTCGACATCGACCACCCTGACGTCGAGGACTTCATCTGGTGCAAGGCCATCGAGGAGCGCAAGGCGCGCGTCCTGCGCGACGCCGGGTTCGACATGGACCTGGACGGAGCGGACAGCCACTCGACGCAGTACCAGAACGCCAACAACTCGGTACGGGTCACCGACGAGTTCATGGAAGCCGTGATTGACGGGCGCGACTGGGAGCTCACGGCGCGGATCGACGGATCCGCCGTGCGCACGGTGCCGGCCCGCGACCTCTTCCGCCAGATCGCCCACTCGGCCTGGGAGTGCGCCGACCCCGGTCTGCAGTACGACACCACCATCAACCGTTGGCACACCGCCCCGGAGACCGGTCGGATCAACGGAAGCAACCCCTGTAGCGAATATGTTCACCTCGACAACTCAGCCTGCAATCTGGCCTCTATGAATTTGCTCACGTTCCTCGATGAGTACGACGAATTCGACGTCGAGGGTTTCAAGGCGGGCGTGGCGATCATGTTTACCGCCCAGGAGATCCTGGTTGGCAACGCCGACTACCCCACCGAGAAGATCGGCGAGACGACCCGGGCCTTCCGCGAGTTGGGCATCGGGTACGCCAACCTGGGCGCGCTACTCATGGCCCAGGGCTTGCCCTATGACTCGGACGCCGGACGAGCCTGGGCGGCCGCCATCACGGCCCTACTCACCGGTCACGCCTATGCCACCTCGGCCCGCACGGCGGCACGGATGGGACCCTTCGCCGGTTTCCACGACAACGCCGATGCCATGCTCAATGTGCTGCGCATGCACCAGGGCGAGGCAGCGCGCATCGACGAGGAAGTCGTTCCCCCGGAGCTCCTGTCGGCGGCCCAGCAGTCCTGGGACGACGCGGTGGAGTTGGCCGAGGAGTTCGGCGTCCGCAACTCGCAAGCCTCAGTGTTGGCGCCGACGGGGACGATAGGCCTGCTCATGGACTGCGACACCACCGGGGTCGAGCCCGACCTCGGACTGGTCAAGACCAAGAAGCTGGTCGGCGGGGGCACCATGTCGATCGTCAACCAGACGATCCCGCGGGCCTTGACCAAGTTGGGCTACGGCCACGATCAGGTCGACGAGATCGTGGCGTACATCAACGAGCACATGTCGATCCTCGGCGCACCCCATGTCGTTCCCGAGCACCTGGCCGTGTTCGCCTGTTCCATGGGCGACAACACCATCCACTACTCGGGCCACATCCGCATGATGGGTGCGGTACAGCCCTTCATCAGTGGTGCCATCTCCAAGACGGTCAACCTGCCCGAGGATGTCTCGGTCGAGGACGTCGAGCAGTTGCACATCGACGCCTGGCGCCTCGGCGTCAAGGCCGTTGCCATCTACCGGGACAACTGCAAGGTGGCCCAGCCGCTGTCAACCACCAAGATGGAGAGCACCGCCGCCACCGCCGGTGGCGACGTGGCCCCGGCGGGATCGGAGGCGGAAGCCCGGGCCCGGGCCATCGCCGATCGCATCGCCGAGCTGGAGACGGCGCTGGAGCACGAGCGCCAGCGCAAGACCGAGTCGGTGGTCGTCGGCGCCGTACGGGAGCGTCTGCCCCGCCGTCGCAACTCCAAGACGTTCGCCTTCCGGGTGGCCGATTGCGAGGGCTACGTGACCGTCGGCGAGTACGAGGACGGGCGGCCCGGCGAAGTCTTCATCAACGTCTCCAAGCAGGGTTCGACCTTGGCCGGCATCATGGATGCCTTCTCCATATCGCTGAGCCTCGGCCTGCAGCACCAGGTGCCACTGGCCACCTACGTGCGCAAGTACACCAACATGAAGTTCGAGCCCGCCGGGATCACCGACGACGCTGAGCTGCGCATCGCCACAAGCCTGGTCGACTACATCTTCCGCCGCATCGCCTTGGACTACCTCACCCTCGAGGAGCGGTCCGAGCTCGGCATCTTGTCGACGGCCGAGCGCACGCAGCCGACTCTGCCCGGAGTCGAGGAGATGGCGACGCCGTCGTCAGCCGGCCTGATGGACGATGGCTTCGGGGCGGGGGAACTGCGATCGCCGGCGCCGGCGCCGTCGGCGGGCGGTTCGACCGGGTCCACCTACGGTGTCAGTGGCGGGCAACCGCTGGCCCGGGCCGAGCAGCGAGACGCTCCCTACTGCTACAGCTGCGGCAATGCGATGCAGCGGGCCGGCTCCTGCTACGTGTGCGGCAGCTGCGGGACGACGAGCGGCTGCTCGTAGCTCCTGTCCCCAGCCTGTGAGACGGCGCTAGAACCGTCTCTCGTCCACGAACAACG
>DASZJQ010000053.1:0-42840 GCA_035947875.1 Acidimicrobiales bacterium
GCCGTCGTTGAGCCCGTTGACCCGCACCAGGTCACGGGTGGCATCGATGATCTGATCCACGGTGAACGGAACGTCGATCATGAAGATCTTGGCCGAGGCGAAGAGCCGGCGGATGTGGTCGCTCAGGCGAAAGACCGCCACGCCGCGTGAGGTCGGGTAGGCCCGGATGCCCTCGAACACGCCGGAGCCGTAGTGCATGGTGTGGGTGAGCACATGCACCGTTGCGTCGGCCCAATCGACGAACTCGCCGTCCATCCAGATCTTCTCGGTCGGGGTGATGGGCATGCTCAGAGCCTCTCTGCGATGGCATCGCCCACGGCGGTCGTGGACAGCGTCGTGGTCGACATGGCATTGGACTGTTCGGACAGCGCTTTGAGGACACGCTGGGCGGCATCGTGCTCGCCCAGGTGGGCCAGCATCAGCGCGGCCGAGTGGATGGCGGCCAGCGGGTTGGCGATGCCCTGGCCGGCGATGTCGTGGGCGGCACCGTGGACCGGTTCGAACACGGACGGCCCGGTGCGGTCCGGGTTCAGGTTGGCCGAGGCGGCGAAGCCGATGCCACCGCTGACGGCGCCGGCCAGGTCGGTGAGGATGTCGCCGAAGAGGTTGTCGGTCACGATGACGTCGTATCGGCCGGGCTGCTCCACCAGGTAGATGCAGGCGGCGTCGACGTGGTTGTAGTCCCATGAGACGTCGGGGTACTCGGGGGCGACCTCGGTGACGGTGCGCTGCCAGAGGTCGCCCGCGAAAGTCAGCACGTTGGTCTTGTGCACCAGGGTCAGCTTGTGCTCCGGTCGATCGTTGGCCAGCTCGAAGGCGAAGCGCACGCAGCGATCGACGCCGAAGCGGGTGTTCACCGATCCCTGGGTAGCCACCTCGTGGGGGGTCCCGTGGCGCAGGAACCCGCCCTCCCCGGCGTAGGTGCCTTCGGTGTTCTCCCGGATGACGACGAAGTCGGCGCCCTGGGCGATCGAACCGGGCATGCCGGAGAAGGGACGGAGGTTCACGTACAGATCGAGCGAAAAGCGGAGGCGGAGCAGAAGGCCGCGCTCGAGGGTGCCCGGCGGCACCGAGGTGTCGCCCACCGGTGGGCCTATGGCGCCCAGGAGGATGGCGTCGTAGCCCCGGAGCTCCTCGAGTGTCTCGTCCGGGAGCACGGTGCCGTCACGGAGGTAGCGGGCCGCCCCCAGGTCGAAGTCGGTGGTCGTCACGTTGACGCCGGCGGCGGCCACCACCTTGAGGGCCTCGGCGCAGACCTCGGGCCCGATGCCGTCCCCGCCGATGACGGCGATACGCCAACCTGTCGTGCTGTTGCTCACTGGTGTTGCTCCCATGATCGAGTGCGCCGGGAATTGAAAAACCGTCCACCCAGTGGACGGTTTGACGGCGCGCGGGGATGTGGCGCGCCTAAGGAATAATGCCTACAACGTGCTCAAGACGGTACATACGGGTGTCAGTCTCTCGCAGCGGGAGGACTTCGTCAACAACGGGGGCGTCAGCCCCTTCGGGGCGATTAGCCTGGTTGCCGCCGTCGAGGTGTCCCCCGGGGACCCCCGGCACCCTCCACCCGAAGGGCACGTTGTGACCAACGCATCATCCAACGACACCGAAGCGACCAAGCTCACCCAAGGCACCTTCGAGCGCCTGACCGCCGAGCTGAAGGACCTGACCACCCGTGGCCGGGTCGAGATCGCCGAGCAGATCGAGACCGCCCGCGCCCTGGGTGACCTCAAGGAGAACGGCGACTACCACGCGGCCAAGGACTCCCAGGGGAAGATGGAAGCCCGCATTCGTCAACTCCAGGCCCTGCTCAAGGAGGTCCAACTGGTCGACGAGTCGGATGTGGGGGACGGCAGTGTGAGCACCGGTACCACGGTAACGCTGCGCTACGAGGGGGACGACGAGGACGACACGCAACAGTTCTTCGTGGGCTCGATCGAAGAGCGGCAGGGCACCCTCCCCGTTCTGTCACCCAGCGCGCCGCTCGGTCAGGTGCTGATGGGGAAGAAGGCGGGCGACACGGTGGAGTACACCGCACCGGGGGGCATGCTCCGAGTCGAGATCGTGGCGGTGGACCACTGATGGCGGTGCCTCTCACTCTGAGCGAGAAGATCTGGGATGCCCATGTGGTGAACGCCACGGCCGGCGAGCCGGACCTCCTCTTCATCGACCTTCACCTGGTGCACGAGGTGACCTCGCCCCAGGCCTTCGATGGATTGCGGCTGGCCGGCCGCACGGTGCGGCGGCCCGACCTCACGGTGGCCACGGCCGACCACAACGTGCCGACCCTCGACATCGACCGGCCGGTGGCCGACCCGATCTCGGCCCAGCAACTCAAGGTGCTGAACGACAATTGTGAGGAGTTCGGCATCACCTGCTACCCCATGGGCGATCCCAACCAGGGCATCGTCCATGTGATCGGGCCCGAGCAGGGCTGGACCCAGCCCGGCATGACGATTGTGTGCGGCGACAGCCACACGTCCACCCACGGCGCCTTCGGCGCGCTGGCCTTCGGCATCGGCACCAGCGAGGTCGAACACGTTCTGGCCACTCAGACCTTGGGGCAGGTGCGGCCGGCCACCATGGCCGTCACTGTGGAGGGCGAGTTGGGGGCCGGCGTGACCGCCAAGGATGTGGCGCTGGCCATCATCGGTGCCATCGGGACCGGGGGTGGCATCGGGCACGTCATCGAGTATCGAGGTTCAGCCATTCGCTCGTTGTCGATGGAAGGCCGCCTCACGCTCTGCAACATGAGCATCGAGGGCGGGGCCCGGGCCGGATTGGTCGCTCCCGACGAGACCACGTTCGACTACATCAAGGACCGCGACCACGCACCGCGCGGCGACGACTGGGGTGCCGCCGTGGCCTACTGGCGCACCCTGGTCACCGACGAGGGGGCGGTGTTCGACAAGGAAGTGACCCTCGACGCCGCGTCGATCACACCGCACGTGACGTGGGGCACCAACCCGGCCCAGGTCGTCCCGATCAGCGGCAACGTGCCCGATCCCGAGACCATGGACGATGCCGGCGAGCGCGATTCGGCCGAGCGCGCCCTCGCCTACATGGGCCTGGCGGCCAACACACCCATGCGGGAGATCAGCGTGGACACGGTGTTCCTGGGTTCGTGCACCAATTCACGCATTGAGGACCTGCGGGCCGCCGCCGCCGTCCTCGAGGGCCGGACGGTCCACACCGGCGTGCGGGCGCTGGTCGTGCCTGGCTCGCACCGAGTCAAGAGCCAGGCCGAAGCCGAAGGGCTCGACAAGGTCTTCGTGGCCTCCGGGTTCGAATGGCGTGAACCGGGATGCTCCATGTGCCTGGCCATGAACCCCGACAAGCTGGCCGTGGGCGAACGGGCCGCTTCGACGTCGAACCGCAACTTTGAAGGTCGTCAGGGCCGGGGCGGCCGGACCCACCTGGTCTCGCCCATTGTCGCTGCCGCCACGGCAGTCGCCGGGACGTTCGCCACGCCCGAGGATCTCGACCGATGAAGCCCGTCACCGTCATCACCGGCCGAGCCGTGCCGCTCGATCGCACCGACGTCGACACCGACCAGATCATCCCCTCCGACTGGCTCAAGCGGGTCGAGCGCACCGGCTTCGGTGCCGGGCTGTTCTCCGAGTGGCGCGATGACCGCGACTTCGTCTTGAACCACCCCGAGTTCGTGGGAGCCACCGTATTGGTGGCCGGCCACAACTTCGGGACGGGCTCGTCCCGGGAGCACGCCGTGTGGGCCCTGATGGACTACGGATTCGAAGCGGTGGTCTCGTCCCGCTTTGCCGATATCTTCCGCAACAACTCCATCAAGCAGGGGCTGCTCCCCGTCCAGGTGACGCCGGGGTTCGATGCCGAGTTGATGAGGGCGGTCGAGGCCGACCCCACGCTCGAGATCACCATCGACGTGGCCCGGGGCACCATTGAGGCGCCGGCGGCCGGACTGGCGGCTGAATTTCCGCTGGACGAGTTCACCCGGCAGCGGTTGCTCAACGGGTGGGACGACATCGGGCTGTCACTGCGTCACGCCGAGGCCATCACCGCTCACGAGGAGCGGCGGCCGAGCTTTCTGCCCTCGGCCTGAGCTGTCTGGCGTCGGAGGTGGTCTCCGGGCCTGCGGTTGATCTACCGAATGGTCCCGTGCCCCGGAATGAGAGGGAGATCGAGCGCGGTGACCCATCCAGGCGGGAGGTCGTTGACCGCCGGCACGGCATTGAGGGCTCGCAAGCCGGTGGCCAGACAGCCGGCTGCGGCGGCGTCCCGTCCGCTGCCGTCGGTGAAACGGAACGAGGTCTCTTGCGTAATTGACGGGGACCCGTCGATCTCTACCCGGTACACATCGTCCTGGGTGCCGCGCGGCCAGTCCGGTGCAGCATCTCCTCCGACCCGGTTGACGTGTTCGAGGCAGATGCGGGGTTCGCCCCGGTGGATGCCGTTGACCGTGAAGCGGATGGCGGCGACTTCCCCCGGATTGATGACTCCCTTGGCGGTGAGGATCGACTTCTCGGTCACCCATTTCTCCCACGTGGTGGTGATCTCGTCGAGCTCGATCCCGACAGCATGGGCCATCATCGGCACCGTGGCCCCCCACGACATCACCAGGATGTCGGTGTGCTCGAGGAGCGGTGTGAATTCGGGCGGGCGGCCGATGCCCATCTCGTCCTCGTAGTCGCCCTCGTAGTTGATGTAGTCGAGGATCTCGAGGGCCTTGACCTGGCGAACCTCCCCGCACAGGCCCATCAGGGTCATCGGGAACAGGTCGTTGGCGAAGCCCGGATCGATGCCGGTGGTGAAACACGATGCGCCGCCCGACGCGCACGCCTCGGAGATCGGGTCGACCCACGACGGTGGATTGAGCGACATGCTCGGCCACACCCACGGCGTCATGGCTGTCGAGCACACATCGATCCCGGCCCTGAGGAAGGCACTGATGTCCCGCATGTTCTCGGTGGCATGGGCGGCGGTCGGCCCGTAGTGAACCAGGGCATCGGGTCCCAGGTCGATCAAGGTGTCAACCTCGTCGTTCGCGACCAGGCCGATCGACCCGATCCCGCAGATCTCACCCACATCGCGGCCCACCTTGTCCGGGTTGCTCACCCCGACGCCCACCAGCTCAAAATCTGGATGGGCCAATATCTCGGGAATGACCATCTTGCCGACAAAGCCGGTACCCCATACAACGATCCGTTTCGGCGCTTTCATCGGAGCATCATCTCACCGGAACGGTTGATTCCTCCTGCGCTCCTCCGGCTCCAGCGCCCGCCAGGGATCGGGTAGGACCGGCTCGGTGAGGAACCTGGGCTTGACCGCCGTCCCGCCGCGGGTGCCCGGCCTCAATCGGCCGCCACCGGCACCAGCTCGAAGGTGCCCACGTCGACCAAGCCCTTGTCGGTCAGGCGCAGGTCGGGAATCACCGAGAGCCCCAGGAAACTCATGTGCATGAACGGTGCATCGATCGACGCGCCCAGCGTGCGGGCAGCCTCGACCAGACGGTGCAACCCGTCGGCGACGACGTGAGCCGGTTGGTCGCTCATGAGGCCGCCGATGGGGAGAGCCAGTTCGGCCAGAACCCGGCCGTCGTCGTCGACGGCGACCTGGCCCCCTCCGAGCTCGGCCAGCCGGGCCACCGCGGCGGCCATGGCCCCGGGGCCGTGCTCGGAGGCCGATCCGACGGCCATGCAGTTGTGGGCGTCATGGCCGACCGTCGACGCCAGAGCGCCTCGGATGAGACCGAAGCCCTGCACCCAACCCAGGCCGATGCGGCCGGTCTCCCGATGGCGTTCGACCACGGCCAGACGGGCGACGTTGGCTGACGGGTCCGAGGGATCGGTGATCAGCGACGACGTCGAGAGCGAACCCTCCCGAATGCCGATGGTGCGAGCGCGGGCACCAGGGTGCTGACCGATGTCGAAGGACGCAGCCGGCGGCGGGGTGGCCAGGTGCACCGAATGTCGCATGAACTCCGGCGCTGGCGTATCGATCACCGCGCCGGGCACCGCGGCACCGTCCTGAGCCACCAGACGTCCGCGTTGGTACACCCGGGAGGGGCGGAAGCCGGTGAGGGTGTCGAAGCACAAGACGTCGGCCTGGTGGCCGGGACCGAGAGCACCGAGTTCGGTGAAGCCGTGGTACTCGGCCGGGCGCAGCGTGGCCATGACCAGCGCGTCGATCTCGCCGACCCCGGCGTCGACGGCCAGCCGCACGCAGTCGTTGAGATGGCCGACGTCGAGCAAGGTGTCGGGCTCGCGGTCGTCGGTGCACAGGGCGACGTGGTCGGTCCCGTGGGTCAGGACGGTGGGGATGAGGTCGCGCAGGTTCTGGCTGGCCGATCCCTGACGGATGAAGATCCACATCCCCTTGCGCCGCTTCTCCTCGGCCTCTTCCAGCTCGGTGCACTCATGGTCCGATTCCACGCCGGCGGCCAGGTAGGCATCGAGGGCTCGGCCCAGGACCCCCGGCGCGTGACCGTCGACCCGACGACGGCTTCCCGCGGTCGCGATGCGGGCCAGCATCTCGGGATCGCCGGCGATGACGCCGGGGAAGTTCATGACCTCGGCCACGCCGATGGCGGCGTAGTCGTCCAACAGGGATGCCACGTCCGGTGCGAAGAGCTCGGCGCCCGGGCTCTCGAACGGGGAAGCCGGGACACAGCTGCTGGCACACACACCGAAGGTGAAGGGCAGTTGGCGGGCCGCCGCGATCAAGGCGGCCACCCCCGGGATCCCGAACACGTTCGCCACCTCATGGGGGTCGGCGGCCACGGCCGTGGTCCCCAGGGGCAAGACGGTGCGCACGAACTCGTCGACCCAGAGCTTGGACGACTCGAGGTGCATATGGGCGTCCACCAGTCCGGCGGTCACGGCGGCGCCGTCCAGATCGACGACTTCCGCGGCCTCTCGAGCACCCCATCCGGCCACCACGCCATCGGCGATGGCCAGGTCGGTGGAAACCCATTCCCGGGTGGAAGGCGACAACACCCTGCCCCCGCGCAGCAGGAGATCGGCCGGCTCTTCGCCGCGGGCCACGGCCAGGACGTGGGGTGATGACGGAGCACGGGCCATGGCGCATCGTGGCCGCGGCGGCGCCGGCCGTCAAACCTGTCTCGCCGCGCGTTTCCCACGGCCAGTTCGACTGGAACCCCTGCCACCAAGATCGGTTGTTTGTCGGGGCCGCGCCCGGCTGCTGAGGGCGCTCGCTCCCGTCGCCTCGAACGAGAACGACTTGCGGCCGGCAACACGACCCCCGGCCCCTGAACAGGTGGTCCGTTGGGGGTCCTGAGGTCGCACCGGCGCGTGGCAGGATCGGTCGATGCTGACGTTGCGACCCATGACCGACGCCGACGTGGAAGGGGCGGTCGAGGCCTTCGACAGCGGATTCCTGGCCATGCGGGCCCGCTACGGCCTGCCCATCACGGCCACCTCGATTCAAAATGAGCGGCGCCGGCAGAACCGCACCCGCCATTTCCTGGGCACCGACCCGGGGGGCTCTTGGGTGGCCGACGACGAGGGGACCATCGTCGGGATGTCCCAGGCCACCGTGCGCGAGGGCTACTGGTTGCTCTCGCAGCTGGGCACCATTCCCGGTCGCCAGGGCCGGGGCCTGGGTCGAGAACTGCTGCGGCTGGCCCTCTCGCACGGCGATCCGGAGAGCCCGGGCACCATCCAGTGTTCCCGTGATCCCAAGGCCATGGCGCTCTATTCGAATTTCGGCTTCTCGCTGCACCCGGTGGTGGCCGCCTGGGGCCATCTGCGCCCCGGCGCGGTGACCCGGCCGCCCGACGTCACCCGGTTCGAGGCCGACCAGGTCACTGAATCCCAGCTCGACGTCGTCACCGCCATCGACCGGCAGGTCCGCGGCTCGGCCCGCACCATCGACATCGAGATGATGCTCTCCGAGCAGGGCAACCGCCTCCTCATGCACGGGGACCAGGCCTACGCCGTGGCCAAGGACGAGCGCATCGTGACGTTGGGAGCGCGCACCGAGGAGTCGGCTGCGCTCGTCCTGCGCACGATGCTGGCCGAATCACCCGAAGGCGAGACCATCGAGGTGAACTGGCTCACCTCGGCCCAGCAGTGGGCCATCCGCGTGCTGACCCAAGCCGGGATCGAGCTGCAGCCGTACGGGCCGGTGATGGTGCGCGGCATGAGCGGCCCGCCGACGCCGTACATTCCGAGCGGTGGCTACGGCTGAGGCTGCATCCAGCGGTACTTGGTCCATCCCGTCTCCGGGCGGGCGCCCAGGCCCTCGTAGAAGGTGATGGCGTCGGCGTTCCAGTCCAACACGTCCCACTCGACCCTGCCCTCGCTGCGCTCCCGCAAGTCGGCCAGCAGCGCGGCGGCATGACCCTGCCGCCGGAAGGCGGGGCGCACATAGATGTCCTCCAGCCAGATCCCGGTGCGCCCGAGAAAGGTGGAGAACGTCCGGAACCAGAGGGCGTGACCCGCCACCGCACCGTCGTCGGCCACCGCCACCGTGTCGAAGATGACAGCGTCGGGACCGAACAGGGCACGCCGGAGATCATCCTCGGTGCAGACAACCTGGTCAGCCATCTTCTCGAACGCCGCCAACTCCTTGATCATGGACAGCACATCCGGCAGATCGTCCTCCGTGGCCGGTCGGATCACCCCGTGCGGGCCCGGTTGGCGGCCGAGACAACGGCGCTGAGCGACGCATCGAGGATGGACGAGTCCCGACCCACGCCCCACCAGGTCGTACCGTCCGGGCCGGCACACTCGACATAGGCCACCGCCGAGGCGTTCGAGCCTTCAGTGAGGGCATGCTCGGAATAGTCCTTGACCTCGAGCACCACGCCCAGCTCATCGCGCAGGGCGGTCACCAGCGCGTCGATCGGGCCGTTCCCCTCGCCGGCGATGGTCCGATGCTGACCGTCGACCAACAGCTGCGCCGTCACCGAGGTGTGCCCCCGTCCGGTGGCCACTTCGCTGCCGATCAGGCGCAGCCCCGCGTCCTCGGGCAGATAGGTCTCCGAGAAGACGTCCCACATCTGGCCGGGCCCGATCACGGTGCCACTGGCCTCGGTGATGGCCTGGACCGTCTTGGAGAATTCCACTTGCAGCCGACGGGGCAGGTCGAGGCCGTGCTCGGTGTCCATCAGATAGGCCACCCCACCCTTGCCCGACTGGCTGTTGACCTGGATGATGGCCTCGTAGGTGCGTCCGGTGTGCTTGGGGTCGATCGGAAGGTACGGCACCTCCCACTCGGGGTAGTCGTCGCCGATGGCCGACATGCCTTTTTTGATGGCGTCCTGATGCGAGCCGGAGAAGGCGGTGTAGACCAGGTCGCCGGCATAGGGGTGCCGGGGGTGGATGGGCAGGCGGGTGGCGTACTCGGCCACCCGGCGCACCTTCTCGATGTCCCCGAAGTCCAGCGTCGGGTCGACGCCCTGTGAGAACAGGTTCATGGCCAGGGTGACGATGTCGACATTGCCGGTGCGCTCTCCGTTGCCGAACAAGGTGCCTTCGACCCGATCGGCGCCGGCCAGCACGGCCAGCTCGGCCGCCGCCACGGCGGTACCCCGGTCGTTGTGGGGATGCAGGCTCAAGACGACGGACTCGCGGTTCTTGATGGCGCGGCCGAACCACTCGATGACATCGGCATACACGTTGGGGGTGTACATCTCGACGGTGGCGGGAAGGTTGAGGATCATCGGACGGTCCACCGTCGGTTCGATGACGTCCATGACCGCTTCACAGATCTCCACGGCGAACTCGGGCTCGGTGCCGGTGAAGCTCTCCGGCGAGTACTCGTAGCGGATGGCGGTGTCGGGCACCGTCTGCTCAAACTTCTTGCAGAGCCTGGCCGCGTTCACGGCGATGTCGACGATCCCGGCCTTGTCGAGGCCGAAGACGACCCGGCGCTGGAGCTCCGACACCGAGTTGTAGAAGTGGACCACGGCGCGGTTGGCGCCGACCAGGGATTCGAACGTGCGCTCAATCAGCTCCTCCCGGCATTGGACCAGAACCTGGATCTCGACGTCGTCGGGGATGATCCCCTCTTCAATGATGAGACGTTGGAAGTCGAAGTCGGTCTGGGAAGCCGACGGGAAGCCAACCTCGATCTCTTTGAAGCCGACGTCGACCAGGGTGTGGAACAGGGCCAGCTTGCGCTCCGAGTCCATCGGGTCGATGAGGGCCTGGTTGCCGTCACGCAGATCAACGCTGGCCCAACGGGGGGCCCGGGTGAACTGGCGGTCCGGCCAGGTCCGATCCTCGAGCACCAGGGGGACGTGCGACCGGTACTTGCCGAAAGGCATGGGGGACGGGTCACAGGGCAGGGCCAGGCGACCCCGCTCCGTGTCGACACCGCTCCCTTTCTGTTCCGTGGCCATGTTCTCTATCCCTTCGTGGTACGAGCTCGCCGACACCAACCTTTACCGGCCCAACAAAAAACCCCCTGGCCGAAGTGGCGCAGGAGGTTGCGAGCGAACGCTATGTGGCGCTCGCCGTCAGGTAAGCAGCAGGATGGTCGTGAGGTCGTACGTCATAGTGCGCACGATTGTCCCATCACTCCCCGGCAACGTCAAGGGCGGGAGGACCCCGGGGCGTCGCGGGGCGGGTGGGCGGGTCACCGGGCGTCACGAAATGGGCGAACCGAATCTGATGACGTTGCCGTCAGGGTCCGTGTGCGCCGCTTCACGCACTCCGAAGCCGGGGTCGAAGAGATCGCTGGTCTCCCCCGCACCCGAGGCCACCCACTCCCGGTGCAATGCCTCGGCGTCGTCGACGGCGAAGTACACCGCGCCGGCGGTCTGGGCTGTCACCGGCTCGTCCAGCTGATGGAAGTGGAGGTTGAAGCCGTCCCGTGACGCGGTGCCGTACCCCCCGTCGTGCTGCCGGACGACAAACCCGAGCAACCGGTAGTGCGCGGCCACCCGATCCAGGTCGGCGGTCGGGAGAATCGGGGCGAGGCTGAGGAGGCGGGGCATACGGGCACGCTAGGGCCCTCGCCTGCCGGCGCGCAGCGGTCACGGTCAACCTCGGACCAACGGCGATGGATGCTTCGGCTGGTAGAGGCCCACCTCCCCGCCGCCGGGAAGCTGGATCTTGGTCACCGAACCCCAGCGCGCCTCCTCCACGTCCGAGCACCGGACGCCTTTCTCCCCAAGCGACACCATCTCGGCGGTCAGATCGTCACACATGAAATAGAGCTCGTGTCCCACCTCGCCTTCGCCGGGATGCACAGCCAACTCGGAGGGAGGCAGGGCGAAGATCAACCAACCGTGACCGGCGTCCACCGACGAAAAGCCGAGGACGTCCCGGAAGAAGGCGCGATCAGCGGTGGCGTCATTGCTGTACACGATCACGTGGGCACCGATGAGCATGGCGTGGCTCCCTTTCGCTCCGGGTTGTGCGGACTCAAGAGGCAGGTTAGGTGGGCCGGGAACATCGGGGCACCCCGATGGCAACCGGATGACACCGAAGCTGCGATGCACATGGGGCATGGTGGATGGATGGGAAGCACCCGAATCAGCAATGTGGTGGAGGACGACACCAAGCGTGACGAACCGGGCCCCGAACTCAGGCCCTGGTGCGAAGTGGGAGTGATCTTCAGGGAGGACGGGGACGTCGTCATTGGGCGCCGGTACGGCGACATCGATGGCGGCGAGGCAACCATCTAATGGTCAAGGTCACCTACGTCAGTGGCAACGGGTCCGAGACCGCCACGGTCGAGCTGGACGACTTCACGGTCAAGACCCTTTACCCGGATATCGCCGAGATGCTCCAGGGCGCCTCAACCGACCAACCATGCCCCTCGCCGCAGTTCAAGCTCTCCCGGCAGGCGCGTCAACGTCGGTCCAGGAGATCCAATCGCATCAAAACCTGACGAGGCTCGGCGCGACCGATCAGCAGCGGACTCAGCGTGGAGCGCGGGGCATGCCCAAGCCGACCATGGCGATGATGTCACGTTGGACCTCGTTGGTCCCGCCTCCGAAGGTGAAGATCGTCTGACCCCTGGCGTGACGCTCCAGCCGGCCCTGCAGCACGGCCCCGGGCGAGCCTTCGGCGAGATAACCGGCCTGACCCACCACCTCGCTCAGGAGACCGTAGACCTCTAACGCCAGTTCGGTCCCGTAGACCTTGGTGGCCGACGCATCGGCCGGGTTCAGTCCCTTGTCCGCGGCCCAGGCCACTTTCCAGTTCAAGAGCTTGAGGACCTCGATCTTGGCGTGCACCCGGGCCAGGTTCAGCTGGACCCACTCCTGGTCGATCACCTTCCTCCCGTCACCGAGGGCGTGCTCTTGGGCCCATCGACGCACGTCGGTCAGGCTCCGGAGCAGCCCCGAGGCCGGGCAGATCGCCACCCGTTCGTGGTTGAGCTGGTTGGTGATCAGCTTCCACCCTTGGTTCTCGGCCCCGACCAGGTTCTCGGCAGGCACTCGCACACCGTCATAGAAGGTCGAACTGGTGATGTCCCCGGCGATGGTCGCCAACGGCGCCCAGCTGAAGCCCGGAGCGCCGACCGGCACGATGAAGACCGACAACCCCTTGTGCTTCGGGGCATCGGGGTCGGTGCGGGCCGCCAACCAGATGTAGTCGGCGTACTGGATGGCACTGGTGTAGAGCTTCTGCCCATCGATCACGTACTCGTCGCCATCGCGCACCGCCCGGGTCCGCAGCGACGCCAGATCGGTCCCGGCCGTCGGCTCGGTGTAGCCGATGGCGAAGTGGACCTTCCCCAGGAGGATGTCGGGCAGGATGCGCTGCTTTTGCTCGTCGGTGCCGAGGGCCATCAGGGTCGGGCCAACGCTGTTCAGCGTGAGGAGGGGGAGCGGCACTCCGGCCCAGTGGGACTCCTCGACGAAGATCATCTGGTCGATCGGCCCCCGCGCCCGGCCCCCGTACTCCACGGGCCAGCCCAACCCGAGCCAGCCATCCTCGCCCATGCGACGGATGTAGTGGGTATAGGTCGGCTCCCCGCCTTCCGAACCCTCCACCTCGTCCACCAGCCGGACGAAGTAGTGGCGCAGCTCGTCCTTGAGCTCCTGTTGTTCGGCCGTCAGTCCCAGCTCCATCGCTTCCTCCGCTCCTGCACGATAGCTTTCACGACCGGATCTACCCCTCGACCGGGTGCATATATCAGCTTGATTGGCCATGGCCCCCGTCGGCGATCGAGCCTGTACAACACACGCCCCATGTAGTCTGTCGTGGCCGTTTGGGGCCCTGGGAAATGAGCAGCCCCCGAAGCGCGGAGCAAAGGACGATGATGGACCTACATCCGGCGACGCTGTGGGAAGCCATCGCGGATACGGTCCCTCACCGACTTGCGGTGGTCCAGGGAGATCGCCGGTTTACGTGGCGTGAGTTCGACGACCGGTCGGCACAGCTGGCGGGGACATTGCGTGCACACGGCATCGGACCCGGTTCCAAAGTCGGCCAGCTGCTCTACAACAGCCCCGAGTTCCTCGAGAGCTACTACGCCGCCCTGAAGATTCGGGCCGTCCCGTTTAACGTCAACTACCGCTACACCGGCGAAGAAGTCGCCTATCTGCTCTCCAACGCGGACGCCGACGTGTTGTTCTTCCACTCCAGCCTGGGAGGCGTCGTTGCCGATGCCCTGGCGGCGTCGGGACCGCTGAAGCTGCTGATCGAAGTTTCCGACGGCGCCGACCATCTCGAGGAGAGCGTTCCCTACGAAGCGGCGCTTACCGCGGCTGAACCCGCTGATCGCATCGCCCGGGACGGAAACGACATCACGATGATCTACACCGGTGGCACAACGGGGATGCCCAAAGGTGTCGTCTCGAAGGTGGGTCCGACGCTCACCAACCTTCTCGAGACTGTGCCGCCGCTCGTCGGCCGCGCCCGACTCGACATCGATGAGGTCCCATCATTCACGGCCGGACTCGAAGAAGTGCTCGTCTCGCTTCCGGCGCCTCCGCTGATGCATAACACGGGCCTCGGGATCGGGGTCGCTCCAGCTTTGGCCACCGGTGGAACGGTGGTGCTGCTCGAGGGTCGCCGCTTCGATGCCGCCGTCCTGTGGGACACCGTTGCGGCGGAGCGAGTCAACGCGATCACCGTCGTGGGTGACCCATTCGCCCGGCCAATGCTCACGGCACTCAATGACGATGCGTCCCGTGACCTGGCGTGCGTACGATTCATCTCCTCGTCCGGTGCGATGTTCTCGGCCGAGGTGAAGTCCGGTCTGCTCGGACACCTGCCGCAGGCCGTGATCATCGATCTCATCGCAGCCAGCGAGGGGACGATGGGCATGTCGATTTCGACCGCGGATGACCCAGCCCCGACCGGGAGGTTTCGCCCGTCTCGTGGCGTCATGGTGCTCACCGAGAGCGGACATCCGGTCGAGCCTGGCTCGGGCCACGCAGGACTCGTGGCGCTCCCGGGAGGAGCCGAGGGTTACTACAAGGATGAGGCCAAGACAGCTGCAACGTTCCGGGTCCTTGATGGGCAGCGCTACACCATCCCCGGTGACTACGCCACGGTCGAGGCCGACGGCACCCTGGTCCTTCTCGGACGCGGGTCATCGTGCATCAACACTGCAGGGGAGAAGGTCTATCCAGAAGAGGTCGAGGAGATCCTGAAGGCGCTTCCGTGGGTCGAAGACGCGCTCGTCTTCGGCATCGACGACGAGCGCTTCGGGCAGAAGGTTGCTGCCGTACTCTCCCGTGTCCCCGACACTGACGAGCCGCTCGAAGGGATCCTTGCTGGTGCTCGCCAGAAGCTGGCGTCCTTCAAGCTGCCTCGTGTCGCCATTGTTGTCGACGTGGTCCCTCGCACTCAGGTCGGCAAGGCCGACTATGCCGCGGCGCGGCAACTTCTGGAGGTCGAGTCCGGATCTCGATAACGAGATCGGCCTGTAGGGCATCCACCGCCGTAGCTCCCTAGCTCCGTAGCGTCCCACCGTCCCGGCCGTCCCGATGATCTGAGGCCCCCGTACCAGGTCCACCAAAATTGATGTTCTGGGGGATCATCGCTCGACTTGCTTGCCATTCAGTCAGGACAGAACGCCCGGACGATCGCGGGGTCTATTCGGGCGCGAAGCGCACTTCAAAGATGGGCACCGGCTCCGCAAACCCCTTCAACTCAAGCTTGCCCCTGGAAACGAAATCAAGGAGCTTTCCGACACAGAGATCACGTACCGCGCTGGAAACGGCGATTCCATCGGCAGAAGCGACCGCACAGAGCCGGGCCGACAGCTGCACTGCCGCGCCGAACAAGTCGCCGCGTTCAGTTACGGGTTCGCCGACGCTGATCCCGATCCGAAGGTGAAGGTGGGGCTCTGCTTCTACATTTCTGCGTTTCAAAGAGCGCTGAATATCTACGCCGGATTCAACGGCGCCTGAGATGGAGGCAAACGACGCCATAATGCCATCGCCGGTGTGTTTCACCTCACGTCCACCCCGCTCGTGCAACGCCGAGCGCACAATGTCGTCGTGCTCGTGAAGGAGCGCCATAAACCCCTCGTCGCCCAGTTCTTGTGTCTGCTTGGTGGAATCACATAGGTCGGTGAACAGGATGGCCCGAACCGCAGACTCGACGTATTCCTCTCCGGGTTGGTGTAAGGGAGGCGCACCGAGGAAGGCGTTTATGGGACCTTCGCCTATCTCGATGATGTTGTTGGCCACAAGACCGTGAGATTCCCGATGGACAGTTTCGAGAGATTCACGGTTGGGACCTTCGGCGAGGCAGAAGACGGTCCCCTCGCTGTCGTCAAACCAATAGGTGACGTAGCGGACTCCGTAGTCCTCCTGGACGGCCAGATCGAGCTTGTGGGCTTCGGCAATCTGGGCAGCGGTGGCTCCGGGCGCATCGTGACGATCAAGGAAGAGCGGCACGCCGCCAGGTTAGTAACACAGACGAAATCGTGCACTGTGGACGGGCGGGACGGTGCCTGAGATACTCGTATTTCGTTGGCCGAGGAGGGAACGATGGCACGGTTTCGGGACGAGCCTCCCTGGCCGCGTGGTGAGTCACTGATCACTGACGCTGGATTGGAAACCAACCTGATCTTTCATCATGACCATGAGTAGGAGTTCGGCGATTGAGTCCGATTACCTCGTCGTCGGCGCGGGGGCACTCGGGATGGGGTTTGTCGATACCCTGATCCAGAACTCCGACGCACATGTGGTGATGATCGATCGACGGCACGGGCCCGGCGGTCACTGGCTGGACTCCTACCCATTCGTCCAGTTGCACCAGCCGTCGATGAACTACGGCGTGAACTCGACCGCGCTTGGGGACGACCAGACCGAGACCGACGGAAAGGACGTTGGCTTCTATGAGCGAGCCAGCGGAGTGGAGATCTGCCGCTACTACGACGAGATCATGCGTTACCGATTGTTAGCGTCGGGTCGGGTGCGCTTCTTCCCGATGTGCGACCACCTCGGCGGCGGGAGATTCCGATCCAGATTGACCGGCTTCGAGACTGGCGTGTCAGTACGACGCAGTGTCGTCGACGCTACCTACATGGCGTCTCACGTTCCGGCCACGGACCCGCCTCCATTCGAAGTATCTGACATGGCCAGATGCATCCCAGTCGGCGCTCTCACGAGCGTCACAGAGCCCCCCGCCGGCTACGTGATCATCGGTGGCGGCAAGACAGCCATGGATGCCGTGGGCTGGTTGCTCGACCAAGGTACTGCGGCCCAGGACATCACCTGGATCCGCCCGCGCGAGTCGTGGATCCTGAATCGCTCTTACTTCCAGCCCGGTGGCGGTGTCCTTACAACGTTCGAAGGAGTCGTCCTCCACTTGGAAGCGGTCGCCGAATGCGACTCGATCGAGCAGGTCTTCGAACGTCTGGAGGATCGCCAGGTCATGTTGCGCATGGACCGGTCCATCCGGTCGTCGATGCTAAAGGGGGCCACGACGAGCGTCGGAGAGCTCAATGAGCTGCGACGCATCGAGAACGTCATCAGACTCGGGCATGTCGAGCGCGTCGACATGGATACGATTACGCTCGAACACGGATCGATCCCGACCAGTCGCCATCACCTGCACATCCACTGCGCCTCGGCCGGACTGAGCGACAACGCACCGAAGCCGATTTTCTCCGACGACACCATCCTGCTTCAACCGGTAACGCGCGCCAGCCTCAGCCTCTCAGCGGGGCTGATCGGCCTCGTCGAAGCCTCGGGACGATCGACGGCGGACAAGAACCGGCTCTGCCGGCCGAACGCGTGGTTCCACACGCCGTTCGACTGGATACGACACCTTTTGAATGGGATGAGGACCGAAATGGAGTGGCAGGACGCTCCCGACGTCGTGACGTGGGCAGAGGCCTCGCGCCTCAACCTCGTGAAGGGTCTCGATCAGCACCCCGATAAGGCCGCGGTGGCAGACCTGCAGAGTCGGTTCCTGACTGCGCTCTTTCCCGCCCTGGCCAAGCTCGATATGTTCGCGTCGCACGCAACGCCCGCGGAGCGCGCACGGATGTTCCAGCCGGTCGCGTAACCCATGGTGGGGCGCCCGGGGAAGCCCAACCTTCCTGTAGGGCCGCACGGGGTCACAGTCCTGACGGTCTGGCGATGGCTTGTCCTGCAATTTCGTGGGTCTCGTCCTCGAGCATGATGCGGAGGAGGAGTGCGACCCACGTGCGGTAGGGCTTCCAGCCCTCGCTGATCTCGGCGATGTCGGCGGCGCTGGGCGGTGCCTTCATGTCGTAGGCGATCGCCATCGCTCGAGCGAGGCGCGGCTCGGCGGTGGGCGTGAAGTCCGGATCGCCTGCGCCGCGGAGAAGAATTAGTTCGGCCGAGAACGGGCCGACTCCGGGAATGGCGATCAACTCCTCGAGGGCTCGGGAGCGCGGGAGTGACCTCAGCCGGGCGGCGCCAAGGGTCCCGCCGAGCGCGGCCTCGGCGACACCTCGAAGACGGTGGAGTTTCGTCTCGCTCAGCCCATTGATCGTGGACAGCTGGGCCAGCTTGGCTGGGTTCGGGAAGGCTCGGACCATTCGACCGCCAACGTGGATGGTCTCACCGTGTTCGGCGGTGATGCGAGCCTTGATTGCGGCCGCCTGCACAATTCGGATTCGCTGTCCGATCACCGCCCACGCTGCCGCTTCGTAGGGCGACCAGAAGCATACGGGCCGGAGGCCCGGATACCTCGACTGGAGTTGAGCGACGACTGGGTCGTGACGAGCGATGTCCGGAAAGCCTCGACCGTCGATGTCGAGCGACAGGATCCGCTCGACCTGCTCGACTGCCGCCGCGATCACGGCTGGGGCAAGCGTGTGGCCCCCGTGAACCGTGCCGTGAACCGCACCGGTTTCCTCGTGGACGCGCACCGCCACTGGGGCCCAGTAGCCGTCGATGCAGAAGGCCATCTCCAAGTTCGCGGCAGACTCGCTGTCGTAGGCGGCTGGAGCGAATCCCTCGAGGTACCGAATCGATGCTGCCAACGAATACGGCCCCTTCGGGGAGAACACAAAGCTTGTGGCGGGAGTCATCTCAGCCATGAAGAGTCACGGCGTAGCCGTCAGGATCGGCGAAGGTGAAGGTGAGACCGAAAGGTCCATCGAAAGGTGCGACCAGGATCGGGATTCCGGCGAGAACCATTGCATCATGCAGATCCTGCGGATCGTTCGCCTTCAGCCAGATGGCCACACCCCACCCGAGGTGCTCGACAGCGTCAAGATCGACGAGTGCCTCCCGCACGGCGAACGCGACGGGCTCCGTGGCGAATACCACGGCATGGTCAGGACTCACCTGAGCACGGGCGAGGCCAAGGTGCTCGGTGTAGAAGGCTGCGGAAGCCTCCAGATCGCGAACCTGGAGAGCGATGAAGTCAGGGCCGAGTGCGGTCATTGGGTGTCCATTTCTGTGAGTGGGATCAGGTAGGATTTATCAGGTACCCTGAGATTATATCAGGTAACCTGATAGTGAGGTGAGCGTGGACCAGGTCACGATGGCCAGGGTGGGCTACTTGATAAAGAGGGCGCAGACGGTCCTGCACGACGCTATGGCCGATGCTCTCGGGTCTCACGATCTCACGGTGACCCAATTTGCGGTCCTCACCGGTTTAGATGAAGAGCCCGGGCTCTCGAATGCCGACCTCGCTCGTCGGGCATTCGTGACGCCACAGAGCATGCACGCCGTGCTGCAAGAACTGGAGAGACTCCAACTCGTGGTGAGGCGTCCTCACCCGCAGCACCAACGCGTCCTCCAAGCTGAACTAACGGGGGCGGGTCGGCGCACTCTGACCTCTGCTGCTACTGCCGTCGACGCTGTCGAGGAGCAGATGCTCCAAAAGCTCTCCGGTCCGGCGAGATCGAGACTTGCGAGCGCGCTCTCGTCTTGCATCGATTCGCTGACCGAAGCCCCAAACCCTTCCGGCGCTCGTCGACCCCGGTGATACGAGTGAACCGTCAGAAGTGCGCAGAGGCATCCCTGCGGCATCAGGCAGGCCGTCGCCGAAGTGCCGTACGTGGCAGGTTATACGGGTGACCCGCAATGCCTCCGTGACGCAGATCAGCAGGCCAGGGTGGCGTATAGGACGCTCAGCGAGGACCTTGCCCGACGACACAGGTTTACTCAATCCTGAGATTCGCGGAGGCGGCGACCGGCGAAAACCGGGCCCTCCGGCAGGGCAATCGGGGGAACTACGGTGGCGGGATGCGCCGCTTCTTCAGCATCGTCATACGCATCGCCCTGGTGGCTGCCGTGTTCGGCGTGGTGCGCCAGGTGCTGCTGGATCGATCACCCCGGCAGGCCCTCCGGGGTCAACCGGTGATCGGCAGCCTCGATACCTGGCCGACGGTACCCCGACGACCGACTGACTCGACTGACTGACCGGCTCAACGACCCGTCGACCGACGGACCGGCCGGCTGGCCGACCGACCGGCGGACCGTCGGCTACAGGCTGACGCGGTGCAGGTCGAGGATGCCCTCGTCGCTCCGGAGTTGATCGACCACGGCATCGGGCGCCGGGGAGGTGGTCGAGATCACCATCATCGCCGTGGGAGCGGTAGGGCTCGGCCCCACGGCCATGGACGAGATGGAGGTGCCGGCGGCGCCCAACGCGGTGCCGACGATGCCGATCATGCCAGGACGGTCGTCATTGCGCACCACCAGCATGTGCGGTGACGGCGGTACCTCGACCACATGGTCGTCGACCATGACCACCCGGGGCTCGGTGTGGAGTCCGGCCGTGCTCAACGTGCCCGAGATCGAGTGTGACTTCGAGCGCAGCGTGATGAGCGACTTGTAGTCGCGCGAGGTGGCGGTCGAGGACTCGCGGACTTCGAGTCCCCGCTGCTCGGCCAACTGCGGGGCGTTGACGTAGGACACCGGTTCCTCCGTGGATCCGGCGAAAATGCCCTTGAGCGCCGAGAGCGTGAGGATGCCCGTGCTCACCGAAGCCAGCTCACCCTGGCACTCGATCTCCAGGCCATCGGGCAGACCGTCGTGCAGGCAGGCGAAGAAACGACCCAGCTGCTCGGCCAACGGCATGAACGGGCGCACCAGGTCGGACACGTCGGTGGCCGCCACGTTGACGGCGTAGGGCACGAAATCACCGGCCAGCGAGAGCAAGACCTGCTCGGCAATGGTCACCCCGGCCTTGTCCTGTGCTTCCTCGGTCGAAGCCCCGAGGTGCGGCGACACGACGACCCCGGGCAGCTCGAACAACGGCGAGTCCGTGCACGGCTCCTGGGCGAAGACGTCGAGCCCGGCCCCGGCCACGATGCCGTCCCGGATGGCCTCGGCCAGCGCCTCCTCGTCGACGATGCCCCCTCGGGCCGTGTTGATGATCCGGATGCCTGGCTTGGCCTTGGCCAGCAGGTCCCGACCGAACAGGCCGATCGTCTCGGGCGTCTTGGGCGTGTGGATGGAGACGAAGTCGGCCTGGCCCACCAGCTCCTCGATCGTGACCAGGCGGACGGCCATGGCCCGGGCCCGCTCGGGCGAGACGAACGGGTCGAAGCCGATCAACTCCATGCCGAAGGCCAGGGCGCGCTGGGCCACCAACGAGCCGGCTCGACCGAGCCCGACCACGCCGAGGACCTTGCCGTGGAGCTCCACGCCCTCCCACTTGGAACGCTCCCAGCGCCCCGCCACCAGGGCCGCGTGCGCTTGGGGAATGTTGCGGGCCTGGGCCAGCAGCAGGGCCATGGCCTGCTCGGCCACCGAGAGGATGTTCGACGTCGGGGCGTTGACCACCATGACGCCGCGCTCGGTGGCGGCGGTGACGTCGACATTGTCGAGCCCCACCCCGGCTCGGCCGACCACCTGCAGCGAGGTGCCGGCAGCCAGGACGTCGGGCGTGACCTGCGTCGACGATCGGATGATGAGGGCGTGGGCGCCGACAATGGACCCCAGGAGCTCCTCGGGGCTCAGGCCCTCCTGGACGTCGACCTCGTGCCCGGCCCGGGCCAACAGGTCGAGTCCGCTCTGGGCGATCTTCTCCGTAACTAGTACCCGTGCCACCGCAGTGGTCCCCTCACTCCCCCCGCTCGACGAACGACCGGCGCTGCCGGTCAGTCTTGCGCTTCGGCAAAGAGCTCGGCCAACCGGGAGACCCCTTCGACCAGGTCATCGTCGCCCAAGGCATAGGACATGCGGAAGAACCCGGGCGCGCCGAACGCCTCGCCGGGCACCACCGCCACCTTGGCCTCGTTGATGCACACCTCCGCCAGCTCGGCGCTGGACGATGGCCGTTGCCCCCGCAGCGATTTCCCCAGCAGGCCCTTGACCGACGGGTAGGCGTAGAACGCCCCTTCGGGCTCGACGCATATCACGCCGTCGATGTCATTGAGCATGCGGAAGATGGTATTGCGACGTCGGTCGAAGGCCGCCCGCATCATGGCCACGTCCTCGAGGCCGCCCGACACGGCGGCCAGCGCGGCCCGCTGGGACACGTTGGCCACGTTGGAGGTCTCGTGGCTCTGGATGTTGGTGGCCGCGGTGATGGCATCGGTTGGCCCGATCAACCATCCGACGCGCCACCCCGTCATGGCATAGGTCTTGGCCACGCCATTGGCCACCAGGCAGCGCTCGGCCAGCTCGGGCACCAGCACCGGCATGGAGTGGTGCTCGGCTCCCCCGTACACCAGGTGTTCGTAGATCTCGTCGGTCAGGACCCACAGACCGTGCTCGACCGCCCATCGGCCGATCGCCTCGATCTCTTCGCGTGGGTAGACCGCGCCGGTGGGGTTCGATGGTGAGACGAAGAGGAGCGCCTTGGTCCGAGGCGTGCGGGCCGCCTCGAGCTCCTCGACGCTCGAGCGGAAGCCGCTCGTCTCGTCGGACAGCACGGGCACCGGGACGCCGCCGGCCAGGGCGATCGACTCGGGATAGGTCGTCCAGAACGGAGCCAGGATGATGACCTCGTCGCCCGGGTCGCAGAGCACGGCGAAGGCGTTGGCCACGGCCTGCTTGCCCCCGTTGGTCACCAGCACCTGCTGGGGCGTGACCGACAGGCCCGAGTCCCGCAGCGTCTTGGCCGCGATGGCCTCGCGGAGCGCCGGGATTCCGCCGGTCGGCGTGTAGTGATGGTTGGCCGGGTCCCGGCACGCCGCCACCGCCGCCTCGACGATGTGGGCCGGCGTCGCGAAGTCCGGCTCGCCGGCGCCGAATCCGATCACGTGCTCACCGGCCGCCTGGAGCGCCTTGGCCTTGGCGTCGACAGCCAGGGTGGCGGACGGCGACACCGCGGCGGCGCGGCGTGAAATCCGGCGAAGTTCGCTTTGGGTGGCGGAGGCGCTCGTCACAGATCTTATGATCGCATACGTGCCCGACACCCCTGACATCACCATTCCCACCGAGCTCCGGCCGCAGGACGGTCGATTCGGATCGGGGCCCTCGAAGGTCCGTCCCGAACAGATTGCCGCCCTGGCCGAGGTCGCATCCACCTACATGGGCACCAGCCATCGCCAGAAGACCGTGAAGGCACAGGTGGGCCGGGTCAGGCAAGGATTCCGTGATCTCTTCTCCCTTCCCGACGGCTACGAAGTCGTGCTGGGCAATGGGGGAACCACCTGCTTCTGGGACGCCGCCACCTTCGGGCTGATCCAGGACCAGAGCCAGCACCTGAGTTTCGGCGAGTTCTCCTCCAAATTCGCCGCCTGCGTCACGGCGGCGCCTCACCTGAAAGACCCCCAGGTCATTGCGGCCGAGGTGGGGACCCACCCGGTCCCCGTGGCCGACTCCTCGGTTGATCTCTATGCCCTCACCCACAACGAGACCTCGACCGGAGTGGCCATGCCCATTCGGAGGCCCAAGGGGGCGGCCCTGCCGAAGGACGGCGGGGGCCTGGTCGCGGTCGACGGGACATCGGGCGCCGGCGGACTGCGGGTCGACCCGAACGAGTTCGACGCCTACTACCTGGCCCCGCAGAAGTGCTTCGCCGGTGACGGCGGACTGTGGATCGCCCTGATGTCCCCCGCCGCCCTCGAGCGGGTGGAACGGATCGCCTCATCGGGCCGCTGGATCCCCACCTTCCTCGACCTGAAGACGGCCGTCGACAACTCCATACTGGACCAGACGTACAACACGCCCGCGCTGGCCACCATCTTCATGCTGGCCGAGCAACTGGACTGGATGAACGCCAACGGCGGCCTGGAGTGGACGGCCTCGCGCTGCGACCGCTCGGCGGAGATCCTCTACACGTGGGCCGAGCAGACCGGCTTCGCCCGACCCTTCGTGGAGAACCCGTCGCAACGCAGCCACGTGGTGGGCACCATCGATTTCGTCGACGCCATCGATGCCTCGGCGATCGCCGCCACCCTCCGGGCCAACGGCATCGTTGACACCGAGCCCTATCGAAAGCTGGGCCGCAACCAACTCCGCATCGCCATGTTCCCGGCCATCGAGCCCGACGACATCGCCTCGCTCTGTGCCTGCATCAACTACGTGGTGGGAGCACTGGCCAGCGCGTAATCCGAGCGGTTCAGCCCTCGTCCAAGTGCGTGCGAGCCAGGCTCTTGGGGGACTTGCGCAGCCAGGCCTCGGTGAGCAGCTCTTTGAGCATGTCGATCTGCACCGTGCGGAGGTTGACCACCACACAGGCCAGCCGCTTGCCCCAATAGAACGGTTCGCAGGAGGAGGGGTCCTCGGCCACCGCCGCCAGGACCTCCGGCTCGTCGACCATGACCCGGACGTGGTGCTCGTCGGGGACCGTGGCGAAGATCTTGTTGCGCACCCGGAAGGAATTCATGCCGTGGTGATCCTGCTCGGTTGCCTCGGGGAGGGCGAGCGCCATCTGACGCATTTTCGCGAGCGTCACCACCGGCCGTTTCCTCCGTACTCGAGCGGCGAGTCGCCGTCGCCGGGCCGCCGCCGGGCCTCTTCGAACACAGAGACCCGGATCGCCGCTCCCGGTGGGAGCCCCCGTGGCAACGATGCCACCCGCTCGCGTCGTCGCATGAGTTCAATTTCGGACTGACGCAGCTCTTCCCGATCGGTCACGTAGGGCGCGGATCCTCGAGGTGGCTCTGCTGCACGTCGACCTCCTCGGCTCACTGTACCGATCCGCCGATCACTCGGCCGGAGCCGGGCCGAGGTAGACCAGTTCCTCAATCGCCTGGCCATCGAGTTCGAGATGCACCTGGCCGGCGCGGACCCAACCGCTGTGTTCGTACAGCGCGACGGCCGGCTCGAATTGGTCTGACACGTCGAGAACGGGCCACCGGCCCAGCGTTCGGGCCTCCTGGGTCGCCACCTCGAGCAGGGCACGGCCCACTCCCCGCCGGCGTACGTCGGGACACACCAGGAGGCGAGCCACCACACCCAGCTGGTCGGCGGGGCACGTCAGGGCATCGGCCGCGATGGACATGGCCGCCGGGATGGTCCGTCCGTGGAGGGCCACGTGGCCGATGATCTGACCCTCGGCTTCCGCCACCCACGCCGCCAGGGCGTCGGGGGCGGACAGGAACGTCCGCAGATCGGTGGCCAGGTACGCCGGATAGCCATCGCGTTCATGAACGACTTCCGCCAGCCGGACGCATGCATCCATGTCGCCCTCAGTCCGAAGCCGCACCCTCACGGCGCCAGTTTCCCTCAGCGCACGTGCGGCCCGGCCGCTCGTTCCACCAGCACGTCACCCGAGACGCTCCGGGCCGTGATGGCGACAGCGGGACCGTCGCCCCGGGCGCCCGGCACCTGACCCAGCGGAATATCCGAGTGGACCCGGCCGGACATGGTCTCAGCGTCGACGCTGAGATTGACCCCCTGGACGATCCCGACCGTGATGTCACCCGAGACGGCTCTGACCTGCATGGTCCCGGCGGCGTAGGACAGCACTCGTACATTGCCGGAGACGCCGACGATGGAGGCGTCACCCGCCACATCGCCCAGCCTGACGTCACCAGAGGTCGACCGGACATCGGCGCGGTTGGCGGCCGAACCGACCTCGATGTCACCCGACGTCGAGGTGAGTTGGGCCCGGCCATCCACCCGGACGGCCCGCATGTCGCCGGCCGCCGAATGCATCCGTAGGTCGCCGGCCACCGTGCCCACCGAGATGTCACCGCTGACCGATTTGGCCCGCATGTCGCCGCTGGCGTCGTCGGCCGTGATATCGCCGCTGACCGTCTTGACCCGTGCCTCTCCGATGGATCCGTTGAGTTCGACGTCGGCCGACGCCGTGGCCACATCGACGTCGCCCTGGAGAGGCATGTCGATGCGGACGGTGACGCCGTTGCGCCGCACGAATTTCATCCCGTGCTTGTGGGGCACCTTCACCCGGATGACGGAGTCGCTCCCCGACGGCTGGTTCTCGACCGTGGCGGCCTCCACCAGTTCCTCCGATCCGCCGGAACCTGCTTCGAGCGTCACCTCGGTGGTGGCCGCTTCGCGGGCGGTGATCACCACCAATCCGACGTCGTTCTCCACGACGACCCTGACCTTGCCGGGGGTGTCGAATGTTCGTTGCATGTTGATCCTCCTCTTCTCAGCTCGTGCCGTAGCCGTGGAGACGAGACCCCGCCCGGCCACCGCGGTTCTTTGGTCCCGACGTGCCGCGATCGAGCACGCGCAGGACCCATCCGTTGACGGAGAGACCTTCGCTGGACGCCCTCGCTTCCACCTTGGCCTTCAACTGCTCGGACACGCGCAGCGTGATGCGCGACGAGAGGTCGCCGTCATCCTCGGTGGACGCGGGGTGCTCGTCGACGTAGGCGAACTCGACGTCGTCACCCACCAGGCGGATCTCGACCCGTCCCTCGGGCAGTTCCGCCGAGAGTTCGGCGGCGACATCCGAAAGGAGATCGAGGATCCGGCTGGCCGCCGAACGAGCCAGGACGGCGGCGATGCGCTCCGCCGCCTGGGCCACCGCTTCATCGCCCAACTCCCCCACGGCCTCGACATCGGACCGGAGTCCCTCGATGACCAACGACATCTTCATAGTGTCACTATGACATCATGGTGATGTCATATCAAGCGCCCAGGTTGATTTACCCTCTCACCTGGAGCTATCTACCGCCCGGGCCCCCGACCGCCGCCACGGACCGGGTTCGATTGGCCGCGATCGGGCCCACCCTCCCTCACCACCAGCACAGGGCTTCGCGCGGACACGGATTGACGACGACCAGGTCCGACGACGACCAGGTCCGACGACGAGCCGCAGGAGGTCGCCCGGTTCAGCCCCCCGAGGCATCCTGGACGCGGGACTTGCCGGCGGAGATGAACGGCATCATGGCCCGCAGCTCCTGGCCGATCTCCTCGATCTGATGGGCCTTCCCCGCCTGGCGCAACGCCTCGAATTTCTTGCGCCCCGACGCATTCTCGGCGATCCACTCGTCGGCAAAGGCGCCGCTCTTGATCTCATCGAGGATCGTTTGCATTTCGGCCCGGACCGCCTGGTTGATGACCCGGGGGCCCCGGGTGACGTCGCCGTACTCGGCCGTGTCCGAGATGGAGTAGCGCATGCCGGCAATGCCCTGCTCGTACATGAGGTCGACGATGAGTTTGAGTTCGTGCAGGCACTCGAAGTAGGCCGACTCGGGCTGGTATCCGGCGCTGACCAGGGTTTCGAAACCGGCCGTCACCAAGGCCGTCAGGCCGCCGCACAGCACGACCTGCTCACCGAAGAGATCGGTCTCGGTCTCCTCGTCGAAGGTGGTGTCGAGCACGCCGGCCCGGGTGGCCCCGATGGCGTGCGCGTAGGAGAGAGCCAGCTCGCGGGCCTTGCCGGAGGCGTCCTGGTGCACGGCGATGAGGGACGGCACGCCTCCCCCTTCGGTGTAGGTCCGTCGCACGAGGTGACCCGGTCCCTTGGGGGCCACCATGGCCACATCGACGCCGGCCGGCGGGACGATCTGCCCGAAGCGGATGTTGAACCCGTGGGCGAACATCAGGCAGTCGCCCTGGTTGAGATGGGGGGCGATGTGCTCGTCGTAGGCCGCCTTCTGCTCGGTGTCGGGCAGCAGGATCATGATCACATCGGCTTCGGCCGCAGCGTCGGCCAGGGTCGTCACCCGCAGGCCCGCCTCCTCGGCCTTGCGCACCGAGGATGACCCCTCCCGCAGGGCGACGCGCACGTCCACTCCCGACTCCAGGAGGTTCAAGGCATGGGCGTGACCTTGCGATCCGTAACCCATGATGGCGACTTTCCGACCGGCGATGAGGCTCGGGTCGGCGTCGGATTCGTAGTACAGCGTGGCCATGGTGTCCGCTTCTTTCTCTTTGTGCGTTCGGTGTCCCTGTGTGGGCTCAGTGTCTCTGTGGCGCTCGGATATCTCTTGTGCGTTCGGTGTCCCTGGTGCGTTCGGTGAGGTCGGGATCGGCTCCTCAGTGGCGGTCAAGTTTAGGCAGGGCGACACGCCCGGTCCGTTGGAGTTCCACCACGGTGTACTGCTCCAGCAGCCCTTCGAAATCATCGATCTTCTCGGGCCGCCCGGCCAGCATGACGGTGAGCTGGTCGGTCCCGACACTCACCACCTCGCCTCCGAAGACCCCGACCAGTTGGATCACCTGGGATCGCTCGGTCGGGCCCACGGCCACGGTGACCAGGACTAGCTCGCGCTCCACCGCCTCGGCCGGTGACAGCTCACCGATGGAGACCACGTTGATCAGCTTGTCCAGCTGCATGATCACCTGTTCGAGCGGCGCCGACTCCACGTCCACCACAATCGTGATGCGGCTGAAATGCTTGCTCTCGTCGGCCGGGGCCACGGCCAGGGAGTAGATGTTGAAGCCCCGCCGACTGAAGAGACCGGCCACCCGGGAGAGCACGCCGGCCTTGTTCTCGACCAGCACCGACAAGATGTGGTGGCGTGGCGGCGGCGGGCGGACGTCCGGCACGGCACTGAGATGGGGCGTGCTCATCGGTTGGCCACCGCCGCAACCTGGTCCGGGTGGACGACGATGTTGTCGTTGGACTGACCGGCCGCCACCATGGGGAACACCTTCTCGAAGGCGTCGGTGCGGAAGTCGACCACGACCGGGCGATCGTCAATGGAATTGGCCTTCTCGATCGCCGGGCCGACATCTTCCGGGGACTCGGCCCGGATGCCCACGCAACCCATGGCCTCGGCCCATTTGACGTAGTCGGGGAGATCGGGTGACAGGTAGACCTCGGAATAGCGCTCTTCGTAGAACATCTCCTGCCACTGGCGGACCATGCCCAGGTAGGCGTTGTTCAATATGGCGATCTTGACCGGAATCTGTTCGGAGGTGGCCGTGACGAGCTCCTGCGCGGTCATCTGGAAGCACCCGTCACCGTCGATGGCCCACACGGTCCGGTCGGGCCGGCCCACCTTGGCCCCGATGGAGGCCGGAACGGCGAAGCCCATCGTGCCGGCGCCGCCGGAGTTGACCCAGGTGTAGGGGTAGTCGAACTGCCAGTACTGCGACGCCCACATCTGATGTTGCCCCACGCCGGCGACGCAGATGGCATCGTCGGGGGACGCGTCCCGGAGCTGCTCCACCACCATCTGGGGCTTGATCGCCCCACCCTCGGCGTGGTCGTAGTAGAGCGGGAAGCGTTCCTGCCACTGGTGGAGCTGTGTCCACCACGGTTCGAGGCTCGGCCCGTCCCACTCGCCCCCGCCCGGGGCCAACGCGGCCAGCAATTCCTCGATCACCAGCCGGCAATCCCCGGCGATCCCGACGTCGGCCGTACGGACCTTGCCCAGTTCGGCCCGGTCGATGTCGACGTGGATGATTTTGGCCTCGGGCGCGAAGGCATCGATCTTTCCGGTCACCCGATCGTCGAAACGGGCGCCGAGGCTGACCAGCAGATCGCTCCGCTGCATGGCCGTCACCGCGGTGTAGTGGCCGTGCATGCCGGGCATGCCCAAGGCCTGGGGGTGGGAGTCGGGAAACGCCCCGCGGGCCATCAGGGTGGTGACCACCGGCATGCCCGTACGCTCGGCCAGGGCCCGCAAGGCCTCGGCCGCCCGGGCCTTGAGCACGCCGCCCCCGACGTAGAGCACGGGTCGGTGGGCCTCCCGCATCAGCTGGACCGCCTGACGCACGAGGGCGGGATCACCCTCGGTCAACGGGTGGTAGCCCGGGAGATCGAGATCGTCGACCGACGTGGGCCAGTACCAGTCCATGGTGGCGTTGGCGATGTCCTTGGGCAGGTCGATGAGGACCGGACCGGGACGGCCGGTGGTGGCCACGTGGAAGGCCGCGGCCACGACGCGCGGGATGTCGTCGACGTCCTTGATCAGCCAGTTGTGCTTGGTGATCCCCATCGTCACGCCCGTGATGTCGCATTCCTGGAAGGCGTCGGTGCCGATCGAGTGGGTCGCCACCTGGCCCGTGACGACGACCAGGGGTGTCGAGTCCATGTAGGCGTTGGCCAGTGGCGTGACGATGTTGGTCGCTCCGGGCCCGCTGGTCACCATGGCCACGCCGGGCTTGCCGGTCACCATGGCGTATCCCTCTGCCATGTGGCCGGCCCCCTGCTCGTGGCGGACCAGGATGTGACGGATGGAGGAGTCGATGATCGGGTCGTAGACCGGCAGGATGGCGCCCCCGGGCAGGCCGAACATGACGTCGACCCCCTGCATCTCGAGGCTCTTGATGAGTGCCTGTGCTCCGGTGAGTTGCATCTGCTTCCCCTGTTCCTCTGTCTCGTCGTGTCTGGTGTGTGTCTGGTGCGTGTCTCGTGTGTGCCTGGTGCTGCCCCGGTCCGGGTGTTGCCTGCGTCACACTGCGCCGATCGGATGAGCCCCGAAATTGAAACGACCCCCCGTCTGGGAGGTCGAAAGGCGCGCGTTGCAAGATGGCGGCGCGCCTAGGTTACGAGTACCAGAATTTCTGTGCGGGTGCGACCGATCTCCTGCATGGTCCGCACATTCTGCCATGTCGCTCGCCTTGCCACAACCCCTGGGCGCCCGTGGTGCGGCGCCGTTAGAGTCGCTCTGGTGTCCGGGGGGTCCGAAAATGACGCGGCGGAGGAACTGGCGTGGATCCCGTCTGCGGTGGGCGCGGCCGGGCGCCACGGCACGCTGGGCGCCGACAGCCTGCATTCGGGCGAGGCCTGGCGGTTGCTCCTCGCCGCCCTGGGTGAGGCGGGGGATTTCCTCCACTCCGAGCGCATGCCCCCGGGTGGGGAGAGCGACGCGGCCGGCTACCGACACCTGATGGTGCTCCTCGCCCTGGGCGTCGACGAGGCACTCCGCAGCTCCGATCCCTATGAGCCGGCCATCCGGCCCGGCAATGTGGACAACGTCCTCAAGTGGGGCATGGACTGTCCCGACGCCCTCTATTCGGGCGCCTCGGTCCGGCCCGATGCCGCCTACCGCGTCTGGGGCCATCGCGGCAGCGCCCGCTTCTTGGCCTTCCAGGTCATGGCGGGCATCGGCAACATCGGCGACGTGGTGGCCGACGATCTGGTCATCGCCGACGACGGCACCTTCGAGCTCTTCCTCTCGGCCGAACGCCGCGGTGAGAACTGGCTCCCCCTCACCGACGGCGCCTCCTCGCTGGTCATCCGGCAGTTCTTCTACGACTGGGCCGCCGAGCAGCCGGCGTCGTTGCAGATCGAATGCCTGGCCGAGCCGACCTCGCCGGCTGAGCCCCAACCCAGCGCGGAGGAGCGGACCGCCCGCCAACTCGACGCCCTGGGCCGCTTCGTCCGCGACAGCGTGCGCTTCTGGTGGGACATCGAGGAAATGGGCCGGGGGGCGGGGATCAACGGCTTTCGGCCACCGGTGGTGCGCTCGGACATCGGAGGGGCCACCGACAACGTCACGGTGTGGGGCTCGTGGGAGCTGGCCGACGACGAGGCCCTCATCATCGAAGTGACGCCGCCGGCCGCCCTCTACTGGAGCCTGTCGATTGGCAATCAATGGTGGGAAACGATCGACTACGCCCGGCACCAGTCCTCCCTCAACGGCCATCAGGCCGTGCTCGACGACGGCGTGTTCCGAGCCGTCGTGGCCCACCGGGATCCCGGCGTGGCCAACTGGCTCGACACGGCCGGCCAGCGCCGCGGTCCGGGCATGGTTCGCTGGGTCCGGGCCGACGCGGCGCCGGTCCCCGCCACCCGGGTGGTGGCGTTCGACGACCTGGACGCCGCCCTGCCGCCGTCGACGCCGCGGGTGACCGACGAAGAGCGCCAACGGGTCATGGCCGCCCGACGGGCCGGGATACGCCGGCGCTTCGCGCGTTAGCCAGCCGGGCTCGACGTTCACCTCCATGGCTGAACGACCACAACCGACACACCACCAGCCGAACGACACAGCCGAACGACACAGCCGGACGACACAGCCGGACGACCAACAGCGACACGACAACAAGGGAGAGGTTCGATGGATCTCGGATTTGCCGGAGCACGGGCGGCCGTCACCGGCGGCACCAAGGGGATGGGCCGGGCCATCGCGCTCCGCCTGGCCGGTGAGGGGGCGCAGGTGGCGGTCCTGGCCCGGCACCAGGCCGAGTTGGATGAGACGGTCGGCGCCCTACGCGCCGCCGGCGCACCCGACGCCATGGGGTGGGCCACCGACGTCACGGACCCCTCGTCGGTGACCGCCGCCTTTGACGCCATCGGAGCGCGCTGGGACTCGCTGAACGTGTTGGTCAACACGGTGGGCCCCGGAGCCGCCAAGTTCGAGGACCTGGCCGACGACGACTGGGACGCCGTCTTCGAGATCGGCTTGATGTCGGCGGTGCGCAGTACCCGGGCCGCCCTGCCGCTGCTGCGGGCGGCCGAGTGGGCCCGCATCGTCAACATCTCGGCCCACTCCATCCAACGCCAGAGCCCCTTGCTCGTGGCGTACACGGCATCGAAGGCGGCGCTGTCCAGCGTGTCGAAGAACCTGGCCAAATCGCTGGCCCCGGAAGGCATCCTGGTCAACACGGTGAGTCCCGGTTCCATCGTCACCGCCAGCTTCAGCGAGGGCCTCCGGCCGATGTTCGAGGCCGAGAACCTCGACCCGACCGACCCGTTCGACGTGATGAAGTGGATCGACACCCACTTCCATCAGCCGGCCGATCTGGGCCGGGCCGGGCTCCCCGACGAGATCGCCGTGGTGGTCGTCTTCCTGGCCTCGAAGACCAACGGCTACGTCACCGGAGCCAACGTGAACGTCGACGGAGGTTCGGACTTCCTGTGAGCCTGGCCCCGGACGAGCTCATGACGGCGGCCGAAGCCGAGACCGGCCTGACCGACTACGGGAGCGACTCGTTCCGTGCCGGGCTCGAGCACCTGACCGAAGCCCTCCGGAGCGAGGCCCAACTGAGTGACCTGGGCTCCGACATCATGCGCATGCGGCTGGTCGGGCACCTGGCCAGTCGACTGCAGGTCCACGACACCGTCAAGCGGTTCCCACAGATCGAAGACCGGGCGATCCGTGCGCCCCTCTTCATCATCGGGTTGCCGCGGACCGGGACGACGGCCCTGAGCAACCTCTTGGACGCCGATCCGGCCATCCGCTCCCTGCGCTGTTGGGAGTCGTCGTCACCTGTCCCGCCCCCCGAGGCGGCGACGCAGGACACCGACCCGCGGATTGCACCGACGGCCCGCGGACTCGAGGCCATGTACGAGACCTTCCCGAAGATGCGGTCCCTGCATTTTCAGACGGCCACCGGCCCCACCGAATGCCAGGACCTGCTCGGCATGGACATGCGGACGTCGCATTTCGACGGGATGGCCATTGTGCCGAGCTACACCCGCTGGGTGCTCGAGTGCGACATGACGCCGGCCTATCTCATCCATCGGCGCACCCTGCAGTTGTTGCAGTGGCACTGCCCGCCGTACCAGTGGCACCTCAAGACGCCGGTGCACATGCTGTCGCTCCCCGCCCTCGTGTCGGTCTATCCCGACGCTCGCTTCATCTGGACCCACCGCGACCCCAGCGAGGTCATGGGCTCGGTCTGCAGCCTCATCGACTACACGCGCAGCTGGGTGAGCGACCAGGTCGACCGGGACATCGGCGCCGGGCAGACCGCCATCTGGGCCGAGGCCCTCCGCCGGGCCATGGACTGCCGCGACGAGCTGGGCGAGGAGCGTTTCGCCGATGTGGGTTTCGCCGAGTTCAACCGGGACCCGGTCGGCTCGGTGGCGTCGAGCTTCGAGCACCTCGGCCTTCCCCTCGCTGACTCGAGCCGACAGGCCATGGAGGGCTGGGCCTCCCAACATCGCCGGGGGGAGGGCGGCACCCACGAGTTCACCCTCGGTGAGTTCGACCTCACCGTCGAGGGGGTACGTCGGGACTTCGCCTTCTACCTGGAGCGCTTCGGCGAGCTGGCCACCGGGCGCCCCACCTGAGCGCCGCCGCCGGTCGGCCTGATTTCGGGGCGGCCCAGCCGGCTCAGGCCCGGGTCACCGCGCCCAACTCGGCGCCGCTCACCAGGCGGGCGAATTTGGCCAGCACCCCGGACGTGTAGCGAGGCTCGAAGGCCTTGAGGTCCCCCGCCCGCCGGGCCAGCTCGGCCTCGTCCACCATCAGGTCGATGGAGTGGTTGGTCACGTCGATGACGATGCGGTCGCCGTCATGCACCAGGGCGATCGGTCCTCCGTCAACGGCCTCGGGGGCGACGTGGCCGATGCAGAAGCCGTGGGTGCCCCCGCTGAAGCGACCGTCGGTGACCAGGGCGCAGTCACCGCCCCGCCCGGCTCCCTTCATGGCCCCGGTCACGGCCAGCATCTCGCGCATGCCGGGCCCACCCTTTGGCCCCTCGTAGCGGATGACCACCACCGTGTTGGGCACGATCGATCCGGACATGATGGCGTCCATGGCCGCCGGCTCGCCGTCGAAGACGCGCGCCGTGCCGTCGAACTCCGAGGTGTCGATGCCGGCCACCTTGACCACGCCGCCCTTGGGGGCCAGCGTGCCCTTGAGGATGGCGATGCCTCCGCCCACATGGATCGGGTCGCTGAGCGGATGGATGACGTCGCCGTCGGGGGCGGGTGGATCGAGCGCGGCCAGGTTCTCCGCCATCGTCTTCCCGGTCACCGTCAGGCAGTCCCCGTGCAGCAGTCCGGCGTCGAGCAATTCGGCCATGACGACCGGGACGCCACCGATGCGGTCGACGTCGAACATGTGGTACTTGCCGTGCGGCTTGAGGTCGGCCACGTGCGACACCCGGGCCGCCACCTTGTTGAAGTCGTCCAGCTCCAGGTCGACCTGGGCTTCGTAGGCGATGGCCAGCAGGTGCAGGACGGCATTGGTCGAACCGCCCAGGGCCATGACCACGGCGATGGCGTTCTCGAACGCCTTCTTGGTCATGATGTGCCGGGGCCGGATCCCCTCTTCCAGCAGCCGGATGACGGCCAGGCCCGACGCGTAGGCGTAGTCATCGCGGCGGCGGTCCACCGCGGCGGCCGAGGCGCTGCCCGGCAACGACATACCGAGCGCCTCCCCCACCGAGGCCATGGTGTTGGCGGTGAACATGCCGGCGCACGACCCGATGGTCGGGCAGGCGTTGCGCTCGATGAGGCTGAGCTCCTCGTCGCTCAATGCGTCCACTGCGTGGGCGCCCACCGCCTCGAAGACGCTGACCACATCGAGGGCGCGGTCGCCCAGGCGCCCCGGCATGATGGAACCGCCGTAGAGAAAGACGCTGGGCAGGTTGATGCGCGCCGCCGCCATGAGCATGCCCGGCAGGGACTTGTCGCAACCGGCGAAGGTCAGCAGCCCGTCGAAGCGCTCGGCGTGCATCACCGTCTCGACCGAGTCGGCGATCACCTCCCGGCTGACCAACGATGCCCGCATGCCCTCGTGGCCCATGGAGATGCCGTCGGACACGGCGATGGTCACGAACTCGAACGGGAACCCTCCGGCATCACGCACGCCCTCCTTGGAACGCTTGGCCAGCCGGTCGAGCGGCATGTTGCAGGGCGTGACTTCGTTCCAACTGCTGGCCACGCCGATCTGCGGCTTGTCCCAGTCGGCATCCGTCATCCCGACGGCCCGCAGCATGGCCCGGGCCGGCGCTCGGGTCGGCCCCTCGGTCACCTCGAAGCTGCGCGGCTTGAGTCCCTCTCGCTCACCCTCGTCACTCGTCATGGCCGAGAAGCATACGACCGCCCCGCTCGCGCCCACACAGGAGGAGTCATTGGACCCTTCCGACTCGGTTCGGTTCGGTTCCGTTCGGTTCCCCACCGAGGTGGCGAAGCTCCTAGCCGCGGCGGCGACGGAGCTCGGCCACCACTTCCTTGCCGTTGGCCTTGTGGTCGGTCGCGTCCATGACCGCCTTGACGAAGAAGCCCTGCAGTTTTTCGTCCCCGTCCACCAGACGGGCCCACTCCTGGGGGTGGGCCGCCACCACCTCGGCCACGGCGGCCACCAGGGTGTCGGTGCCGAGGGCCTCGAAACCCAGCTCCTTCGCCACGGCGGCGGGGTCCCCGCCGCCGGCGGCCAGCAGGGCGCTGAGCACCGCTTTGGACTGGGTGGCCGACAGGGTGCCCTTCGCCTCCATGGACACCAGGGCGGCGAACGATCCCGGCGTCAGGGCGAGTCCGGCTTCGCCCTCGGCCGCCACTTCGTTGGACGCCCGGGCCACGGCCAGCGCCGCCGGTGCGCCGGCCTCGATCGCCGCCATCACGAGGGCGTCGAGACCGAGGTCGACCACGGCGCGGATCTGGTCGTGTTCGGCCCCGCTGGCCGAGCCACCCAGAGAAGCCACCAGCTTCGCCCGGCGGTCGGCCGGCATCGGACCCAAGGAGGCGGCGACCCGCGCTCGCCACGCCGCATCGGGGGCCAGCGGAACCAGGTCGGGCTCGGGGAAGTAGCGGTAATCGTTGGCCTCTTCTTTCGAGCGCAGGGCGGACGTTCGCCCGGCGGCCTCGTCCCAGTGCAAGGTCTCCTGTTTGACCCTCTCGCCGCGTTGGATGAGCGCGATCTGGCGGGCGGCCTCATACTCGATGGCCCGGCCCAGCGACCGGAGCGAGTTGAGGTTCTTGATCTCGCAGCGCGTGCCGAACGCGGTCGTCCCGGCGGGGCGGACCGAGACGTTGGCGTCCACCCGCATCGAGCCTTCCTCCATGCGCCCGTCGGACGCGCCCGTGGCCATCAGGATCCCCCGCAGTTCCGATGCGTAGGCCCGGGCCTGGGTGGACGAGCGCATGTCGGGCTCACTCACGATCTCCACCAGTGGCACCCCCGACCGGTTGTAGTCGACCAGGGCGTGATCGGCCGCGTTGATCCGCCCACTGCCGCCGACATGCGTCAGCTTGCCGGTGTCCTCTTCCATGTGGGCGCGGGTCACGCCCACATGGAACCCGTCGGGCAGCTCGAGCCAGCCCCCCAGGTTGAGCGGCTGGTCGTACTGGCTGATCTGGTAGTCCTTCGCTTGGTCGGGGTAGAAGTAATTCTTGCGGGCGAAGGTGCTGGGGCGAATCTCGGAGTGCAACGCCGTGCCGATACGCATGGCCAGCTCCACCGCCTGGGCATTGAGCACCGGCAAGGACCCGGGGAGGCCGAGGCAGACCGGGCAGACATTGGTGTTGGGCTCGTCCCCGAAGGCGTTACGGCAACCACAGAAGAGCTTGGTCGAGGTGGCCAGTTCGCAGTGGACCTCGAGTCCGATGACCATCTCCCACTCCGCGTCGGACGCCACGTCGGCCACCACGTCCGCCGCCACGTCGGCGCTCACGTCGGTGCCGCCGCTTCCACCGCTCCTGCCACCTGGAACAGCAGTGCCTCCTGGAGGGCCGGTGCCAGGACCTGCACGCCGACCGGGAGCCCGTCGTCGCCCACGCCGAAGGGCACCGAGACCGAGGGGTGCCCGGACAGGTTGGAGGGGATGGTGCAGACGTCGTTCATGTACATGGCCATGGGGTCGTCGACCTTGGCCCCCAGGGCGAAGGCCGTCGTCGGCGCCGTGGCCCCGAGCAGCACGTCGACCGAGGCGTAGGCCCGTTCGAACGCCTGCATGACCATGGTGCGGACGCGCTGTGCCTGCGCGTAGTAGGCGTCGTAGTACCCGGCCGACAGGGCGTACGTGCCCAGCATGATGCGACGCTTCACCTCGGCTCCGAAGCCGGCCGTGCGCGTCGCCGTGTTCATGGCCGCCGCATCGTCCGCGTCGATCCGCAACCCGTACCGCACGCCGTCGTAGCGAGCCAGATTCGACGAAGCCTCGGCCGGGGCGATGAGGTAGTAGGCCGACAACCCGTAGGCGAATTCGGGCACTCGAACTTCATCGACCTTGGCCCCGGCCGCGGCCAGCGCCTCGGCCGCCTCGTAGACCCGGGCCGCCACGTCGGTCGCAGACCCGTCGATCAGGTCCGGGCACAGGCCGACCCGCACCCCTTCGACGCCCCGGCCCACCGCAGGCGCCGTGGGCGGACCGGCACCCGGCAGCGAGGTGCTGTCGCGTGGGTCGGGCCCGGCGATCGTGTCGAACAGCAGGGCGGCGTCCTCCACGCTGGCGGCGAACGGGCCGATCTGGTCCAGCGAGCTCGCGAAGGCCACCAGTCCGTAGCGCGAGACGCGCCCGTAGGTGGGCTTCATGCCCACCACCCCGCACAGGGCGGCGGGCTGGCGGATGGACCCGCCGGTATCCGAGCCCAGCCCGAGGGGTGTGAAGTCGGCGGCCACCGACGCCGCCGAACCCCCGCTGCTCCCGCCGGGCACCCGGTCGCCCCGGCGGGGGTTGCGCGTCGGTCCGAAGGCCGAATTCTCGGTGGAACTCCCCATGGCGAACTCGTCCATATTGGTCTTGCCCAGCGCGATGGCACCGGCGGAGCGCAGCTTCTCCACCACCGTGGCGTCATACGGCGGCCGCCATCCCTCGAGGATGCGCGAGCCGCACGTGGTGGGGATCCCCCGGGTGCACAGGTTGTCCTTGAGGGCCACCGGGACACCGGCCAGGGGGCCCGGGTTCCGACCCTGAGCGATCGCGGCATCGATGGCGTCGGCGTGGGCCAGGGCTTCATCGGGCAGCGTCAGCAGGAAGGCGTGGACGTCGGCGTCGCCAGCCTCCACGGCGACCAGGGCCTCTTCGGTGATCGCCCGGGCGGAGCGCTCGCCCGCTCGCACGGCCTCGGCAATGGCGGAGGCACCGCTCACGGCGCCTCCCCCCCGATGCGGGGCACCCGGAAGCGATGGTCCTCCACCGACGGCGCCGCGGCCAGCACCTCGGCCCGGTCGAGACACGGCTGCACCTCGTCGGGTCGCAGCACGTTCTCTATGGGGATGGGGTGTGACGACGGCTCCAGATGAGCCAGGTCGAGGGCGGCCACATCGGCCGCGTGGTCGAGCACGGTGCGTAGCTGCGCCGTGAACAGCGAAACCTCTTCATCGCTGAGTTCGAGGCGGGCCAGCCGGGCCACATGGACCACGTCGTCCCGGGTCAAATGACCGGGACCGCCGCCGCCGGGACGCGGTCCGGGCGAGCCGTTCATGCTCCCGCTGTGGCCAGCACCCCGGTCACGAACTCGACGGTGCGCACCTCGATCTCGTCCTTGTCGTAGTCGAGTGTGGCCACATGGAAGCTGCGCTCGAGCACGATGCGCTCCACCGGTCCACTCACCGCCTCGGCCAGGCGATCACCCGAGATGGGTGCGACGACATGGTCGTTGACGGAGGAGAAGAGCAGGACCGGGCAGGTGACCGACCCGAGTCCGGCCTCTACCTCGGCCACTCCATCGAACAACGACTGCGCGGCGCGCAGGGGAAGCTCGGCGTAGGCCGATTCGGCCACCCCTTCCTGGGCGATGTCCGATCCGACGCCCGGGGCCAGCTCGTCACCGCCTTCAATCATGGCGGCGATGAATCCCAACGTGTCGCTGTCGGGAGGGACGATCAGCGGATTCACCAGAGCCAGCGCGGCGATCTCTGGGTGCCGCTCGGCCAACCAGACGCTCAGCGAACCCCCCATCGAGAGCCCGACGACGACGACCGATTCGCACCGGCTGGCCAGTTCGAGGTAGGCCACCTCGGCCGCCGCCGACCAGTCGGCCCACCTGGTCGGCACCATGTCGGCCACGTCGGTGCCGTGTCCCGGGAGGAGGGGGAGCTCAACGGTGAGACCGGCGTCGGCCAGTGCCAGCGCCAGCCCGCGCATGGATTGGGGGTTGCCGGTGAATCCGTGGAGGACCAGGGCGCCGCGGCCGTCGCCGGTGGTGGAAAAGGGCTCGGCGCCGGGAAGAATGGGAGCACTCACGCTTCGGCATGCTAGTGGTGGCGCGACTATCGTTCCGGCGGCCACGAGGATCCCGCCGGCGTGGGGCAACCGCGAGACCCACCTACGCCGACAACAGAAACAGAGGAGCTATCGCCATGCCGTACCCGTTCCTGAGCGACGACTGGTTGGAAGAAGCCCGCAAGATTCGGGCCGAGTACGCCGGAAGGGCTCCGGCCATGGGTCACTCCGTGAGGATGAACCTCGTGGTGACCGAAGTGCCTTTTGGCGACACGGACATCGATGCCCACATGGACACCTCGTCGGGAGAGCTCATTCTCGAGACGGGACATCTCGATGCGCCGGACCTGAAGGTCACGGTCGACTACGACACGGCGAAGGCGATACTGATTGAGGGCAACCCGCAAGTCGGGATGCAGGCCTTCATGGCCGGCAAGGTCAAGGTCGAAGGCGACATGGCCAAGCTCATGGCGCTCACCGCCGGCCCGGCCCCCGACGCCAGTGCGGTCGAAATGGCCAACCGGCTGAAGGACATGACGTCCTGACGACCTAGCGCCCTGAGAGCACCGGTGACGCGCTCAACCTGCCGGCTCGAGAAACGGACGGACCATCGCCAGGACCCGGTCGGCGTTGCGGGTGACGCCCATGTGGGTGGTGCCGGGCAGCACAGCCAACTCTGCCTCCGGGATCTGCTTGAACATGGCGACGGCATGTTCCAACGGCACGAAGTCGGTGTCTCCGACCAAGAGCAGGGTCGGGGGGCTGATCGAACGCAGTTGGCTGTCACTCCACCCCCCGAAGCCATGGACCATGCTGGACGTCTTCTCGGCCATCGCGTCGAAGTCTTCGGGTCTGGGTGCGACCCGGGCATGGGCCTCCCGCATGCCCAGAAAGTCTTCTTCGGTGGGCATCCGTCTCGCCACGTCGGGATCGTCGCGCTGCTCGAATTGCGCGTGGTTCGGTTGGTGGTCCACCGACGCGATGACCAGGCGTCCGATTCGATCGGGATGGCGCAGGCCCATGGTGAGCGCCACCATCCCTCCCAGGCTGAAGCCGAAGACATCGGCGCTCTCGAGGGAGAGATGATCGAGGAGCGACGCCACGTCATCGGCCAAGGAGTCCACCCGCATCGGTCGTTCGATGTCACCCGTGTGCCCGTGCCCTTGCAATTCAACGCCGATCACCCGATGGCGCTCGGCCAACGCCGGGATGAGAGGACCAAAGGCCAAGTCGATGGTCAAGAGACCGCCATGCAGAAGGACCAGGGGGCGGCCCTGGCCGTGCACCTCGTAGTAGAGGCGCAAACCATTGATCGGCGCGTAGTGGCCCGGCGGAGAACCGATGGGCGCCTGCGTGGACTTGGTCATTCTCGAAACCTCCTCTGCGTCAGACTGCTGCCTTCAGGCCGGCACCACACGGGTGACGCTCTTCTCCTCGACCCCCTTCCTCACGGTGCGCGTGAAAAAGGCGCACACCAACCCGGCGGCGGCCATGAGGGCGCCCACCCAGAAGGCGATCTGAAAGCTGTGCAGGAGGGCCGGGCTGTGCCCCACGTTTTCCAGGCCGGCCCGGTGAGCCAGGGACTCCTGCAGGGTCAGGACCACCTGGATCCCCGCCACCTCGCCCACCTGGGTGGCCATCAACTGGGCCGCGCTCATCACCCCGTACTCGGAGGCATGGACCTCGCTGGCCATGGTGGCTGAGGTCGCGGGCAGGGCGATTCCCATGCCGAGGCCCGACAGGGCCAGGGCGAGCAGGATGAGCGCCAGACCGGGCGTCGCTCCCAAGGTGGCGAACAGCACCATCGACACCAGCACGGACGCGGCACCGGCCACGGTGGCGAAGCGTTCGCCGGTGCGGACCGTCATGTAGCCGGCAATGGGCGCGCTGATGGCGAAGACGAGTGGGCGGGCCACCGAGACGAATCCGACCTCGGTGACGCTGTAGCCGTACACCTGCTCCATGAGGAGCGGGAAGAGGAAGAAGCCCCCGAAATAGGCGAAGTTGGAGAACGCCCGCATGCCCATGGGAAAGACGAAGTTGCGGCGCTTCCAATACTTGGTGGGGATCAGCGGTGTGGCGAAGGTCAACTCCCGCCACACGAAGAGCACGACGAAGGTGGCGGCGGCGGCGCCCGAGAGGATCACCCCGATTGACGTCCACCCGACGATGGGGCCGATGCTGAGCGCCAGCATGGCTGCGGTGACGGCCCCGGCCAGGGCCCAGCTTCCGACCCAGTCCATGCCCGCCCAGGCTCCGGCGTTGGACGGGTCGGCGGGGGGCTCCACCGCCGGTCCGCGGTGCGCGCTCCGACGTGAGGGGAGGATGAGCGCCACCACACCGGTGGCGACGACCAGCAGCACCAACTGCCCCCAGAAGAGGGTCCGCCATCCAAAGAATTGAATGACCGGGGAGCCCAGCGTGACCCCGAGGACGGGGCCCCCGGCGCCGACCAGCGCCCACCAACCCAGGGCCTTGACCCTCTCCTCCTGGGCGAACAACTGGAGGATCAACGCCATCGAAGCCGTGCCGGTGGCCGCACCCTGCACGCCATCGAGGGCGCGGGCGAAGAGCAGCATGCCCACATTGGCCGCGGTCGCGGTGAGGATGGCGCTGACCATGGCGCCGAACAGCCCGAACAGGTACAGCCGGCGGTGGCCGAAGAGGTCGCCGGCCTTGCCGAAGAAGGGGGCGGCAATGCCGAACGCCAGCAGCGGTCCGGTCGACGCCCAGGTCAGGACCGAGAAGTTGGTGTGGAAGTCTGCCTTGACCGTGGGCAGCGCCACCACGAAGACCGTGAAGGTGATGTTGAGAGAGAGCAACCCCGACAACAGGGCGGTGAGGGCCCACCAGCGGTAACGGGGGCTTCGCTCGGCCCGCGCCACCACGCGACGGCGCAACATGACCGGCCAACTGGGGTCGAACGATGCCTCGGCCCCGCTCGCCCCCAACCCCGCGCCACCGGGATCGGCCTGGGGATTGAGCAGGAGATCCGCACGTTCATAGGCGGGGAGCTCGTCCGCCGGGTCCGAGTCGCGTGGGGTTGGGGGGCTCACGCCGATCGGGAGAAGGAGGGCGCGACGACCGGCACCGACGGGTTCTCCACCTGCGTCACCCTACCTGGCACCCGCGCCCGCCCGACCTGGCCCGGCCGGACGCGGCTCAGCTGTTCTCAGGTGTTACGGAAGCGGTTGAACCACCAATTCGGGTCTCTCCCGTGAGCGTGGAAGTGGTTCGGAATCTGGCGCATGATCCGGTCGATCGACCATCCCTCCGGGCCGAATCGGGCGTCGGCCACCAGCGTCAGTTGCTCCATCATGTGGGCCACGTCGGAGTCCGGCGGGACCGGGCCATGGTGCTTCCACACCACCATGGGCACGCCGCAG